>DASXGC010000334.1:0-67467 GCA_036489235.1 Vicinamibacterales bacterium
TTCCTGTTCCTCGCGGTCGGCGATCGTCAGCGAATGACCCCTGCTCAGGATCCGGACCAGCCGGTCGGCAAGATTCTGCGGCTGACGCTTGATGGCAAACCCGCACCAGGCAATCCCAACTTCGGCAAGACCGGCGCGGCCACGATTCCGCTGATCGATCCGCCCGCCGACACCGAAAAAGCCAAGACCGCGACCGTTGTGAGCACCTACACGTTTCCCGGTCCGAACATGACGCCGGCGGAAACCTGGGCGAGCGGCGTCCGCACCCCTTACGGCCTGGCGTTTTCGCCCAACGGCGAACTCTGGGAGGTCGAGCACGGCCCGCGCGGCGGCGACGAGCTGAACCTGATCGAGAAGGGGAAGAACTACGGCTGGCCGCTCGTCTCCTACGGAATGAACTACAACGGCGTGCCGGTCGCCAGCCCCGACACGCGGCCTGATCTCGCGAAGCCGGTCCTCTACTGGGTGCCGGTCATCGCCCCAGGCAATCTGATGTTCTACAACAGCACCCAGGGCTTCCCCCAGTGGAACGGCAGCGGCCTGATCAGTGGTCTGGCGACCACGTCACTCGTCCGCATCGTGTTCGACGGCCACGGCGGTGCGAAAGCCGCCGAGCGCTGGAACGTGGGCAAACGCGTCCGCGATGTGGAGCAGGGTCCGGACGGCTCGCTGTGGATGCTCGAAGACGCCAACCCCGGCGCCTTGATTCATGTGACGCCCTCGCAGACGACTACGTCGCGCTAGCCAGGCGAGAAACCAAAAGGGGCCGGAGCGATCCGGCCTCTTTTTTTGTCACGACACCTTGCCCTTCTACATATAGTGCGATATAGGTAGAAGGACGAGGTGTGGAGTGCCGGACAAGTCCGATCTGCCGCAGGGCACGCTCGACCTGTTGATCCTCCAGGTCGTCGCCGCCGGGGCCATTCACGGCTACGCGATTGCGCAGCGCCTTCAGCTGGTCTCGCGCGACGTGGTCCAGGTGCCGCAAGGCTCGCTCTACCCCGCTCTTCACCGGCTTGAAAACCGCGGCCTGCTGACCGCGGACTGGAGAGCGTCGGATACCGGGCGTGAGTCGAAGTTCTACAGCCTCACGCCGAAAGGGCGAAAGCAACTGAAGGCCGAAGCGGCCAGCTGGCTGCGGTTGACCGAAGCGATCGAGCTGATTCTCAAACCATCGGGCGAGTCGCGATGACCTGGTGGCGCCGCCTGCTCCGGCAACAGGCGCTCGAACGCGAACTCGACGCCGAGCTGCGCGACCACCTCGAACGGGAGATCGCCGACCGCGTCCGCGGAGGCGAATCGGATGCCGACGCGCGCCGGCAAATGCGGTTGACGTCCGGCGGCCTCGACCAGATCAAAGAGGCGTGCCGTGACGTGCGTCGCCCTCCCGTACTCGCCGACCTGGCGGCCGACGTGCGATTCGCGTGTCGCATCCTCGCCCGGAACGGGTGGGCCACGGCCGGCGCAATCCTCACCCTCGCGCTCGCGATGGGCGTGGCGAACACGATCTTCATCAACACCTACGCCGACCTGTGGCGCGATTTCCCATTCGAGCGCCCCGACCGCATTGCGATCATGAGGACGGTCGACGCGCGCGGCCGGGAGGCCGGCCTCTCGTTCGCCGATTACCAGGATTGGCGACGTGACGCGCGGGTACTAGACGGTCCGGCGGCCGCCTTTGCGATCGGCGCCATCAGCCTGGGACGCGACGGCGCCGAACCCGAGCAGTTCGAGGGGCTGTATGTATCCGCCGACACCTTCTCCGTACTTCGGGTCAAGCCCAGGCTCGGTCGCGACTTCACGTCATCCGACGATCGTCCTGGCGCAGAAGCTGTCGTCATCATTTCCAGCAACATCTGGAAGAGCCGTTACGCGGCCAGTCGCGATGTGCTGGGACGTCAGGTCTCGATCAACGGCGCCACGCCCGCGACCATCGTCGGCGTGATGCCTGACGGCATCCGTTTCATCGACTTCACGGATGTCTGGCTGCCGCTGGCGCAGATGCCCGGATTGGCCGCGCAACGGCGCGACACCCGTCCGCTGATGATGATCGGCCGCCTGCCTGATAGCGCCGACCTCGAGCGCGTTCGAGCCGACCTCTCGCCGATCGCAGCGAACATCTCGGCTGCGCATCCGGACACGAACAAAGACATCCGGCCGCTCGTCAATACGCTGCTCGAGGCCTACAACGGCGGTGTGACGCTGACCAACTCGGCGATCTACATGCCGCTGCTGGCCGCCGCCTTCGTCCTGCTCATCGCCGCCGCCAACCTCGCGAATCTTCTGCTGGCGCGCGCGGCCTATCGATCGCGCGAGATCGCGATTCGGCTGGCGATCGGCGCTACGCGGTGGCGGATCGTACGGGGACTGTTGATCGAAAGCCTGGTGCTGGCGTTCGTGGCCTGGATTCTCGCGGTCGGAGGCTCTTGGCTCACGCTGACGATCTCGGCATCGCAGGCCGCTCCGCAGCTGCCCTATTGGCACATCAAGATGGACGCCCGCCTGCTCGCCACGCTGGCGGCGATCGCTCTCGTCACGACCGGCCTCTTCGGCCTGGCGCCGGCCATCTGGGCCTCGCGTCACGCTACCGCCGATGGATTGAAGGAAGGCGGCCGTCTAAGCACGCCGCCAAAAGTGCGGCGCTGGACCACTGCGTTGCTCATCGGGCAGTTCGCGGTCACGCTCGCGCTCCTCAACGGCGCCGGTCTGACGGCGCGACGGTTCTTCACTTTCTACTCGCTCGATCGCAACCTGCAGACCTCGGATGCGGTGACGACGACGGTTCGGCTGCCAGCACAAACGTATGCGACGCGCGAGAAGCGGATCGCGTTTCACGATCAGCTCAAGGCCCGCCTGCTGTCGGCGCCGGGCGTGACGGCGAGTACCGTGGCCAGTGCGGCGCCGTTCTCGGCGGCTGGAAGACGCCAGCTCACGTCGGTGGATGGGCGGCTGGAGACCGACCCACCGCCCGACGTCATGACCGTGACTGTGGATACCGACTACTTTCGCACCCTCGTCCCTGGTCTCGTTCTCGGCGACTCATTCTCCGAGTTGCACGGAACTCCGGGCCACGAGGCGGCAATCGTGAACCAGCGATTCGCCGACGTGTATCTCGGCACCGGGAATCCGATCGGCCGTCACATCGAACTTCGACCGCCCACGGTGCAACGGACCTATTTGAGGGAAGCTGAAGGCCCTGCGTCGCTGGTGTCGGTGGCGATCATCGGTGTCTCGCGGGACATTCGGCAGAGTCCGGGTGATCCAGTCCCCATGGTGTACCTGCCGTTTCGGGCCGAGGCGCCGGCTGCTGTCGCGTTGATCGTGCGAGGCTCCGACGGGTTGGGCGTCGTCGTTCAAACCGTCCGCCAGGCCGTGAACGACATCGATCCTGATCTTGCACTTGGCGTCGTGAGACCGCTCAACGAGCTCCGCGATCGATCGAGGTCGGGCCCCGCCGATATGGCAGCGCAGTTCGCGAGGATCGGCGGGCTGGCGCTCATCCTCTCTGGCGTTGGGCTGTATTCGGCGATGGCGTATGCCGTGAGACGTCGCACCCAGGAGATTGCCGTCAGGATGGCGCTCGGGGCTCAGGCCGCCCAGGTGCGTTGGCTGTTCCTCAAGTCCGGCGTATGGGTCATCATCGCCGGCGTCGCGATCGGCGTACCGGGTGCTCTCGTGGTCGGCCGGCTGCTGCAGAGGACCTTTGTGCGCACCGAGGCTCGCGACATCGTAACGCTAGTGGTGACCATCGTCCTCCTGGCAATCGTCGCGCTGGTGGCGTCAATCATTCCGGCGCGGCGCGCCACCCGGCTCGAGCCGATCGCCGCGTTACGGATCGAGTAGTCCGGGCTCATCGCCTCCTGCGGGTGTCGCCGCGGGTCAAATGAGGCCGGAGCATTGCGTCGAGATCCTCGCGCAACCATTTTGCGGCGGACCCTTCTCGATACAATGTCCAGTTGAGGAACGACCCGCGAAGCGTGACCTCGGTCATCCGAGCCAGCGCCCTCACGTCCGTCCCCGCACGAAGCTCCCTCGCTGCCACGGCAGCCGAAATCAGTTCCTCGTACCATCGCCTCGCCGCGTGCGACAGCCGCAACAGGTGACGCCGCAACGCTGGATCCGCCAAATCGTTGTGAAGATAAGCCAGATTCCTGACGGCGGCGCGTGGCGAGTCGGCCAACTGGGCGTACATCGCGGTGACGGACCGTAGCGTCTCCAGAGGCGATGACGTCCGCAGCCGAGGGACCGCCACACCAGTGTCTCCGGTGGCGGCGGCGTGGCGGGCGTGCGCGAGCAGCAACGCGCGCTTGGATCCAAACCGCTGCACAAGGGCGCCGGCGGTCAGGCCGGCTTCCGCCGCAATCTCCCGAAGCGTCAGCTCCGCCGGACCGCGACGGTGCATGACCCGCACCACACCCGCGAACACATCGGCGTCCTCCGCTTTTCGTCGTCTTGGACTCATCCTGCTTGACAATATCTAAACATACGTTTAGTTTCATCGCAACAAAGCCACGAGCACCGTGTCCGGCAGCTGGACCGTGACCGGGGCACTCAGTGTTGAGGACTGACGATGGAGAACGGAGAGCCCCGGGTAACGATCCACATGGCCGCCAGCCTCGACGGTTTCATTGCGAGAAGAGATGGCAGCGTTGACTGGCTCGAGACGTCCGACAACTTCGACGGCGGCGACAGCCTGACGCCGGAGTCAGTCGCCGAATTCCTCGCGACGATCGACTGCTACGTCATGGGTTCGCGAACCTATGAAACAGCGTTGAAGTTCGAAGCGAAAGGACTGGGTTGGTCCTACGGCGACAAGCCGACCATCGTCCTCACCCATCGCGCCTTGCCGAAGACCAGGAGTACCGTCGAGTTCTACTCGGGCGATCTCGAGCGACTGGTTGGAGAGAGATTGAAGCCGACCTTCCGCAGCACCTGGTTTGTCGGCGGTGGCGAAGTGTCCGCTGAATGCCTGCGCCTCCGACTGGCCGACGAAGTGCGCTATTCGATCGTGCCTATGTTGATTGGCAACGGAATCTCGTTCTTTCAGGGGCTCGACAAAGACGTCGCCCTGCACCTTCTGGAGGCGACCGCGTACAAGAGCGGCATCGTGGCGCTTCGCTACGAGGTGCGGAAGTAGGCTCCGTCGGAAAACGCGTCGCGTGGATCCGATCCGCGATGACGGATTGATGCGAGCACCGGGAGTTGAAATAGCATCCCGATGGCGCTGGTATACGCCTTGCTGCGCAACCAGGCATGTCGGTCAGTAGCAGTCTGAAACAGCAGTGGGAATCTGCTGAAATTCATCGAAGCGGAATCGAAGCCCAGCTCACTGACGACGCCAGGCTGGTGGCCAGCGAGCGCAACACGCGGCGATACCTCGATCCACCGCTAGAAACGCCGTATCCGCTCGAATATGCCTATGCCCTCCTCGGCGATGTCCGAGGCCGCACCGTGCTGGATTTCGGATGCGGATCGGGCGAAAACGCCCTGCTTCTCGCCCGCCGAGGCGCCCGAGTCATCGGCGTGGACATCTCAGAATCGCTGATCTCGCTCGCGGAGCGTCGCTTACGGCTGAACGGTATGGCCGGCTGCGCGAAGTTCGTCGTCGGATCCGCACATGATCTGCCGATACGGAGTGGCTCAGTCGCCGTCGTATTTGGCATCGCGATTCTGCATCATCTAGATCTCTCCGCGACCTCTCGCGAAATCTATCGTGTGCTGGAAGAAAATGGACGCGCCATTTTCCAGGAGCCGGTGCGCGACTCGCGACTCGTGCGTGCGGTTCGGAAGTGCATCCCTTACCGAGCACCCGACATATCGCCGTTCGAGCGGCCGTTGATAAGTGCGGAACTTCAGCAGTTCAGCCGCCCTTTCGCGTCATCAAGGACCCGGGCGTTCTCACTTCCATTTGTGAATGCTGCTCAGGCAATCCCATCCTTGCGACGTCATCTGACGGCGGCTTACCGCTACGATCACAAATTGCTGACGCGCCTGCCGAGCTTGAAAGTGTTTTCCGGGATTCGAGTCTTGGAACTGGTCAAGTGATTCATGGGATCGAGCGCATTTGGCTCCGAGCAATGCGACAATTTCCACGACGGCCTGGATGTGTTGGCGACGTCAGCTTGTCAGTCCAGGATGGCGTGATCGTCAAGTTTCGCACCGGGACCAGCGCGGAACCATCTCCCTGCCCGTTTCAGCGAATAAGCCCACATCAGTAAGAACGGCAATCGAGCGGCAGCGAAGGCCATGGCCGAATCGGTCATGGCACCCGTGCGCTTGTGAAGCGACGTGAAATGAACGGCTGCCGTCTGAAAGTCGCGGTCGATGATGGCCTGCTTCGCACGCGCCATCAGCCGGCGTTCCTCGAATCGGTCGAGCCGTCGGTCAATCTCCAATGCTTCGACCGAGTCGTCGGGAACCAATCGCCGAAGGTTCTTCAGTGGTCGTTGAATGCCGAGGAGCATCTGTGCTTCATTTGCCGACAGGCTGCCTGTCGTTCGCCGGTAATACACAAGCGGCGTTGAGTTGAAGAGGATGCCCACACCGTCGGCGGCGGCGCGCAACCAGAAATCGTAATCCTCATTTCCGTCCATGTTCGCATCGAATCCCCTGAGTTGTTCCCAGACGCGGCGACGAAAAACGGACATGATGGACACGGAGTCCTCGACGCGAATGAGCATCAGGAGAGACACTGGATGAAGGCCTGGTCTCACCGTTTTCCAGACGGTCCGGTCGAGTTCTCCGCCCAGGTTGATGGCGTTGGCGGAGACGACATCAATGTCCGGATGGTCGTGCAAGACCCGCAACTGCGCCGCGAGATAGCCGGGCATCCAGATGTCGTCGCTGTCCAGGAGCGCAAAGTAGGTTCCCTGCGCCGCAGCCATTGCCAGATTGCGTGCGGTAGAAACCCCCTGGCGCTGTTGACGAAGTAACCGGATCCGTGGGTCTCTGTTCGCGAAGTGCTGAGCGATACTCGCCGTGGCATCTGACGAACCGTCGTCCACGATCAGAATCTCGAAGTCGCTGGCCGTCTGTGCCAATGCGGATTCAAGCGTTTGTTCCAGGTAATGCTCCGCGTTGTAGGCGGGCAAAATGATGCTCACTGCAGGAAGTGATTTCCCGTTCCTGTCCATCCGGGGGGCCTCAGCCGGCGTTTGACGCACGATTCGACACTTCAACAATCCTTCCGGCGTGTTGATCGCAAACGCGCTGCCTGAATCACAGGATTCGACTCCAGGCCCGGCGACCAGGCGTATTTTTCGGGGTTCGGCTGCAACGCACCGTTCACTTACGGCAATGAAACAAAACGCCGGTCGGAGGCCATGGAGGAGTCGCCGGTGACGCGCGACCTGCCGGAGATTGGTAACTCAGGCGTCGCTCACTGATTGTGCGGCACTGTGACGATAGCCATCGCCGATCCGATCGCGCCGGCGGTCGTCTGTGCGCTGATCGTGATCGTGTATTTGCGTCCGTTCCGGTCGTCTCCCCTTCGCGACGCCAACAGTTGAACGTTGAAGGAGAACGTGCCGTCGTCGCCGATTGCAATCGTTCCCTGCGGCTGAACCTGTCCATACTCGTCCTGCACAACATATCGCGCGGAGGTCAGGTTCAGCGAGCAGCCGGACGCGACGATCGAGCCGGACAGTGAGACCGGGATCGTCCTGCCATTCGGTGGCCACAGGGTGGTGGGCGCGGCGGCCGCCGTGACGATCGGCGCGGTGCTGCCGCACGGCGAACTGTTCAGCAGAATCGCCATCAAGTTGTTCCCGACGGCGACCGCGAGATCAGGCCTGCCGTCCCGATTCATGTCGGCCGCGACGACTGACAGCGCGTCGCCAGGTATCGCGTACGTCTCCGGCGGCTGCAGGGTCCCGTCGCCTTTTCCGAGCAGCACGCCGACCGCTCCTGCCGCGTTGGCTACGATGACATCGAGCTTGGAGTCGCCGTTCACATCGGCAATCGTGTTGACCCACGCGAACCGCGAACCAGAGTCGTAGAGCACAGTGGAGCCGAAGGTTCCGTCGCCGTTGCCGAGAAGGACACCGGTGGTGCTATCCGGGTAGTTCGCGATGGCGAGATCGAGCGCGCCGTCCCCGTTGAGATCGCCGAGGGCCACAGAGTTCGCCCAACCGCCCGCCGACACGCCGGAGTCGTAGATCGTCGGCAAGATCTGAAATGTGCCATCGCCGTTGCCGAGCAGGACCCGAGCAACTCCGCGCGAGTGGCCACCGCTATTGCTTCCGGCTCCCGAGGCAACCACGTCGGGGCGGCCATCGCCGTTGACGTCGCCGACCGCTAGGGAATACATGTTCATGGCGCCGAGCAGCGCCAGGGTCGGTACTTGGAAGGTACCGTCACCCTTGCCGAGCAGAATTGCCACGGCGCCGTTGAAGGGAGCAGCCACGATCGCCAGGAGGTCCGGCTTGCCGTCTCCATTCACGTCTGCGATCGCGATCTGCTGCGACGAGCTGCCGCCGAGGTTCACGGCAACGGCCGGCGCGAACGTCCCGTCGCCGCGACCGAGCAGCACGCCGGCCGTCGTCAACGAGCATGTGCCGCTCCCCCCACCGCAGACGTTCCCGACGATGATGTCCGGCGCGCCGTCGCCGTTGAGATCCGCGACAGCCACTGAAACGGCGTCGATGCCTGCGCTGTCGTAGGTGACAGGCGTGCCAAACGTGCCATCGCCGTTTCCGAGAAGAACACTCACCAGCCCGTTGGTCAGGTGTGCGCCGAACGGGTCGTTCTGGACTGCGACGACCAAGTCCGGCTTGCCGTCGCGATTGACATCGGCAACGGCCGCTGACTCCGTCGCAAAGGCGCCCGCGTCGACGAACGTCGGAAGATGAAAGATCGGCGGCGCGGCTTGGCTCGCGTGAGGTAGGAGCGAGAAGGACAGAGTAACGAGAACGATCAGCCAGGTCCGAAGAATGGGCGCGACAGAAGAGCTGCAGGACATGAGACTCCTCAGTAGAAGCGATGTCGCCTTGGCCTCTAGGCTCTCTTCAGCATTCTCGTGATGGCGACAAGAATCACGGCGCCGATGAAGGACACGAGGATGGAGCCGATCAGTCCGCCGCCAGGCCAGATCCCCATCGCCCCGAACAGCCAGCCTCCGAGGATCCCGCCGAGCAGCCCCAGGATGATGTCGACGATGACGCCGTAACCACCGCCCTTCATGACCTGACCTGCGAGCCAGCCGGCGATGAGCCCGACGATGATCGAATAAAGCATAAGATTCTCCTTTTCAGGCGCGAGGTTTACTTGAGCACGCCGGCGAGCAGGCTGCCGACGTTCGCACCGCCGGACTTCGACACGAATGATGTAAGAACCGGGATCGCTTTGGCCACCATCTCTGGTTTGAGACCGAGCTTCTCAAACGCGACCACGGCGGACGAGAGGCCCCCTGCCGATCCTGCGAGCTGCGACAGCGCTCCGGAGGCGCCGGTCGCGCCGCTTGCCTTGGGCGCCGCGCCGAGCAGCGCCGTCATACCTGGAACGGCGCTCGCCACCTTCGAGAAGTCTCCGGGCTCCAGGCGCGACTTCGCGACCTCGAAGAGCGAGCCCGCTGCCCCTGCCGCCTGGTCCGGAGTGGAGCCAAGCTCCTTCGAGAGAATACCGACGAGCTCGGGGCTGGCCTTCGCGGCCGCCGCCTCCTTGGGGGTAGTCGCCTGGGTGGCGGCGCGTCCTGTCACACCGCTGCCCACTGCTATCAAGACGAGCGCGACGAACACCATTCCGAGTCGACGCTGCCGTGCCATGGCTGCCTCTTTCTCAGTCGCTCCCAGGGAGCGTCGCGTCAGGCCCGCGACGATATGTCGTGAGTCGATCGCAGAATATAGATCCGCGCGCGAGAGATCTCCAGCAAATCCGAGCCTCGCGCGGATACGGCGGAGACGAAGGCACGACGTGTACCAGGGCCGGGCTCGTGGAAGTCAGCGCGCATCGGTCAGCCGAATGGATTCGCCGATTCGCCGAAATGTCTCCTGAAATGCGTCTGCTTCGCCCTCTGGCGAAACAGTCAGGTAGTAGAACAGGCTGCCGTCGGTCAGGAATGTCGTGTAGATGCCAATACGCTCCTCCCCGCCCAGAGGCGACGGGTTCACGAGATCGGTGGCGATGGCGGAACGTTGCGAGATACGAATCGCCCGTTGTGTGCCCGCCAGACGAAGGTCGGGATTGCCCTGCGCGACCGCATTCAGCCAGATGCGAGTCGCTTCGAGCAGATCGCGCGAGTTCGCGTTCGCGACGCCGAACTCGATGCCGTGGCTGAACACCGTCTGGCCGTTGAGCTGGCCATAGCCGTTCTGCGGCACGACCTTGATCGCGCTCTTCGCCTGGAGCGCCGTCCAGTCGCTCGGCACTGCTGCGACAAACACGCCGCCGCCCTTGAGATCGCGGTATTGCGTCGACGGCCTCGCCACCGGCTGCCCGATCGCGCCGAGCGACTTTGCGGTCCCGGTGCCGCCGGTGTTGTCACCGCCGTTGCCGCCGCCAGTCGACTTGCCTGCCCGCGCGAGATCGGCCATTGATTTCGCCGGTGGCTGCGCGGCGAATGCCGTCCTGATCGGCTGAAACTGGCTCGTGTCGGGGGCGGCTGCCACCGTCAGCGCCGCCGCCTCCTGGTTGATGTACGCCGTCCGGTTACCGGGGTTGGGGTGGCTGTTCATCCACTGTGGACCGCCGTCGCCGCTGCTCGCGGTCTCTTTCTCGATCGTCTCGAACATGTGCGCGAGCGCGCGGGGATCGTAGCCGGCGCGCGCCATGATCTGCGCGCCGAGAATGTCCGCCTGCTTCTCGAAGTCGCGGCTGTAGCGCAGCAGCAGTGTGCCGAGCCCGAACTGACTGCCCTGCGCGATCGCCGAGCCCATCGCTCCGCCGACCAGCGCGCCACCAACGGCGCCGGCCAGATGTCCGATCTGCAACCACGGGTTCTGCGCTTTCGACGCGTTGGCGGTGCCGTGCCGCAGCAGCACGTGAGACAGCTCGTGAGCCATGACGCCGGCGACCTCGCCTTCTTCCTTCGCGGCGTCGAACATGCCGCGGTACACGAACATCGGGCCGCCGGGAAGCGCAAACGCGTTGATCTCTTTCAGGTTGACCGGTGTGAACGAATACTCATAAACCGGATCGTTGAGCGCGGGAGGAGCGGCGGCGACGAGGCGGTCGCCGATGCCGGAAAGGTAGTGAGCGATTTTCTCGTCCGTGATGATCGGATACTGCTTGCGAATTTCATCGGCGGCTTCACGACCGAGCTCAACGTCCTGCTTCGGTGTGTAATTGTTCTTCGGCGGCTTCACCACGGTTTGCGCGTCGAGACCAGCAGCCGAAACGTACGCGACCGCCACGAATGCCGCGGCGCGCATCGACGATGTGGCGCTCGCCATGGACAGGCAACTGCGGAACATTTTGCACTCCTGGTTTGACGCACATTGAAACGGCTTGTTCTTGAGCTTCCCGGAGAAAGGGCACTCTCGTGCAAGCTGTCGTTGTCGGTGCGTTCAGTGCGGCGGAAGAGAGCGGGATTCGGAGTGACACTTCTTCTCCCGCGAACGGTTTACCGGGCATTGTAAGCGGCAGACCTGCCGAATCCAAAGAAAAGTCGAAGCGCTGAGTCATCGCCGTCGCCGCGACGATCTGGCCCTTCGCGCGGATTGGTCGACGAACGAACTACGAGTCGGGTCGGGGATCCTTGACGCGCACTTCCGTCCCTGGGCGGATCTGATCCGTGCCGCGAACCGCAACCTTGTCGCCCGCTTCTACCCCCCCGAATATTTCCACGGTATTGCCGACACGCGTGCCCGTCTTGACGTCGACCCATTCCGTGCGATTGCCGCGGATGCGAATGACAAACGTGCGCTGCAAATTGCTCGCGACGCTCGACTGCGGCACGAACAGCGTCGGGTAGGTCCGTCGAATCGGCCACTCCACGTCGCAGAACGAACCCGGCGCAAGTTCCCGCCGAGGATCCTTGACGTCAAGTTCAACCGGCATCGTGCGTGTCTTGTTGTCCACCTCGCGCGCAATCCGCGCGATCGGCGCCTGAAAGCGGCGGCCCGGAAATGCCGGCACCGTGAAGTGGACGATGGTCCCCTCAGGGATGCCCGCGATGTCATTTTCCGGCACGGGTACGACCAGACGGTGGTGGTCCGACGTCTGGACGCGGACGATAGGAGTCATCGCGCCAGGTCCTCCGTATGGCCCGACGAGCGCGCCAGGATGCAGGTATCGCGCGGTCACCTGACCGTCGAACGGCGCCGTGATCTTGAGGTACGACTCGAGCTGTATCGTCGCGCGCAGGCCCTCTTGTGCCGCTTCCACTGTTTTCTGCAGGGCGGCAACACTCGCTTCGGCGGATTCAGCTACCCGCTTCGCCACTTCAAGGTCATTGCCGGCCACCACACCTGGCGTCTTCGCAGCTTCGGCCATCCGCTCGAACGTCCCGCGATCGGCGGCAGACTTGGCCTGGGCTGACGCCAGCTGCGACTGTGCGCTTTGATAGACGGCGCTCGTTTGCGCCCGCTGCGCGACCAGCTCGGGGGCTTCGAGCTCTGCGAGCAACTCACCGCGTCTGACCGTGGAACCGCGATCGACCCGAATCGATTTCACGAAACCGGTTTGCTTTGCGTAGAGATCGACCGACTCGAAAGGCAGAAGTTCGGCTGGCAGATTGACCGTGGTCTCGAGGATGACGGCCGTCACCGTCGCCACCTCGAGCGTCGGCGGCTGGGACGAGGCGGTTGCGTTGGGAATCTGTGCCACCGCCACTTCACTGCGGCCGCAGCCGGTCAGCGCCACGCTGACGACGAGCAGAGGAACGAGGCCTGTGCTCAAATGTGCCATTCCCTATCCCTTCGTCGCGTACCGGCTGCCAGGGTCGTCGGGATCGAGCGATGGTGATGCGGTGGAAGCGCGGCGCTGCGCCGAGGCGAACACGAATGGCAGCACAGTGAGGTTGGCGAACGTGGCGGCGATCAGGCCACCGATCACGGCGCGCCCGAGCGACGCCGTCACCTGGGCTGCAAGCGCGATCGGAATCATGCCTGCGATCATTGCCGCGCTGGTCATCAGAATCGGCCGCATCCGCTCTCTGGCGCCTGCGATGCCGGCTTCGAGGGACGCAGTGCCCGTGCGGCGGTACTCGTCCGCAAAGGTGACGAGCAGAATGGCGTTCGCGGTTCCGACGCCGACGGCCATAATCGCGCCCATGTAGGATTCGATGTTCAGACTGGTGCCCGTCAGGAGCAGCATGAGAATAACGCCGGCAATCGTCGCCGGCGCTGTCGTGAGCACGACGGCGGCGAGGCGAACCGACTGATAGTTCGCCGCGAGCAGCAGGAAGATGACGACGACCGCGAGCCCGAGGCCGATACTCAGATTCGCGAATGTCTCGCGCATCGGGGCGATCTGGCCACGAACCTGCACCGTCGTCCCGCGCGGCGGCGTGCCGGCGAGACGAATCGCCGCGTTGATGTTGCGCGAGACCGCACCGAGGTCATTTCCGGCGATGTTGGCGGACAACGTCAGCATCCGGAAACCGTTTCGGCGATCGTACTCACCCATCACGGTCCCCTCACCGACCGTGGCGACATCGCCGAGCAGTGGATGCTGCCCGTGTCCCGGCATCACCGGAATGCTCTCCACGTCGCGTAGCGATGCGATTTGCGGCTGCGGATACTGGAGCTGGACCTGATACGCGATGCCGGTGTTCGGGTCGGCCCAGTAATTCGGCGTGGTGAAGCGGCTCGAGTAGGTCGCCTCCGAGAGCGATCGGGCCACCTGGCCGGCGGTCACGCCGAGCTGTCCCGCGAGGCGGCGATCGATCTGCACTTCCACACTTGGGTAGTCGAGAGGCAGCTCGTACTTGAGATCGCGCAGATTTGCGATCGCGCGCAGTTCGTCGAGCAGGTGGTCGGTATAGGCACGACTCGCCGACAAATCCGGTCCGATCACGGCCACCTCGACCGGCGTTGGCGCGCCGAAGTTCATGATCTGGTTCACGAGATCGCCAGGTTCAAACGAAAACGAGCAGCCTGCGAACTTCGGTGGCAGCACCTCGCGAAGTGTGGCTTCGATCGACCTGACATCGAGATGCGCCTCGGGTCGGAGGGCGATATCCATAATCGCTTCATGGGGGCCCGAGGACCAGAGGAACACGGTATTGATCGGATAGCTCGCCCCCTGCGTGCCGACATACCCGAGCGTGATCAGGACGTTCTCGGCGCCGACGACTTTTCGGATCTCGTCGAGCACCTGCGTTGTCAACACCTCGGTTTCCTCGGCACGCGTACCAGTGGGCGCGTCGAACCGCAGCCGGAACTGCGTCACGCCGGCACTCGGGAATAGTTCCTGGCTGAGGCGCGGGCCAAGGAGCACGAGAATCAGCGCAACGCCCAGCCCGTAGGCACCAAGAACGGCCCACCGAACGCGGCCCAGTCGTTCGAGCGCGGCCACCCACCGATCGCGCCAGCGCTCGAATCCCCATCGTCCCGCGACCAGCACGTGGCGACTGAGGTCGACCTGCCGGTGAATCCAGAGAAACAAGACTGGGAGCAGTGAGCTCGAAAGGATGAACGACGCGATCATCGCGAACGCTACGGCCAGCGAGAGCGGCACGAACAGGTTCTGCGCGACACCGGTCATCAGGAATGACGGTACGAAGACCGCGACGACGGCGAGCATCGACAGGAAACGTGCGACCACGGTCCTCTGGGTCGCCACCAGCACGCTCCGAGCTGGCGACATGTCTGGGTGCTGCCGCAGGGTGGCATGGATGTTCTCGACCTCGACGACGCCTTCGTCAACCAGGATGCCAACCGCGAGCGCCAGGCCGCCGAGCGTCATCACGTTGATGGTTTGGCCCGTCAACCACAGCGCGACCACCGACGTCAGCAGCGCGAACGGAATGGTGGTCAGGACGATAAGCGCGCTGCGCCAATCCCCAAGAAACAGCAGCACGATCAGTCCCGCCAGCACCGCCCCAAGCAATCCTTCGCGGACCACGGCCCAGAGTGCGTCGGTGACGAACGACGATTGATCGAGCTCGTAGGTGACCTTGATGTCATCCGGCACCAGCGAGCGAAAATACGGCAGATTGTCCCGAACCGACTTCACGACTGTGACCGTGGACGCATCCGGGCGTTTCGTGACCGGAATGTAGACCGACCGGCGGCCGTTGACGAGCGCGTAGCCGGTCGGGATGTCGCTCGTGTCCTGAATCGTGCCAACATCGCGCAGGAACACCGTGGGACCGGCGCCGGTACGAATCGGCAAGTCGTTCAGCGACTGGATATTCGGCGTGACCGCATTGCTTTCCGCGATCCGCGTCAGCGTGCCCGTCCGCACGTTACCGGCAGGCTGCAGGGTGTTGCCGTTGTTGATCGCCTGCGCCACTTCGTCCGGCGACATGTTGTACGCGCGCAGTCGATCGGGCTTCACGGTCACGACCATGGTCCGCTGGTTGCCCCCGAACGGAGGCGGCGAGGTCAACCCCGGAAGTGTCGCGAACGCCGGGCGGACGCGATTCAGCGCAAGATCCTGAATTTCGCCGACGGTGCGCGTCTCGCTCGAGAAGACGACATAACCAACCGGCACTGTGCCGGCGTCGAAACGGATCACGAATGGCGAGACCGTGCCGGGCGGCATGAACGCGCGCGCGCGATTCACGTACGAAATCGTCTGCGCCAGAGCGTCGCTCATGTTCGTGTCGGGATAGAACGTGAGCTTCAGCAGACCGTTGCCCTGGATCGACTTGTCTTCAACGCTCTGGATGCCGTTGATGTAGAGGAAGTGGTACTCGTAGTAATAGACCAGGTAACCTTCCATCTGCGCCGGACTCATGCCGCCGTACGGCTGTGCGACGTAAATCACCGGGAGGTTCAAATTCGGGAAGATATCGACGCGCATCCGCGCGATTGCCAGCACGGAAGCGAGCGCCACGCCAATCGCGATCACAAGCGTCGCGATCGGCCGCCGCAACGCGGTTCGGATCAGCCACATACCAGGGTCTCTCTAGGGCTGCCGGGCCATATTCACAAAGGCGGTCAAGTCACCCTGTGCGGCTGCGGCCGCCAGGAGAGCCCGCCAGACATCGACCCGGGCCAGTTGGTCCTGCACCTCGGACTGGGCGAGCAGACTCTCGGCGTCCGCGACTTCGACGAGACTGGTCAGACCGGCGTTATAGCGGGCGCGCGCCAGGCTTTCACTCTGCTGCGCCGCCGCGAGCTGGATCGGGGTGTTCGCGGCCACCGCGCGCACCGCCTGAAGCATCGCCGCGGCCATCTGTTGTTCGCTCGTCACGGAGAGCACCGCATCATCATGGAGTGCCGCCTGGGCGCGCGTCGTCGCGGACGCCGCGGCTTTGCGTGCCCGCAACGTGCCGAAGTCAAACACATTCGGAAAAACGATCTGCACGCCCGCGGCCCAGTTTGCGCGATCGAGGCCGAGGCCATCGACGCCGCCATCGAGAACACCATTGGCGTTCGCACCACTTCCGCGCGCGAATACACTCGACTGGAGATAGATGCGCGGATAGTCGGTGCGCGACAGGATGTCTTCCTGCGCTCGCGCTTGATCCACCGCGGCCTGATGCATCTGAGCCAGTGGATGGGCGTCGGCCACACCGCCGGTGATGTCGGCGTCCGGCATTCTGTTTATCAGTGCGTCGCTGACCACCGTCACGGAACCGGTCGTCACGCCCAGATCACGTTTCAGGATCGCCTCCGCGACCGCGACAGTCTGCTGCGACCGGATCAGACGCGTCTGTGCCGCCGCGCGCTCGGCGGCCACGCGCGACGCATCCGCGCCGGGACGCAACTGGTTGTCGACGAGTGTCTGCACCATGCGGCGCAAGACGTCGCGACGATCGACGTCAGCCTGCGCCGCGGCGACAGCGCGCTGGGCAGCGACCAGGTCGAGAAACGCCTCGGCGACGCCGCTCGCCACCTCCAGGCGCGTCAACGTCTCGCCCGCGCGCGCGCGGGTGAGGGCGGCCTCGGCGCCGGCGACGCCGGCGCCGCGCAGACCGAAGTCAAACGCTTCCCATGAAAACATCGCGCCGGCTGCACTTCCCCAGACGCTCTGCGTGGAGGCGGACGACAGCACGGGTCCCGACATCGCGGGAATCACCGATTGCGGCATCAATTGGCCGAAGACGTTGTTGACTGTCCCGCGGTTCGACTGCCACAACGAGTCCAGGCGCGGAAGATACGCACCATGAGCGACATCGATGTCTGCACTCGACGAAGTGACCTGCTCGAGCGCGGCACGCACGGTCGGGTAGTGATCGACCGCGTATTGAATCGCGCGATCGAGCGTCAACACCGGCGGTGGGTCGGACGGGGCCTGTGCAGCGAGGGGGACGGACACAAGCAGACTCCCACAGACCATCGATACCAACCGGACTCGAGTCATGTATTCGTCGGCGGTCACGAGTGTTCGAACATTTCGCCGAACAGCTCCTGGACGCGCTTTCGCGCGGTTCGGAGCGCCTTGCGGCCAAGCGGTGTGGCACGGTAGACACGGCGATTACGGCCGCCCGTTTGTGTCACTTGAGACCGGAGATACCCCTGCTTCTCCATCCCGTGCAGGATGGGATAGAGGGTCCCGGCGCTGAGGCGATGGTCATGCCGCCCGAGCTCGTCGATCATCCATTGGCCAAAGATGGCGCTCTCGGCCGCGTGATGCAGGATGTGCATCCGGATCAGACCGTTGAACAGGCTCCGATCTTCAATCGCCTTCAGATGTCTCATTCCGATATCGCAATACGACTATAGGAGGATGGCTTGGACGTGTCAAAGCATTCATCCACTGTTCATCTACGAAACTGGAAGGTATAGGCGAGCGCTACCTGGCGACGCCGAAGAGCATCCCGACACCAGCCGTGATCGCCATTGCGAGTGCGCCCAGAACATGGCGCGCAAAGCGCGGCCAGGCCGCCCGATAACGCGAGCGCCAGCGGCGAGATTCCAAAGACAACGGGAATCAGGCGCTCAGTTGTCGCTCTGCGACACGTGGGGTCGGAGCAAGGAGCACGCCCGCTTTTCGCTAACGTGCTCAAGCAGGCGAGCCGTAACTACCCTCCCGCAGCGTTACAGTCGGTGGGGATTTTTCCGCGCTCTGGTGAAGGATTCCCCACGGCAGTGGTCTACGGTGACGAGATTCCGCGGCTTTGATCAAATCTTGCGGGCATGCGTATTGCGAACCGGTCTCTGGTGATTGCACTCGAGCGGATTCTAGTCGCGACCGATTTCAGTGACGAGGCGAAGGCGGCATTGACCTGGGGACTCGAGTTCGCCGGTCGATTCGGTGCCGCCCTGCACGTACTGCACGTCTCCCAGAACTTCTGTATCAATACGTTCGGGGCCGAAAACTGTGCCGCGATCGCTCCCGGCCGACAGCGACAAATAGAAGAGGACGCGCGCCGACATCTCGACGAGTGGCTCGACGCCGCCAACGCGACCGGCCCTTCGATGGTTCCGGCCATCCTCACATCCGCCGCACCCGCCCTGGCGATTATGGACTATGCCAGGGACCACGACATTGACTTGATCGTGATGGGCACACAGGGACGTGACGCGTGGGCTCGTCTCGTCGTGGGTAGCGTCGCCGAACGGGTGGTGCGGCGGGCGCCGTGCCCAGTGCTCACGCTGAAGCGTTCCGGGCACGTTTTGCCTTCTGATGAACCACCAACCGCAGGCCAATGCAGCCGGAGGGCGAGTTGACGCCCGACATTTTCACGAAAGCCGCGCTCTTGTCCGAAACCACCCAGCGAACCGATCGTCGACACAATATGGGCGAACCGTCGTGAAGCGCGCGTGACGGCCCACTCCGCTCTCGATCCCTGGCTGCCGAAATCGATCCGGGTTCTTCGGCACTACGATCTGCCGACGTTTCGCGCCGATGTGATTGCCGGCGTCACCGTCGGCCTCGTCGCCCTGCCGCTCGCGATGGCCTTCTCCATCGCCTCGGGCCTCACGCCACAGGCCGGCATCTACTGCGCCATCGTCACGGGCTTTCTGATTTCGGCGCTCGGTGGCTCACGGGTGCAGATCGGCGGCCCGACGGGCGCGTTCGTCGTGGTCGTCGCGGGCATCGTCGCCAAGTACGGAGTGTCGGGCCTCTATGTCTGCACCATGATGGCCGGCGTCTTCCTCGTGCTGCTCGGGGCGACAGGCAGCGGCACGGTCGTCCGCTTCATCCCTCGGCCCGTCGTCGTCGGATTCACGAACGGCATTGCAGTGCTGATCGCCAGCACGCAGATTCGTGACTTCCTCGGAATGCGCATGACCGAAAATCCCGGCGAGTTCGCCGCGCGCATGGCGGCGATTGCGCGCCATCTGGATTCGATCACGCCGGCAGCCACCGGCTTGGCGCTACTGACGTTGTTGCTGGTCGTTTCAGTCAACCGTTTCGTGAAGAGTGTTCCGGGCACGATCGTCGGCCTGGTTGGCGGAACGGCGATCGCCTGGCTCGGCCAGCTGCCGATCGACACCGTGGGTTCGCGCTTTGGCGGCGTGCCATCTGGCCTGCCTGCCTTCCATCTCCCGCCGTTCGAGCCGTCGCTGATGCTGACGCTGCTGGCGCCGGCGCTGACGGTCGCGATGCTCGGCGCGATCGAATCGCTGATGTCCGCCGTCGTGGCGGATCGTATGAGCGGCGATCATCACAACTCGAATGTCGAGTTGATCGGTCAGGGGATCGCAAACATTGTCTCGCCGTTGTTCGGCGGACTTCCGGCAACGGGCGCGATCGCGCGGACCGCCACCAACATTCGATCGGGCGCGCGCACGCCGGTCGCGGGGATGGTGCACTCCCTCACGCTGCTGATCATCCTCTTGGTCGGGGCGCCGCTCGCGAACCATGTGCCCATGGCCGTGCTGGCCGCGATCCTGTTCGTCGTCGCCGCCAACATGGGCGAGTGGCATGAAATTCCGGCGCTGATGAAGCAGACGCGGGCCGACATCGCCGTGTGGGTGGTCACGTTCGGCTTGACCGTGTTCGCGGATCTGACCGTCGCGGTGGAGGTGGGCATGATCCTGGCCGCACTCCTCTACATCCGGCGCGTGTCGAACACGACGACAGTGTCTCGCGTCACCTCCGCATATCTGGATGAAGGTCGGGTGCACGTCCTGCATGACAAGCCCATTCCGGACTTCGTGACGATCATCCGGATTCATGGCCCGTTGCTCTTCGGCGCCACCGACAAGGTGCACCGGGTGATGGACGGACTGGACGGACTGCCACCGGTTGTCATCGTGCGCCTGCGGAACATGACCGCGATCGACGCCACCGGGCTCCGTGCGCTGGAAGATCTGAGCCTCAGGCTTCGCGAGTCGGGACGAGCTGCGATCTTCTGTGGTGCGCGTGACCAGCCGCGTGCGGTAATGGCGCAGGCGGGTTTCGGACAGATCGTCGGCGTGGACAACGTCTGCGCCAATATCGACGCCGCGCTCGTGCGGGCCAACGCCATCATTGCTTCGATGCAACCTGCCCAGGTCTCTCCCGCGCTCAGGTCCGAGTAAGCGTCTGGAACTCCAGCGGTACCGCTCGCGACCAGATCCGGGCCACCGCAGGTTCAAGGATTCACCATCGCGGAGTCGTGCGCGTGAAGGAACCAGCGTTCGAGCAGAAGACGCCGAGTGAACCAGCGACTCCCCAGCAGCCACGGCAGTAGCCGATTTGCGACGGCTGATCTCATCGTCCGCGGGCGCAGTTGACGCATCCGCCGACTGCCAAATCGTTCTCGAAGCTGACGGACGTAGGGCTCGAGTCGATCCCGAGAGTAGTGTCCTCTCGCTGCCACCAGGGTCGATGCGGCGAGCAATCCGGACTCGATGGCCGGCCGGATGCCTTCCCCGCTTTCCGGATACGCAAGGCCGGCGGCGTCGCCCAGCAGCATGACGCCGTCGTCGATTGCCTGGCGGTGCGGCGATGCGGCAACCAGATAGGCGTGCCCGTGCCAGCGGCCGGACATCTCTTCGGGAGCCCTGCGCTGTCCGCGTAGAAACTCGACGAACTCCGCTGTTGCCTTGGGGAGCGCGCGACGGCCGAGAAGACCGAACCCGATGTTCAGATGCTGCGCTTTGCGGAAACACCAGCCGTAGCCGCTCAAGTCACGACAGAAATAGAGCTCCGGCACGCCGGACGCCGTCGGCCACGCTTTGGCGTCCCGGTCCTCCAGACGGAATTCCGTTTCCTGCGCGACGACCAGCGGCGGCGCGCCGTCGATCGTCGGGTTCAGCCAGCGTGCCACCGGGCAAAAATGTCCGCCGGCTCCGATGACCACGTCCGCCTTGATCGAATCGTTGACGATCCAGCAGGTGCCGTCGCGGACGATCGACGAGAGCACCATGCCAAGCCGCAAATCAGCACCGGATCGCAGGAGCAGGTAATGATCGAACTCGCAGCGGCGGATGCCGAAGCTGACGGGTCGGTCGTACACGGTTTCCAGTGCCTTCGCCGAACCGATGACACCCGTGCGAAAGCCGGTGATCGGCTGGAAGGTGCGGCCGCGGCGATAATCGTCGCAGTCGAGCTCCAGATCGTCGATGACCTGCGGCGTGATCCAGCCGGCACACACCTTGTCGCGTGGAAACACCGATCGATCCAGCACGATGACGCCCATGCCGGCCTGGTGCAGTCGTCGCGCGCACGAGGACCCTGCCGGACCACCACCGACGACGAGCACGTCACATCGTTCCATGCGGCGCCCCACTGAACAGGTTCGGCCCGGCGGGTCGCGTCCAGGGAATCGCATTGCTCGCGCCAGGCGCGAACACCACTTGGAACAGCTGCATCGATCCCGTCGTGAATGCCGCTTCCGACCCGGCCAGATACAAGCGCCACGCGCGAACGAACGATTCGTCGAACATGTCTGTGACCTGATCTGCGGCCTCGTCAAACCGATGGTGCCAATGCTCCAGGGTCTTCGCATAGTGCAGCCGAAGATTCTCGACGTCGAGCACCGACAAACCGCGGGGCTCGAGCACCTGCTCGAACACTTCGCGAAGCGCCGGCGGGTACGCGCCCGGAAAGATGCGCTTCCGGATCCACCGATTCAGGAGCATCGGCTGATTCCGGCCGATGAAGTGCAAGAGGCCGCGTCCACGTGCGCCAAGACTGCGATCGATCACATCGCCCAGCGTCCGAAAGTCCGCGAGACCGACGTGTTCGAGCATGCCGACAGAGACAAACGCATCGTACCGGCCGCGAACGTTACGATAGTCGTCCTCAACGAACTCGATCCGTCCGGTGAGTCCTTCTTGCCTCGCGCGCTCGCGGGCGTAGGCAGTCTGCTCGGACGAAAGATTGAACGCTTTCACCGTGACGCCGTATCTCTTCGCCATGAACAGCGCCAGCGATCCCCAGCCGCAACCCGCTTCAACGACGCGCTCGCCGGGCTGGAGATTGAGCTTGCGGCAAACGAGATCCATCTTGGCAATCTGCGCCTCTTCCAGCGTGCAGTCCGGGGTCGGAAAATACGCGCAGGTGTAGACCAGCTCCCGATCCAGCCAGAGCCTATAGAAGTCGTTGCCGAGGTCGTAGTGCTCGTGAACGTTTTCCTTGGCGGCAGATTCGTCGTTCGCCGAGGGCGACAGCCACCACGGGCGCGGCTTCGTGCCGAGCGCCCGGTAGGCGACTTCCAGCAGGCGCACGAGATCGCCGTGAATCTCGATCGCGCCGCTCATGTACGCCTCACCGAAGTTGAGTTCGGCATCCCAGACCCAACCGAAGAGCGCGCGGCGATTCTTGAACGCCACGGTGGTCATAGGCGAACCAGCGTCCGACGGCAACTCGAAGCCGTCCCACAACCGGAACCGAATGGGAGCGGATGAGACGGTCTGCTGAATTCGCCTGAGCGCCCAGCGGTCGAGCGCCGTCGACCGAACGGCCGCCGTGTCACTCGAAAACGTCCGGTGTCCAAGGGCAGCACTCGCTCTCATCGAACCCTCCCCTCTTGATCCTTCGGCGTCCTCTTCATCTGAACGTGTCTGGTCCGCGCATCGACGTCGGCCTGAACGAACATCCCGTTGCAGTTTGCCTGCCACTCGATTGCCAGCCGTGGCCCAGATCGTGGGATTTTAGGCTCGAGCGAGTTGAGCGGCCCGAAAAACCCCTGGGCACCGCGCATTATTTCGCGGCGCTCGACCGTAGTTATGGCGTCAAATCATTCGAACCTTCTGACGACCGTCTCGGCAATGGTCTAGCCCATTGGTCTCCCGGCCTTCGGCTTGCAACAGTCGACGTGGACACTGCAAGAAGTGGTCGGTCGGCATGACGTCAAGTCGTCGCGTGCTCTTCGCCTCGGATTTTTCAAAGGCATCACGGCGTGCGTTTACGACGGCCGTAGCGACGGCAAAAGCGTCGCGGTCGGGGCCCCGGCGTCGGGCCACGACCGGGTGGCGGCATTGGCGGCGTCTATCGACCGGGCGGCGCGGTGACGACGCCGAGGGTTATCGTGCGGTGAAGCCGGCGTACACGACCGAAGCGCTGTCCGAGAAGATCCACGGCACGGTCGTGCTCGAGTTCGTCGTGCAGGCCGACGGCCGGCCCGCCGACATTCGAGTCGCTCGTTCCCTGGATCGCGGATTGGACGAACAGGCGGTTCTTGCCGCACGCCAGTGGCGATTCGAACCTGGACGCCTCGCGGGTCGGCCGGTCGATGTCCTTGTCACGCTGGTCCTCGACTTCAATATTCGATGAATTGCGGAAGGGGCGGTCCTCTTTTTCGGGTCAGCGAAAGCGATAAGGCGGGCGTGCGCGTCACGCGTGGCGCGCACGCAACCTTGCTTCCGTGTGTTCACGGTTCGGAAACGACGCGACCGCCACGGCAGCCGCCGATACGACGACGATTGGTGGAAGGAACAACGAGATGAGAAAGATCCATTCAGCCGTGACGGCGACGCGAGGACGATTCCACGGCGGGCCGGCAAATTCCCGGCGCAAGCGCCCGGTCATGACGGCGTCGGGCGTTCCAGCTTGAACTTCTCTATCCGGTAGCGAATCTGGTCGCGATTGAGCCCGAGCAGCGTGGCGGCCTTCGTCTGGTTCCAGCCGCTTCGCTCCAGCGCCTGCACGACCAGCGAACGCTCGAGTTGTTCGAGGTCGACGCCGGTCGGCGGCAGGGGCACTCCCTCGGTGAGGCGCGAGCCCTCGCCGCCCACGGTGAAGTCCGCCGCGGTCAGTTCGGGGCCGTCGGCCAGCAGCATCGCGCGTTCGACGACGTTTCGGAGTTCGCGGATGTTTCCCGGCCACCCATACGTCTGAAGCCGCTTCATCGCGTCGTCCGACACCGAGCGGATGCGCTTGCGAAATTCCGTGTTGTAGCCGTCGATAAAGTAGTGCACCAGCGCGGGTATGTCGTCGGCCCTGGCGCGCAGCGGCGGAAGTACGATCGGCAGGACATTCAAGCGGTAATAGAGGTCCTCGCGAAAGCGTCCCTTCTTCACTTCGTCTTCGAGCAGACGATTGGTCGCAGCGACCACTCGGACATCGACTTTGATGTCGGTCACGCCACCGACTCGCTTGAACGTCTTCTCTTCGAGGAATCGCAGCATCTTGGCTTGTAGGCCGGGCGCCATCTCTCCGATCTCGTCGAGGAACACTGTGCCACCGTCAGCCGACTCGAGGAGGCCGCGCTTCTGCTGACGCGCATCTGTGAAGGCGCCCCGCTCGTGGCCGAAGAGCTCGCTCTCGAGAATCTGCTCGGGGATCGCCGAGCAGGTGATATTCATGAAGGGCCGCGACGCACGGTCGCTGGCGTAGTGCAGCACCTTGGCCGCCAGGTCCTTGCCGGTGCCGCTCTCGCCTGTCAGCAGCACGGTGGACGAGGGGCTGGACGCCACCTTCTGCAGGAGCGCCTTGGCGTTCGTGATCGCCTGGCTGTGCCCGACGATGCGATCGACGCTATAAGGCCGCGCCTGACTGGCGCGGAGCGTGCGCACTTCCCGGCGCAGTCGCGTGGTTTCGAGCGCTTTCTCGACCAGGAGCGCAATTTCATCGAGGTTGAACGGCTTATTGGCGTAGTGATACGCGCCCGCCTTCATCGCTTCGACCGCGGTCTCTACGCTCGAGAATCCGGTCAGCAGAATGACCAGCGTCTCTGCATCCGCAGCCTTGATCTTCCTGAGCACGTCGAGGCCGTCGCCATCGGGCAGCTTGTAATCGAGGAGTACGAGGTCGACGCCTTCGGCGTGGCGCTCGAGCGCCGCGGCAGCAGTGTCGGCTTCAACCACCCGGTAGCCCATCGCAGAAAGGCGCTCGCTCAGCGACCAGCGAATCAGCTGCTCGTCGTCGACGACGAGGATCGTCGGTGTTGGCATGCGTGCCTAGTATATGCGTCCGTTCAGGGCGCGTTCGACCGCCGCGGCCAGGCCGGTCAGGTCGAAAGGCTTCGACACGATGCCCGAACCGAGTGCCGTCGCCTGCTGTGCGATCTCGGGCGTCATGAACGCGCTCATTATGATGACCGGCAGGGCCGGCGCCGCGGCGCGAATCCGCGACAGCACACCCAGATTTTGTGCGTCCGGCATGTCGAGCAGTACGAGATCGCAACCAGTCCCCAGCGCCAGCGCGGACTGCGCATCGGCCGCTTCGATGACGTCAAATCCCCGCGTGCGCAAGGTTTCGCTCACCGCCCACCGGACCAGCCATTCGTCATCGACCACGAGCACGCGCGCTGCGAATTGTTGCCCGGAGTCCGCGGGATTTCCCGGCGTCTCCAGTCGCATACTCGTGTTTTCGCCCAGCATTTCACTTCCCCAAACCTGCTAATCAAGAAGCCGGCCATGCATGGGGCGCGACGTGCGAATCTGGCATCGCACTTGCGGGTGTGCCGGCAGGAACGTCAAGGAGGGGTTATGTCACACACTCTCACGGCAAATGTGCTCGGCTTCTTCGAGCATCTCGCGGCGATCGTCGTCGGATTCGTGCTGATGGTGATCGGGTTGGGCCTGGGCGTCACGATGATCATGCTGCCGCTCGGCCTCGTCATCGGTTTCATCGGCCTCGCGATGTTCGTCGCGGGTATGTGCGTCCGATTCGACTGGATCTGAAACCGCGTCGATCTCGTCGACCCCCGCGCGCAGGGTTCGTCCACTGTCCACAGGACGAGCCCTTTCGTGGGCGATCACGACGACGCCCGCTGCGAATTCTTACCCAGCGTCCGCAGGATTTCCCGGTATCCCAGTGGCAGAGTCGCACCCTGCCACTTCACGATCCCAACCAGCAGAATCACGAAACCGGCATCGGGAGAAACGACTCGAGATCAGTGAATGGGGAGCGCCTCGGTGACGAGGTCAGCCATCTGATGGACTTCGAACGGCTTGTTGACCACGTGACGCGCGCCCAGTGCCAGCGCCTGCTCGATCATCTCCGCAGTGCTGTATGCCGTCATCATGATGACCGGAACGGATGGCGCATCGTGCCGAATGGAGGCGAGGAGTTGAAGGTCGTTGGAATCCGGCAGATGGTAGTCCAGCACCACGGCATCCGGCCTGGGGTGACCGTCCACGAAGGCGCTCCGCGCCGCGGTCGCGTCGACCGCCTCGGCAACAAGGTATCCCTTGGCCTCGAGTACCTCGCGCAACGCCCAGCGAATGAGCAGTTCGTCGTCGACAACGAGGACCAGGAGTCGTGGATCCGAACTTTTCAACGCCAATGGGAAAAATCTCCGATCGGCGGAGCAAAAACGACGTTATTCGGTCGCATGAACCGAGGGCGATCCAAGAAGCGGGCCGTACCGCTAGGGTTGAGCCTTAAGCGGCAGCTGAAGCAGGACCGTCGTGCCGCCGCTGTCCGGGCACAGCAATGCCATTGAACCGTTTTGGGCTTCCATAAACCGCCTGGCGGTGGAGAGTCCAAGTCCGGTACCGCGCGACTTGGTCGTGAAAAACGGGGTGAAGAGCTTTTCGCGCACCTCTGGGAGAATGCCCGGCCCTGAATCGACGACCGCAATCGTGCCGCAGTCCCCAGAGGACCCGAGCTCGATCCGGACGCCGCCGCTCCCCTTCATCGCCTGCACGGCGTTCAAGAGGAGGTTCTGCAGGATCAACTTCAGCAGCTCCGCATCTGCCGCCACAGGCGCAGACGTGCCCGTCACGGCGAATCCCACGCCGCGTGCCGTGGGATCCTGTCGCACCAGCTCAATCGCCGACAGCACAATTGGCTGGAGCTCGATCGACGCGATCTTCGGCCGCGGCGGTCGCGCGAACAGCAGCAAATCCTTCATCAGCTCGTTCAGCGCATCGATCCGGGCGACGATCTCCTTGATCACCTCGGCGTCGCGGCTGCCCGCCGGCAGCCGTCCGCCGATGATCTGCACGGCGCCTCGGATCCCGGTCAGCGGATTCTTGACCTCATGTGCGACCACGGCGGCCATCTCGCCCAGTCGCTTCAACGCCTCCTGTTCACGTAACTGCGTCTCGAGCCGTACCCGCTCGGTCAGGTCGTGCAGGATGCCGGTGAACTTCTTCTCGCCGTCAATGGTCATTTCTCCGACCGAGAGCTGCAGCGGAAACGTCGACCCGTCCTTCCGGCGTCCCGTCACCTCCCGGCCGATGCCGATGATGTGCCGTTCACCGGTCGAAAGATGCCGCTTCAAGTACTGATCGTGTTCGGAACGGTACGGCTCCGGCATCAGCATGTTCACGTTCTGTCCGACGACTTCCGCCGCGGAGAACCCGAAGAGCCGCGTGGCGGCGACATTCAACGATTCGACGCGACCCAGGTGATCGATCACGATGATCGCATCCACCGCCGAGTCCACGACCGATCGATACCGTTCTTCGCTCGCATCGAACGCCGCGTGGATTCGCCTGGATTCGGTGATATCGCGGGCAATCGCCGACGCGCCGAGAATGCGTCCAGTGACGTCGAGAATGGGCGAGACAGTCAACGAGACCGTCAGCAATCGGCCGGCGCGAGTGCGCCGGACCGTCTCGTGCGAGGGGACTCGCCGGCCCGCCCGAATTTCGTCGAGGATCCGCCGAAACTCGCGCTGGTGCTCCTCGGGGATGATCAGGCTGATCGATCGCCCGATGGCGTCGGCGGCGCTGTAGCCGTACATCCGCTCCGCGGCCGCGTTCCAGCTGACGATCGTACCGTCCAGCGCCTTGCCGATGATCGCGTCATCCGATGACTCGACGATGGCGCGCAGCAGGCCGCCCGGCTCGTCGTCGGGCAGGAAACCGGGAGGAGAAGGCATCGGGCGTCCCTATGATAGCGGGGGTTTCATCGGATTGGCCGCCGCCGGAGGCGTGCGAAATACTCCGCAGGACCGCGGGAAATTCCCACTTGCTGTTTCGGCGCGGTCCCTGGCTGCCTTGGGCATTCGCTCTGCCCGTGCCCAAAAGGACGGCACGCAGAATGCTCCGTCGGTCCATGGAGGACAAGATGATTGCGGTGAAAGACATTATGGTGGCGACCGACTTCGATCCAGCCTCTGAGGCGGCGCTCGCCTACGGTCGGACGCTCGCGCGAGCGTTCGGCGCCACGCTGCACCTGTTCCACGCGTCGGAGAACTTCTTCCTGCGCCCGTCCGCGATAGACCCGGCCGCCTTGAAGGCGAGCACCCAGCGGCGTCTCGAAGAGCGTCTGACGGACGTCGAACGCCGTAACCGGAGTGCCTGCGCTGCCCTGGTCACGTCCGATCAGCCGGCCGACGCGATTATCGAGTACGCGAAGAGTGCCCAGATCGATCTGATCGTCATGGGCACTCACGGACGCACCGGCATTTCGCACGTGCTCATGGGAAGCGTTGCCGAGCATGTTGTACGCAGCGCCCCCTGCCCGGTCCTGACCGTGCGGCATCCGGAGCGCACATTCCTGGTGTCCGACGAGGCACCGGCGACAAGGGAAACGAGGCCATCATGACTCCGCTCAGGAAGATTCTCGTTGCGACGGACTTCAGCGAACCGTCGGAAGCGGCGCTGGCTTACGGCCGCGAGCTCGCGCGCACGTTCGGCGCCAAGCTGACGCTGCTGCACATCGTCGATGACGTCACCGCGCACACATTCGCCACCGACGGTGCCATGCTGATCGATGCCGAGGCACAGAGTGTGGCGGACGCTGCCGCTCACCGGCGACTGGAATCGTCGCTCTCCGAGGACGATCGCCGCGAACTCCAGGCGACGACAGCCCTGGTCATGTCGATGAAACCAGCGACCGCCATCGTGTCGTACGCGCAGGAGTCAGGCGTCGACTTGATTGTGATGGGCACGCACGGTCGTGGCGGCGTCGCGCACTTCCTGATGGGCAGCGTCGCCGAGCAGGTGGTGCGAACGGCGCCCGCACCGGTGTTGACGATCCGCTGCCCCGGGCGTGACCTGCTGCGGCCCGACGCGTTGGTCGCGGTGGCGAAAGCGTGATGTGATCGAAACCAGCCTGCCGCTGCCCGCAGGCGACGAAGTGCCGGATCACGTGGTGCTCCGTGACGGCTCCGTCGCCCGGCTGCGTTTTGCGCGCGAGCGTGTCGGATGATCCGTCGTTCAATTCACTTGTCGTGTTCGGACTCGACGGCATTTTCGTCGAGGTGCTGGCGGACGATTAAGCTCGAATTGCGCCGCTGGGGCGGCGATACATCCCGTCCGCCGAGTGCTGCAGAAGGCCTTCGGCTTCCAGCTGGTTCAGGACGCGGACGGCGGCTGCCCGATCAACGTCGAGCAGCCGCGCAACCTGCTGAAGCGTCAGCGTAAGCCCCGGCAGCGAAACGAACTCTTCCCGCAGACTTTCGCAGGCGCCATCGACATAGAGTGTGGTGTTCACAGTGCCCTCACCAATCCCCACGCGCCAACCATGGTACGCCGTGGACTTCCGGACCGCCGGCGAACTGATACACGCGATCGGCCGATGCCAACAGCCCCGAACCGAGCCCGACGACGAGCAGCGCGACGCTGACGAACGTTCGGGTGCGCATATCTCCTCCATCCGATCGACTTGATACCGTTCCCGCCTCGCCGCTCACATCTCCGTGCCGCGCGGCAGCACCGGATGCATTACGCCGCAACCGTCGACGCCTTCAACGGCTGGCGTCCACGCCGGCTTGCCGTCGCTGGTGCGCAGCGTCAGGGTCCTGCCGTCCTTGGTGATGGTGCGCACGATGAACGACTTGTTGCCGTCGATGAACGCCTTCACGCCGACCATCGTGACCTCGTCTCCGGCGTTGAACCAGAAGTTCTGGTCGCCGATGTACTTTGCGGGGCCGAGATGCACGTTCACCATGCTCGACGTAGTCGAGAAATCAAGGTGCACACCGACATTGCTGTCCGCGGCCGGCATGGCGACGAGCGTGACGATCTTGCCCGAGACGGTCTCTTCTGCCGACCGGTCGTAGTCGAAGCCGCCGACCTGCGCGAACATCACCGCCGAAAGACCGAGCCACAGACTGCAACCAATCGCCGGGGCCACGTAGTCACGAGTCATGCCGTCCTCCTTGTGACTGCTGTTGGCAGTCACAGGGGCAAAGGCAATGCCGAGTCGATCGAGGCGTTTTGCTGATGTTTCTGAAGAAATCGGCGAGATAGGCGACCGCGCGGTCCGAGTTTTTCGGCAGGGGCGCGAAATTTTCCGGGGCCCGGACGGTTACCAGAAATACGTCAAAGGTGGCCGATCGCGGTGTTCGCCCTGTATGGGCCGTCGAACTATCCAGGCATCATCAGGGACGGCTCAACTCTTGCTCTTCGAGTCATCAGGAACAACCTGATGCCTGACCTGTCGACAACTTACCTTGGTCTTCAATTGGCCAACCCGTTCATGGTTGGCGCATCGCCATTGGCGGATCGTCTCGATTCGATCAAGCGACTGGAGGATGCCGGCTGCGCCGCCATCGTCTTGCACTCGCTGTTCGAAGAACAGGTGACGCAGTCGGCGTCCGGAAGAATCCGCGAGATGGATCCGCTGGACGCGAAATTCGCCGGAATCGTCTCCTATTTCCCCGAGTCGAACGCGTACAGCATGAGCCCGGACGCATATCTCGAACACCTGCATCGCGCCAAGAGCGCGGTGCAGATACCCATCATCGGGTCCATCAATGGGACGACACCGGCCGAATGGTTGTCCGTCGCGCTGCGGATGGAACAGGCGGGAGCCGATGCAATCGAACTCAATACCTACCAAGTCGCGACTGATGCGGATCAGTCCGCCTCGTCACTCGAGAATGACTTGCGTCAGATGGTGCTCGATCTCAAGCACGAGCTGAAGATTCCGCTGGCGGTCAAGCTGTCGCCGTTTTACACGGCGTTTGCGCATGTGGCCCGTCAACTGGAGCACGCCGGCGCCGATGGCCTGGTCATCTTCAATCGCTTTCTGCAGCCGGATATCGATGTCCGGCACATGGCGGTCTGGCCGCGTCTCGAGCTCTCGGATAGTTCAGAGCTGTTGTTGCGGCTACGCTGGCTGGCGATCCTGCATGGTCACGTACGCTGCTCGCTCGCGGTCACCGGCGGCGTCGCGACGCCAATCGATGGCATCAAGGCGATTCTGGCGGGTGCGCACGTAGTGCAAATGGTGTCCGCGATCATGCGACATGGCCCGGCACATTTCCGTTCGATGCGTGAGGAGCTCGCACATTGGATGGAGGGAGCGAACTTCGCGCGACTCGATGACGTCCGCGGACGACTGAGCCTTCTCACTTCCGAGGATCCGGCCGCATTCGAGCGCGCGCAATACATCCACACGGTCAGCAACTGGAGCTCCTGGCTTGGCTACCAGGCCCACCTCAAGGCACACAAGGACGATGCGCTTCGCTCCTAGCGAGGGTACTTCAGGACTGTCCACCGCGGATCGTTCGTGAGCCGCTCCAGCTCGCAGCTTTCGGTTTCGAGAGCCGGCCAGTCTCTCGTAACGACGCCCTCGAGAATCTCTGAACGCATGCGTCCGGAGGCCTCCGAACGGCTGCGGAGCAGCCCGCGACCAACCTCGTCCAGGGTTCGCCGTGTCCGGTGCTCAGCGTGTAGGCGGTCAGGCACTTCGAAGAAGAATAAGTCCGTTACGAGGCTTTATCTTCGACGTGGATCGAACGGGAATACACTGCGAGCGAGGCCGTGGAAGATGAAAGCGATTGTTGTCCACCGACGCCTATCGAAAGGAGTCATCAGTGAGCACCGTACAAACCGAGCAGAAGAGCTATGAGATGCCGCCGCGCGACGGGTTCACCGTCACACATTTTCTCACCGTCGCCGACATCGACCGATCGGCCCGCTTCTATGAAACAGTGTTCGGCGGTCGCATTGTGAGCAGGGGCGACAGCAAAGGCGCGCCTGGGTACATTCAAATCGCGAACACGTGGCTTCTTGTCAACGTCGGGGGCGGGCCGACCCCTGACAAGCCGTCGGTCACGCTCAGCGTCCTCGCCGACCCGGACAAGATCAGCAGCTTCATGAACATCCGCGTCGCGGATATTCAAGCCTGCTACAAATTATGGAAAAGTCGAGGAGCCGAGTTCCTCACCGAGCCGATCCCGAAGTATGGCGAGACGCGCTGCTACATCCGCGATCCTGATGGTTACATTATCGAGGTCGGACAAAGCACCGAACTCAAATACGGCTAGCGCTCGGTCCAATCGTGCATCGCTACGAATGTGCGGTCAGCGGTGGAGTCTTACCCCTGGAGTCCGTCCCATGACCAGCGTGGGATGCTGAGGCCGCTGGGCACATCATCAGCGGACCGGTGGTAGCGGGACATCGTGGTCGTAGTGGTCCAGGCGAAGTAATCGTGCAGCACTTGTCGCAGAGCACCGTCGTCGGCGAGGCCGACATCGGCCAGGGCCTGGTCGAAGCAGGCAATCGCACGGCGATCCATTTCGCCCTGCTCGCCGTTTCCACTGTGCATCCTGACGACGGTGGTCTCGTCACCAAAGGAGTCGGAATAGGTGCTCGGGCCACCGAGCGCCTCGGCCCAGTAAGCAGCGAGTCGTTCAACATGCTGGGGGTGGAAGCCGTGGCTGAATGCATGGCCGACCACCTCGTCGGCCACGGCCCGCCGATGCCAGGCGCTGGCAAGACGACGCAGGCCGTCGTTGCCACCCGCCGCGTCGAAGACAGTTCGCATGCCTCCATGATGACCATCGTTCCGTGTCCAGGCAAGACGATCGTTGCGGCGTTCAGCGAGAGGAGTCAGCTCTTGGGTCTGCGCACAAACTGCCCCTGGAGTGGCACCCCGCGATCGACTTTGACCCAGTTGTGCTCCTTCGTCCAATCAAGACCGGCCGGACACATCTCGTAGTTGCTGAAGGCAACGGGAAACGTCACGCCGGTCACCAGATCGCTGAGAAACGCGTTCGGGTTCGCGCTTTGACTCGCGATGTGCAGATGACAGTTGTTCGCGCATCGACTTCCGACTCTGGCGATGAGATCGCCCTCGCTCACAGGAATGCCGGCGCTCCACTTGGGCGGAGGGGGCGGCGGCAGGTGTGGATGCATCTCTTTGATCGATCCGATCAGGGTGTGCATGTAGGTGACGATCTCGTCTTTGGCGAGCTCGATGTGAAACCAGTCGTGTCCGTCGATCGACTCGGTGCACCCAGCGGGCGGCGTGCCTCCGCCCTGATCCCAGTAGTCGAACACGTGGCCGCCGCCCACCGCGTGCAGGCGCTCGCCGCACGCCTGGCCATTGGGATCAGGGGGCTTGCCCGGCGTTGGTGCGCTGGCCAGCGTGTAGTCCCACGCAAAGTTCGCGTCCGCCCCGTTGTGCGAGCTCGTCGGGTCGCCGTTACCCTGGACGACACGCCAGACGTCGCCCTTGTCGAAGGGTAGAATCCACGCCACTTTCTGGAACGGCAGGATGCCCTGGAGTATTTTCGCGTCGAATGCATCGTCCCGCGACTCGCTGACGATCCCGAGACTCGCGCGTTTTCCGTCGGGGTTGCTGTTGAACGTGTAGGGCCGGCTGAAATGCGGTGGAAGCGGATCGCCGGACGGCAACGTGTGATCGAAGATCCACGCAGCGACGAGGTGATCCTGGTTCCCATGCAGCCGATGATCAGGCTCGTTGATGATCGCCTTGATCTCCTGCTTAGTCAGCGCCCGGTCGAACACCGCGACGTCGTCAACGTAGCCGTAGAACTGGGTCTCGCGATCGTTGATGGTAAAGCCGTCGACGGTGCGGCCCATGCGCAGCGTGGCGTTGGCGTCGGGAAGGTTCGTGGATGGAAGCGTGATCGTGGGTGACTGTGGCGCGCCGTCGAGGAACAGCGTGAACGTGTGGCCTGATCTGACCAGCGCGACATGGATCCAGTGTCCGTCGTCGGCCGACGGATAGTCCTGCTGCTGCCCGCCAATCGCAACCAAGAACTTCGATCCGACTGGTGCGCCGGAGAAATCTCCGCGAAATTCGCCCTGGCCCACGAAGTAGTTCCCCGTCTTCGCGGCGACGACCGGCCCGGGGCCGGCATTCGGGTACTGCCGCATGCAGCGGAACATCACAGTGTGATCGCCGAAGAAGAACTCGGAGAACTTGAGATCGGTGTCGAGTGAGCCGCGCCAGCCGAACCAGGCGGCAAGATTGATTGTGCTCATCGGAGACCTCCCGGTCTTGGAAAAAAAACGCCGTCAATGGCTGATGGCTGATGGCTAGTTTCAGCGCGGCAATTGCGCCAGCCGGACGCGCCGCGACCTTAGATGTCGGCCTGCCACCAGAGCACGACGTCGGCGACGCCGACGTAGCGAAAATCGCCAGTGTCACTATCGATCGTCAATCGATTAGTGCCCGGTACTGCCAGGCCCTTGGGGACGACCTCCTGAATGTAGCGACGGTCCAGTTCGCCGGTGGCTGGAACCGTCCAGTGCCACACGGAGACCGAGTTCAGGCGAATCGTGACCGTCATTTTGGCTGCGTTCCAGTACTGGAACTTGAATCCGAGGATCGATCTGGAGTCTTTGTTGATGTTCTTCGGGATCGTGACTTCGATCGGGTTGGGGCTGAACCCTTCGGTCCACCAATTGTCGGCAAGAATGCTGTAGTCCGCTACACGCGACATGACTGGTACCTCCATGACGGACGACACGCAAAAGCTCATCCGTTCCTGCGTGTGTTTCCATGCTCTTGCCAAGACAAGCGGAATCGCCGCCGATTTCTTGCGCGGCTTCGATTGCGGGCCTCGACGAATGGCTGAGGACGCCGCTCACCTGATCCTCATGAATCCGGGCCCAGCTTCGACGACGGCTCGACTAGAATCGGTTCTATCGGGCTGGCGACGACTTGATCAGCGTGCAGGTGAAGACGACGCCGACGCTCGTCGTCGGGGAACGGCGCAAGCTACTTGATTCTCCTGATTCGCACGGAGCCCGCGTCGCGGCCGTTACGGCTGAACGTCATAGTCAACTGGGTCGCCGATCTGAAGGCGCATGTGCGGACGAAATAGCAGCGTCAGTGAGTCATCACCCAGACCGCGACGTTGACGCCGAGCGCGTACCCCGCCGGCGAGAATCGGTGAAAGTAGTCGGGACTGTCGCCCTCCCGTTCCCAGCTGTCGGAGGTGTCGCAGTTGAGGCTCACCAGCACCATTAGCCGGCTGTTCTCCCCGAAGATCGCGTACAGATGCGGCGGACCGGACCCGAACTCGTCTGCCTGCCCGCCGCTCCGACGCCACGATTCGATGCTCGGGATCTGCGGGATCTCGGACACGTTGTACAGCACCGAGAGGAGAGGGTGACCGGGCGTGATCTCCACAACCGGGTATTCCGGAAGAACCCTGACCAGGTTCGCCCTGATGTAGTCCCAGTCGGCGTCGGTCCAGTTGTCGTCCTGCCAGAGAAAGCCGCCCTTGAGGAAGTACCGGCGCAGCGTGGCGATCTCTTCAGGCGTGAAATCGTAGTTCGCCGCACCCTGCATCTTCAGGAACGGACAGCGGAACAGGTCCGGATCCTGCAGCGTGACTTGGGCAAATCCCGGGTCGCCGTTCGCCCAGCGGCTGATCGTCACGGTGCTGAGTTCCTCGAAGCGGCTCAGGAAGTTGAAGTCCGAAGCCGGGTAGTCGTCCCACCATCCGCTCTTGCGCTGGCGGCGAGTGCGCTCATAGCGCAGGCGACAGAGCGTGAAGCCGAGCCGGCGATCAGGGAGTCCGTGGTTCACCGGCGTGTTCATCTGGCGCGCGTAGCGCATGATCACCTGCGCGGCAACCGGACGGAGCGATACTGCCAACGAAACACCGAAGAACAGGGCGACCGCGATGAGAAAACGCAGGCGCGCTGTTCTGTTTCGTCGGGGTCGACGATCGAGATCCGCGAGCACGCACAAATTGTACTGCCGGTTGTCCTACGAATTGCGGTTTCGCGGATCGTCTTTCGCGCTGAGGTATTCCAGTCCCAGCGGCCCGATCGCTGTGACTTGCGTGACGTACTCACCGGACTTCGCCCAGTGGAAGTGCGATGTATTCGCAGGCAGAACGATCACCGCACCAGGCGGATACGCCTGCAGTTTGTCGGCGTCGAATTCGTCGCCAAGGCCGATATAGAACACGCCTGATATGACGGTGTAGATCCGGTCCTCGGAATGGCGATGCGGCATCAACTTCACGCCTCCGGGTACTTTGACTCTGACCAAGTAGGGACCCGGCTCCGTCGGCTGGCCAACAACCACGGCGAGTCGCGCCGCTGGTGGAAACGCCGGGAACGGTTTCCAATCCACCTCCTCAGGCAGAATCGCTCTGAACTCTCCCTGGCCAGGTTGGTGGAACTCTGTCATGTGCCCCCCGCTGAGATCGTTTCTCATTTGAGTCTGGGTTTTAGGGGCGCTTTCCGCGCCATTTGATCAACATGCCGATCAGCGTACTCCACGGCGGGCGAGCCCACCGTGATGTCGCAAATGGGCCTATGTATGCGGGCGTGATGGTCCTCGTGCTGTGCGAAAATCCGGCCTAACGCAGACGCCGCCCAACAGTCACAGGCCTACACACACGACATTTTGAAGGAGCCATCATGTCGAGAGAATCGCGAATGTCAGCGGGCATCATCCTGGTCGTGCTGCCATCGGTGATGTACGGAGGTGTGTCCCTGCTCACCTTTCTGGTGGGCAACACGCCGGGGTACGCGGACAATCCGCTGCGTCAGAACCTGTGGCGTGCCGGGCACGCCCACGCTGGCGTCTATCTCGTGCTGTCACTCGTCATGCTGCGTTATGTGGACGAGGCGTCGCTATCGCCGTTCTGGAAATGGATCGCCAGGACCGGCACCCCGACCGCGGCGATTCTCATTCCGGGCGCGTTCTTTCTTTCCGTTGCGTCGCCAACGGCAACGGCACCGAACGGCCTGCTGAATCTCGCCTATCTCGGCGCCGCCTTGATGGCGGCATCGGTGCTGTCCCTCGGGGTCGGACTCATTCGCGCCGCACGGCGCATGGCCTGATGCGGCTGCGAGCTGCTTCCGCACGCGAAGGGCGTCACGTCCTCCTGAATGCGCATCATCGATCGAAGACGATAAACGCGATTCGCTGCCGATACAGAACCAGCCGGTCGCGCATATCGGCGGCGCCCACCGGATTCTGGGCCCGCTCGGCGAGCCGCACCGCGGCCGTACCCGCAGCGATGGCGGCGTCGAATCGGCCGTCAGCTGCATATGCTGCAGCCAATGCATCCAACGCCTCGGCATTGGCGCGATCGGTCAGCGCCACGGCACGCTCGGCAAGGAGGATCGCCTCCGCTGGCCGTCGAATCGTCGCCTCACGATGCGCGCTCAGGAGCCAGGCAAAGTTGATCAGACACGGAACTGAGTCGGCTTCGACGTTCAGCGCCAACCGATACTCCGCGACTGCGTCCATTGGCCGGTTCGTTTCGATCAGCGCGCGCGCCAGGCTGCAGCGCGCCATCACCATCGTGTTGTCGTTTTTGAGCGCTGCCCGATACTCCGCGATCGCCTCGTCGAGTCGCTGACGGCGGTACCACAGGTTGGCCATCGCGTTGTGCGCGTTCGCGTATGACGGATCGAGGCGAATCGCCTGCGCGTACGCCGCTTCCGCCTGACTCTCTCGGCCGAGCGCTTCAAGCGTCACACCCTCGTTGTAGTGCGCCACGGCCGAATTCGGCTGCAACCGGGTGACGGCGGCGAAGTGCGTCAAGGCGCGGTCAAACAGACCAAGTTCGCGATAGATGAGCGCCGCGTCGTTACGGAGCGCAACGTAATCAGGATCGCGCGCAATCAACACCTCGGATCCGACGGCGTCCTCCTTGGTCATCTTACGCCGGGCGGCCTCGGTGAACAGTCGCCGGTCGGCCTCGTCCCTGGTCAGCACCTGGATCCACACGTCGGCCATTTCGTCCGATGAGCGCCAGCCCCATGACACACGCGAGGGCGGCTGACTCGGATTTCGCGGGTTGCTCGCCGAGTTATCAAAGACATACGTCATCTGCAGGACGGTCCCGGCCCGCAGCTGAATGGGATTGGCGAGCCGATATTGGTCCTGCCAGCCGAAGTCCCAATCGCTGATGTGCATCAGCGGAACCCTTGAGCCGTCAGGAGCGGTCGCCCACGCGGCGACTTCGCGCGCCCGGTAATGCGCGTGCGGCTGCACCGTAATGACCCGCGCATCAACGGGCAACTGAAACGTGTCGGTGACTCGATACGCCGGCGCCTCGGCAGGGATATCCAGATTCTGCCGACCAAGCCGCACAATCGCCGGGGTTCGGCGCGGCGGATCGGGAGCGAAGTAGAGTCCGATGAGCGGTGCGATCTGCTCGACGCGGCCGGTCGGCCGCATGTGCATCTGGACGACGAAGTCAGTGCCACCGGCGAGCGTCCATGCGGCCTCCTTCGAGGGCGGAGCCGCCTGCCCAGGCGTCCATCCGAGAAACTGACCGTCCGGATAGTCCGCCGAATGCAGGATCATGCCCTCGTACCCGGGCGCCGGATCGGCATCGTCCAGGGCGCGGGATGCCGGAGTGCGATCGACGCGGATGTTCGCGTGGTGGACGGCGCGGTTGGCCGGGCGAAAAATCAACCCTCGCACGTATCGATTGCCCTTGCCGGGCACTGGGACCACGAAATTGCGGAAGACATCGGTGCCGTCGGCGCGCAAGGTGTAGGTCGGGAGCGTGAGCACGAGATCGGGCGTGCCCCACAGCCAGCCGCCGGTGGGCGCCGGCGGCGTTGGGAGGTCCTCGGGGCGACCTTCGGGTGCGCCGGCCCTGGCCCATCGGTCGATCACACCGATCTCGTCGACGGTCAATCGGCGAGCGCCGACGAACGCCGGAGAGTCGCCGTCGGGTTTCCACGGCGGCATGATGCGTTTCGCCGTCACCTCCGCGATCTGGCGTGAGCGTCGGCGGACCTCGTCGTAGCTGACGAGGCTGAACGGCGCGTCGCCGTCGCGCTGATGGCAGGAGACGCAGCGGGTATAGACGATCGGCGCGATGTCCCTTGTGAACGTCGGCGGGTCATTCGCGGCTGCTCCGCCAAGGCACGAAGCTGCGAGCACCGATCCACAAACAAGACGGGCCACGTTACTCATCGGCGATCTTGTATCCGTCGCCCCAGACCGTGAGGATGTAAGTCGGGACCGCTGGATCGGGCTCGATCTTCAGACGCAGCCGGCGCACGAGGGTGTCGATGCTCCGTTCCGTTACGTACGCCTCGCCTTGCCAGATATCCGCGAGCAGGCGCTCGCGAGTGAAGACTTCACCCGGACTCGCGGCCAGCCGGTACAGCAAACGGAACTCGTGCGGCGTCACCGGCACCGCCGCCCCGCGAACGGCCACACTTCGGCGCGCCGGGTCGAGTCGCAAGGCGCGGACGACAAGCGGCGGCGCCGCGGCCAGCGTATCGACGGGCGTCCTCCTGACGCGCCGGGTAAGCGCGCCAACACGCGCGCTCAGTTCCTTCATGCTGAACGGCTTGGTCAGGTAGTCGTCAGCGCCCTGGCCGAACCCCGCGAGCTTGTCCGGTTCTTCGCACCGAGCCGTGAGGAACAGGATCGGGACGTCCCGATTAGGGCTGTGGGTCCTGATCGCACGACAGACCGCAAGTCCGTCCATCCCGGGCAGCATGACGTCGAGGAGGATGACGTCGAACGCCTGGCGATTCGCGATCTTGAGGGCGTCGTGTCCATCGGGAGCGGAGACGCACTTGTAGCCTTCCATTTCGAAATGCGAGCGCAACAGATCTCGGATGGTTCGCTCGTCCTCGACGATCAGGAGCTGCAGCGCCATTAGATCAGCTGCCGGAGGATGTGCACCGAGTGTTCAAGCTTCTGGACAAGTAGTCAGGCATCGGCGCTGCCACCGGCGTATTTTCGGCCTGGTAACACTCTTTTAACAATTCCTTTCTTGCCTCCCGGCAGGACGACGTTAGTCTACGTTCGCCAAACACGGCTGGACGAAAAACACGCCCAAGGAGGTCGCGATGCGACGAGTTGTCGGTCTCTCCTTCGTAGCTCTGCTGTGGTTCGTCGTTTCGCCCGGGGCTGCGTTTGGGCAGACCACCGGTATTGCTGGCGTCGTGAAGGACGCGACCGGAGCCATATTGCCCGGCGTGACCGTCGAGGCAACCAGTGACGCGCTCATCGAGCGGAGCCGGACCGCGACCACTGACTCAAGGGGGGAGTACAAGATTCTCGATCTGCGGCCAGGGGCCTACACAGTTATGTTCACGTTGACGGGATTCACGTCCTTCAAGCGTGAAGGCATCGAACTGCCAGCGCAGTTCACCGCGACGGTCAACGCGGATCTGAGGGTCGGCACGCTCGAGGAAACGGTCGTTGTCAGCGCCGCGTCACCCGTCGTCGACGTCCAGAACGTGATCAAGCGTCAGGTGATCGGCGCGGACGTCATCGCCGCGATGCCGACTTCGAAGAACTGGTCGACGATCGGCATCATGACCGTCGGCGTATACAGCAATCAGAACGACGTCGGCGGATCGGCCGGCGAGCACCAGAATCAGCTGAAGGCGCACGGCGGATCTTTCAACGACAGGCTCGTGCAGCTCGACGGCCTGATGAACGCGAATATGGCCTGCAACTATTCGTGTACCGGGTTGTCGACCAACGACGCGTCCACACAGGAGCTCAGTTATGAGTTCGGCGCCATCTCATCGGAGGTCGGCGGCGGCGGCGTGCGCGTGAACATCATCCCGAAAGAAGGCGGCAACCGCTTCAGCGGCTCGGCGTTTGGAAATTTCGCGAACAACAACCTGCAGGCAAACAACATCGACGACACGCTGCGTGCGCAGGGCATTACCACCGGGGACAGCATCCGCAAGATTTGGGACTCGAGTTTTGCCATCGGCGGCCCAATCATGAAAGACAAGCTCTGGTTCTGGACGGCGCATCGATACTGGGGCTACGAGCAGGTGCGAACCAACACGTTCTACGAATCCAGCCAGTCAACGTTCGTCTTCACGCCTGATCTGAGCCGGCCGGGCACCGAGACCCAGCAGAACGAGAGCAGCGACATTCGCCTGACGTGGCAGATCAGCCCGCGGAACAAGCTGTCGGGCTACGCGAACATCGGTCCGCGCAAGACTGAGCACTGGACACTCGTGAGCACCGAGCAGCCGGACGCGTCCAATTTGCAGAACCTTCCGAAGAACAACTTCGAGACGCTGCGGTTCACCTCGACGATCTCGTCGAAGCTGCTGTTCGAGGCCGCCGCTGGCGTGATGAACGAGACGTGGACGCGCGAGCCGGTCACGGATTCGGCGACCTCCCTCGGCTATCCGGTCACCGAACTGACCACCGGCGTGAACTTCCGTGCGTATTCGGGAACGTTCTCGCGCAACTACACCTCCTTGCGCTCGTACCGCAGTTCGCTCAACTACGTTACTGGATCGCATGCTTTGAAAGTCGGGACGACGCTGCAGAACGGGCCCGCCGATACCGACATCTGGACGAACAAAGACACCGGGCTGATCGTGCGCAACGGTCAACCTTTTCAGGTCACCGTGCGGACGACGCCGTACACGACGCACGAGGTGCTGGTGGCGGACCTCGGACTGTACGCTCAGGATACGTGGACCTTGAAGCGTCTCACCGTCAATGCCGGACTGCGGTTCGACTATCTGAACAACCGCGTGGACCCACAGAGCGCTCCTGGCGGAACGTGGATTGGTCCCCGCACGTATCCCGAGCTGGACAATGTTCCTGACTACAAGGATCTGTCGCCGCGGCTCGGGATCGCTTACGACGTCTTTGGGAACGGAAAGACCGCATTGAAGGCCACCTTGAGCCGCTACGTAGTGACATCCACGGTCGGCACAGCGCGGCTGCTGAATCCGATTAACACGTCGGTCAACACGGCCACCCGATCCTGGATTGACACCAATGGCGACGGCATCCCCCAGGTCTCGGAGCTCGGCCCGCTCAGCAACAGCGCCTTCGGACAGATCAACGCCGCCACCCAGTACGATCCGGCAACGATCTCCGGCTTCGACAAACGACCCAACAATTGGGAAGTCTCCACGACCCTCAGTCACGAAATCGTGTCGCGGGTGTCGGCCGAGGTTTCGTACTTCCGCCGCGCGTACGGTCACTTCACGACGACCGACAACCTCGACGTGACCCCGGCCGATTTCTCGCCGTATTGCGTGACTGCGCCGACGGATTCCAGGCTGCCCGGCGGCGGCGGTTATCCAGTGTGCGGACTCTACGACATTTCGGCCCCGAAGTTCGGGCTTGCCACGCATAACCTGGTCACGTTCGTGGACAACTACGGCAAGCAGACTCAGGTCTTCAACGGTGTCGATCTCTCAGTCAACGCCCGGGTGCGGAGCGACCTGTTCATGACTGGCGGATTCTCGACCGGCAACACGCACTTCAACAACTGCGCGGCGTTCGTCGACAATCCCTCCACGCAGTTCGGGATTTCAACGGTGGCGACGTACCCGTCCAATCCCGGCACAGCGACCAACTTCGCCTACTGCAACTACAACACGAGCTGGCTTGCGCAACTGAAGCTGACCGGCGCCTACACGCTTCCGTGGCAGAAGATCCAGATCAGCAGCGTGCTGCAGAACCTGCCGGGGCAGATGGTTCTTGCCCAGTGGAATATCACGCAGGCTGATGTGGCGGCCAATGGATCGCTCGGGCGCGCGTTGTCGGGTGGCGCGAACACGTCGCGCGTTGTGCCGCTCATCCAGCCTGGCACTGAATACACGCCGCGACGAACTCAGGTGGACTTCCGGTTCGCGAAAACCGTCAACGTGGCGGGCTCGAAGAAGCTCCAGGTCATGGCCGACCTGTTCAATGCGTTCAACTCGAACGCGGCGGTCGGCGCGACGTCGAACGCCGGCGAACCACCCGCCGCGATCAACACTACATACGGCTCCGCCTGGCTGAAGCCCCTCAACATTCTGCAAGCGAGGTATGTGAAATTTGGTGCACAGTTTCAGTTCTGAGGTTGCGAATGCCCGCGGTGACGAACGCCTCATGATTCGTGTGCTCACACTCAGCCTGCTTGTCGTCGTTGGCGTGTCGGCGACGGCGTTTCAGAACGTTGCACCGCCGGCAGCGCATTTCCATCACGTCCACGTCAACTCGACCAACCCGTTGAAGACGCAACAGTTCTACGAGAGCACCTTCGGCGCCCAACCTGTCAAGTTCAAGGACACGACGGACGCGCTGTTTGTCAGTCGCGGCTTCATCCTGATCAACAAGGTCAGCGAGACGCCGAAGGATCTCGAGAGCACCGCTATCCGCCACATCGGTTGGGCAGGCGTCGACGGCCCAAATGAGTTCGCACATCTGAAAGAAAAGGGGGCGCAGTTCCACACCCCCCTCACGCCGCTCGGGTCCAACTGGTTTTTCTATGTCTTCGGGCCCGATCGCGAGATCGCCGAGGTCTATACCGGCGATCAGAATCACCTGTTCAACCACGTCCACTTGTCGGTGGACAACATCGCGACGACGGCCGATTGGTACGAGCGGATGGTCGGGATGAAATTTCCCGCGACCGCCAGGAGTCCCCGTCCGACCGATCCGAATGCGCGGTGGGGAACGAGCTCACGGCTCGATGGCGTGAGCTTCGTGTTCATCTACAAAGATCACTACTATGCCGACTCGGAGCACCGCCTGCCGGTTGGACGGCAGCTGCAGAACACGCAGGGCAGCGCGGTAGACCACATTGCGTTCTCATACGAGAACATCGCGCCAGAGCTGGCCCGGATGAAGGCGGCTGGCGCAACGATCCTGCAGCCTATTGCCGATCGTCCTGATGGTGTGAAGAGCTTCTTCGTCGCTGGACCGGACTCAGTGCTGGTCGAGGTGGTCGAGGCGAAGCCGATTCCTGACGGTCTGTGGCGCTAGGAGAGTTCCTGGTCCCGAGCAACAGGTCCTACGGTGCGTCCAGGACACTGAGGGCAAGTTTGGCGACCTGCCGCAGCGCGCGTCGATCAGATTTCAGCCTCGCCATCGCCCGCATACCCTGAATCGTGCTCGCGAAGAATTTCGCCAGGGCCTGCGGATCATGCTTTTTTGACAACTCGCCCCGCGACTGTCCCTCGGCAATCGCAGTCGCGAAGATCGCCTCGACTGATGCCTGATTGTCGCGGAGAAAGGCGGCGACGACACGGTCGCTTGCATCGCGCTCGAGATTCGCGCTGAGAAGGAGGCATCCTCTGGCATGTTGCTCCTCGGATTCCGCACTCATGCCGAGTAGCAGCCGCGAAAAGCCGTCCCGCGTCTTCGTGACCGACTCAAACAGTTCTCGCATGGAGGTGAGGGTCTGGTCGCGGTAATACACCAACGCCTTGAGGTACAAGGCGCGCTTGTCGCCGAACGTGTCGTACAGACTCTGCTTGGAAATCCCCATCGCCAGCAGCAGGACGTCCAACGAGGCGCGCTCGTACCCTGCGCGCCAAAATACCTCCATCGCAGCGGCTAACGCCTGCCGTTCGTCAAACGCCTTGGGCCGAGCCATGCAAACCTGCGATCAGTCTACCGCCGGGCGACCTACGTTGACTTGGCTTAATTCCAGACTGTATAGTCCGGAATAACATGAATAGCAGCCAGAGGATTACAGGAGTGACCCGGCGAATTGTCCGCGGTGTCGGGTTCGTTTTCGTGGCATTGCTCGCTTCGCCATCTCCGCGTGCGATGCAGGCGCCGGCGGCACCGACGTCAATCGCGGTTCGCACCGCGGTCGTCGACGGGCTGACACTCCAGTATCTGGAGGCCGGCCGTGGACCAGCGGTCGTACTCCTCCACGGGTACGCCGAGACATCGCGGATGTGGCGTCCGCTGATGCCGCAACTGGCAGCGAACCACCGGGTCATTGCGCCGGATCTGCCCGGCATTGGCGGGTCGGCAGTCCCGAAAGACGGTCTCGACATGAAGAACGCGGCCGTGCGCATGCACGCGCTCGTACGGCAGCTCGGGGTCGACCACGCAGTGGTCGTGGGCCACGACATCGGGCTGATGGTCGCGTACGCTTATGCCGCGCAATTCCCGAACGAGGTGGACAAGCTGATCCTGATGGACGCGTTTCTGCCAGGCGTGGAAGGTTGGGAAGCGATTTACAACAATCCGGCGATCTGGCATTTCCGGTTCAACGGTCCCACGCCCGAGGCGTTGGTGAAAGGTCGCGAGCGCACCTACTTCGAACACTTCTGGAACGACTTCGCCGCCGACCAAACCCGCTCCATCCCTGAGACCGACCGCCAGGCCTACACCACGGCCTATGCGCGTCCGGGCCGGATGCGAGCGGCGTGGTCCTACTTCGTTTCCTTTCAGCAGGCTGCCACCGACTTCGCGCAGCTCTCCCGGTCGAAGCTGCCCATGCCGCTGCTGACGATCGGCGGAGAGAAGGCGAACGGCACGGCGCTCATCGCGCAGGGGAAGATCGTCGCCACGAACGTGACGTCGGTCGTCTTGGCGAACACCGGCCATTGGCTCATGGAAGAAAACCGGGAGGAGACCATAGCGGCGATCACCCGCTTTGTCGCTGGGGCGACCCAACCAGTTTCCCCATCATCGTCTCCTCAGTCGTCTGCTCTCCCCGAGATGCGGCTGACGCCGACCGAGATTAGCGCGCGGGCTGCCGGCGCAAGCCAGATCGGCAGTTCATTTCTACCGGGCGTCACCACGACGGTCCTGTTCGGCGACCCGTCGAAGGCAGGTTTCTATACGATCGTGCTGTTCGTGCCGGCCAACACGACCATCCCGGCGCATTCCCACCGTGACGACCGCATGGCCACCGTCATGTCGGGCACGTGGCAATTTGGCTACGGCGACCGTTTCAGTGAGCCGGCGCTCAAGAACCTCCCGCCAGGCAGCGTGTACTCGGAGCCCGGTGCAGCCAATCATTTCGCTCGGACAGGTGCTGAGGCTGTCCTGGTCCAAATCTCGGGATTTGGTCCGACGGACACGCGGTATGTTGATCAGTCCGCCGCGCCAAAATGACCGCAGCTCAGGCATCCTCGTGGTTCTCGTCATCGCGTAAGGTGGGACGCGCTCGTGCGATCAAATCATCGATTCTCGAGAGGAACAGCGTCAGGATCGGTGATGCGTTGGCAACGTTGTACCCGACGACCAGATCGATCGTCGGCACCGCGCCGCTCAGAGGGCGGCTGATGACCGACCACGGGAGAAACGGTTGCACGTACGCGGGTAACAACGAGACGCTGCGAGTCGAGGCGATCAGGGACATCGCCATGGCAAGATTGTCGGCTTCGTGCTCCGGCTTGGCGTCGATTCCGAAACTCTTCAGGTAATCGTCGACCACCTTCCGCAGCACCGGAGCCGCCGACACGCTGAGGAGTCTCTCGCCGGCGATCTCCGTCGGGTCGATAGCTTCTCGCGCGGCAAGACGGTGATCGCTCGGAAGGATGACGACAAGTGGTTCCCTGGTGACGACCCTGTAGATCAGATCTGGCGCCTCGATCTCGGCTCTTAGGAACGCGACATCGAGCGTGCCTCTCAGCACATCCTCTCCAAGGTCATGAGAGGAAGACCGGCTCGAGACGGTGACATCGATCCTCGGCAACTGGTCGCGAAGAACACGCATCACCTCAGGCAACCAGTCGATCTCCTGTCCGGTCAGGAATCCAACAGCAAACGAAGGCTTGTTCGGTTTGGCCGCCCGGCGCGCCGCTTCACTGGCGGCGTCGACCTGAATCAGCGCCAGCCGCGCATGATCGAGAAAGGCCTTCCCTGCCGCCGTCAACTCAATGCCGCGGGCGTTGCGAGTCAGGAGCTGCGTGCCCACTTCGTTTTCCAGATCGCGGATTTGACGACTGAGAGACGGCTGCGCGGTGTGGAGTAATTTCTGAGCGGCCACGGTCAGGCTTCCAGCCTCCGCAACGGCAACGAAATAGCGAAGATGCCGTAGTTCCATTCAGCGTCCCATACCTGACAGATATGGGACGCAGCATACAAGGTATTTGTTGACGGGCCAATTTCCACGTATACATGCTGGCGAGGTATACGTATGGCCAGTCTCTCGGGAAAAACCGCTCTTGTCACCGGCGCTTCCCGCGGCATTGGCCGCGCCAGCGCTTTGGCCCTCGCCGAGCGAGGCGCGCAGGTGCTGATTCACTATGGCCGCGGTAAAGCGGAAGCCGAATCGGTCGTCGCCGCGATTCGCAACGGTGGCGGCCAGGCTCAGGCGGTCGGCTCGGATCTCTCGGCGCCTGACGGGGCGCACAACCTGGCGAACCAGGTTCGCCCGATCGTCGGCGACCGGCTGGACATCCTCGTTGCGAATGCAGGCGTGTCGAAGTCAGCCAAGCTCGAAGAAATGACGGTTGAGGATTTCGACCGTCTCTTCGCGGTGAATGTCCGCTCGCCGTTCTTTTTGATTCAGCAGACCCTTCCCATTCTGGGCAGTGGCAGCAGCATTGTCTTCATTTCGTCGCTCGGCGCCCATGCGGTCGTGGGCGAGCTGGCGGCTTATGCGGCGACCAAGGGAGCCATCGACACGCTGGTCAAACACCTGGCCGCCGCGCTTGGCCCGCGCGGGATTCGGGTCAATGCCGTGGCCCCCGGCATCGTCGACACCGAGATGTCGAACTTCACGAAGACAGATGCCGGTCAGAAATACGCCTTGAACATGCAAGCGCTCCAGCGTCTGGCGCGACCCGAGGACATTGGTCCTGTCGTCGCGTTTCTTGCGTCCGACGACGCCCGCTGGATCACCGGCGATACCGTTCGCGTTGACGGCGGCTCGAAGCTTTGAAGGACCGACAAGACATGTTGAGTGGGCCGGTCCGTTCCTTCAAGAGACACTCGCCGGGCTCTCGTAATCTGAGCAATTGCCAGCGGGAGCCAGGACGTGTCGCACCGCGATGAGCGACGATAGCTCCCTCGTACTCGAGCAGGAAAAGGAGTCTCCCATGCCGATGATCGACATTTACGCTGCCGCTGGTACGTTCGGCGACACCAGGAAGCTCGCGGCCGACGCCGCCGCTCTGGTGAAGTCGGTCGAACAGGTTCCGGACATTCCGATGTTCCGGAAGAACACGGCGGCCTTTGTCCATGAGATGCCAGCGGCCGCCATCTCCAACGTGGACGGCGACAGCAACTATGTGCGGGTTCAGGTTTTGACCAACGCCGGCGCACTGGACCGCAACAAGCAAATCGCCCTCGTCGGAGGGCTGACCGACCTCATCGCCGCCGCGGCCAATGACCCCGAGCTGAAGACTCGCACCTGGGTGCTGTTGACGGAGGCGGCTCCGGGCGGCTGGGGCTTGTGGGGACACGCGCAGACCAACGAGGAACTCGTCAGCGCGGCCCGGGCCGAGATTGGGCGCCTTCGTGGATGAGAAGTGGCGAACCATCGACGGGCTCAACGTGCGTTATGCGACGAACGGCAGCGGCGTCGAGAAGGTTGTGCTGTTCAGCCCGTGGCCGGAGAGCATCTTTGCGTTCGCCCCTGTGTGGGACGGGCTGACCAGGCAGTTCGAGGTGCTGGCCTTTGACCTTCCTGGTTTCGGACGCTCGGAGGCCCGTGAGGATCTGTTCGCGCCGCAGAAGATGGGCGAGTTCATCGCAAAGGCGATCGACGCGTTCGGGCTCTCGTCCGTCCACGCCGTCGGGCTTGACGTCGGCGCACCTTCCCTTCTGTTTGCCGCACTGGCGCGTCCGGAACTGTTCCGGAGCCTCGTCGTCGGCGCCGGCGCCTCGACCTACCCGCTTATCGTGGACGGCGTCCTCAAGTCGATGATCGAAGCGGAGACGCTACCACCATTGAACGCCGTTGACGTCGTGGGCGGGTTTCTGAGTTCGATTCACGGGTACGCCGTGCCGCCGTTTGTCCGCGACGATTATCTCGCCTCCTACGAGGGCGATCGACTGACGCGATCCGCGGCGCTCGTCCGGGCGTACCCGAAAGATCTGGCGGTCCTCGCGCCACGGCTTGCATCCATCAAGCTGCCCGTCGCGATCGTTGTCGGTCGGAATGACCCGTACGGGCTCGCTCGAGATGCGGCAGTGCTGCGCGAACGGCTGCCGCATGCGCGCCTGGATGTGCTCGAGGCCGGTCACTGTTTCTGGGAGGAGCGGGCGCCCGAGTTCGAATCAATCGTCACCGAGTGGGTGAACGGCGGCTTTCGTTTGTCGTAGACGCAGTTCCTCCAGGCGAACGGTCATTCGTACGCGTACCGGCGGTGGCGAAGCCTCTCCAGGACCCGACCAATCTGCCGAACGCCGTATTGCTGACCTACCCCGACGCGGGGCACGGCTCGCTCTTCCAGTATCCTGATGCCTTCACGAGGCAGGCGGCCGTGTTCCGGTCCTCCGACTCCGAGTCGGCCGCCTTCTGAACGCGAGGAATTGCGATGAGCCCGATCGACGCCAACGCTTCCGGCCAGTTCAAGATCGGAGACACTACGGTCAATCGTCTCGGCTACGGAGCCATGCGGATCACGGGCCGCGGCATCTGGGGACCGCCTGCCGACCGTGATGCCGCGCTCGCCACGCTGCGCAGGCTCCCGGAGATCGGCGTCAACTTCATCGACACGGCCGACAGCTACGGCCCCGACGTGTCGGAGCAACTGATCCATGAGGCACTTCATCCCTATGACGGCCTGCTGATCGCCACGAAGGCGGGCCTTACGCGCCAGGGACCGGACCAGTGGGCGTCCAACGGGCGCCCCGCCTACCTGATTGCGCAGGCGAAGGGCAGTCTGAGGAAGCTCGGTGTCGAACAGATCCAGCTGTGGCAGCTTCATCGGATCGACCCGCGCGTGCCGCGTGACGAACAGTTTGGCGCCGTGCGTCAGCTGTTGGATGAAGGCCTCATCCGCCATGCGGGGCTGAGCGAGGTTTCGGTGGACGACATCAAGGCCGCTGGTCAGGTATTTCCGGTGGCGACAGTCCAGAACCGCTACAACCTTGTCGATCGCGGCAGCGCCGATGTGCTGGTCTATTGCACCACTAACAACATCGGCTTCATCCCCTGGTTTCCGCTCGCGGCCGGCGAGCTGACCCGACCCGGTGGTCTCGTCGATCGCATCGCCTCCGCGCACGGCGCGACCGCCGGCCAGATCGCGCTTGCGTGGCTGCTGCAGCGGAGCCCCGTCATTCTGCCGATCCCCGGCACGCTGCGGGTTGCCCACCTGGAAGAAAACGTCGCGGCGGCAGACCTGTCGCTGTCGCCTGAAGAAATCGCGGAGCTCGACGCGGCGGCCTGAAACTCGCCGCGCGTGTGGTTCGGAGGTGTGACGTGAGCACCATCGATCGCATCGGCATTCGTCGCGTCACCGTTGAACGGGCGACCGTCATCTCCGGACAGTCGTTCGATGCCGTCCTCGCGAAGCTCTCGGCCGCCGTCGGCCATCCCGACATGTCAGCGTTTGTGCGAAACATCGCAGCGGCTTACAACAATCTCTATCACGTCGATTCGAGCTGAATGGCGGCAAGATCGTGGGCGCTCGTAAGTACAACGACACGGCACACATCTTCGAAACGTTGCGCGCTGGAGACCGCCCGCGGCCACGCACCGCCAGCAGCATCGCGAAGGACAAGGCGGCGCATGCTACCGACCCTTTGAGGACCTGCGCCGCGAAGGGCTCGCCGTCCGCACACGCACAGGCGACGTGCCCGTGCCGGTGGCAACGGCTTTGAGCTCCTCGACCGCCGCCTGGATGTGTCGCGAGAGGGGGCGCTGCTCTTTGTCATCGACCCAGCGCTCGAGCGCGTTCTTGAATATCGCGATTCCCAACTCCGCGACCAGATCGGCGGCGGAGGCGGCGACGCCACGTCGTCGCAAGCCGTGTGCAGTCGCAGACGCCAATGTCGCCAGCTTGATCAGCTCGCGTTCTTGAAGATCGGCGTGAGTGGTGATGATACCGCGTCGCTTCCGTGCGTAGCCGCGGCGCTCCTCGAAGATCGACGCGGTCGCCTGGACGGCCGCGATGACCGCGTCGAACGGTACGGTCGCGGCCGGAACGTTCGCGATGGTGTCGACGATCAACCGCTCGAGATCCTTCGCGCCACCGAACAGCACTTCACGCTTGTCGGCAAAGTAGCGGAAGAAGGTGCGTTCCGTCACGCCCGCGCGCGCGGCGATCTCCTCCACGGTCGTGCGGTCGTAGCCGCGCGTCTCGAACAGCGCCATGGCCGCCTGCTCGAGCCGTCCGCGCGCGTTCGGTTCCCAGCGGCCCATCTCATCCATGGTACCCGATCTGATTGTCAGAAACTGACATCACATGCTATGGTTGATGTCAGAGTCTGACATCAGGAGAACAACATCATGCGCGTATTCATCACCGGCGCCTCCGGCCACATCGGCTCCGCCGTCGTCCCCGAACTCCTCGCGGCTGGCCATCAAGTGATCGGCCTGGCGCGGTCCGACGCCTCGGCGGCTGCGCTTACTGCTGCCGGCGCCACGGTACGCGGCGGCGACCTCGACGACCTCGTGGGACTCCAGGAGGCCGCGGCCGCTGCGGACGGCGTCATCCACCTTGCGTTCAAACACGAGGTGGCGTTCACCGGCGACTTCGCCGGCGCCGCCGCCGCGGACCTGCGCGCCGTCGATGCGATCGGCGCCGCGCTCGAGGGCTCGGGCAAGCCGTTCGTCGGCACGTCGGGAACGCTGCTGCTCACGAGGGCCGCGGCCGGCCGCGTCGGCACCGAACAGGACCATCTCGATGCTGGACCGCGGATCGATTCGGAAAACGCCGTAATTGCAATGGCCGATCGGGGCGTGCGATCGTCGGTGATCCGGCTCGCACCGACCGTGCACAGCTCGCTCGATCATCACGGCTTCGTGCCGACTTTGATCGCGATGGCGCGAAAGAACCGCACCGCCGCCTACGTCGGCGATGGGTCGAACCGCTGGCCCGCCGTGCACACGCTCGACGCCGCGCGCCTGTACCGACTGGCGCTGGAGAACGCGCCCGCCGGCTCACGGCTGCACGGAGTGGCGGACGAGGGCGTCCCGTTTCGGGTGATCGCTGAAGCGATCGGCCGCGGTCTTGGCGTGCCGACGATCGGCGTCACGGCGGAGGACGCTCCGCAACACCTCGGCTTTCTAGCGATGTTCGCGCAGCTCGATAATCCGACGTCCAGCGCGCAGACGCAGGCGCTGCTCGGCTGGCGGCCAACGCACTCGGGACTGCTCGCCGACCTCGCCGAACGTCACTACTTCGAGGTGGCGCCGGATCCGCTATGGGACGCTCGACCACAAGGAGCCACGTCATGAGTGAAGTGAAGCTCGGTGGCCGGTTCACATTCCCCGGCACATCGCTGACCGTTCATCGGATCGGATATGGCGCGATGCAGCTGGCCGGCCCAGGTGTGTTTGGGCCTCCGAAGGATCCGGACGCCGCTCTCGCCGTGCTCCGCGCGGCGGTCGCCGCCGGCGTGAACCATATCGACACGTCGGACTATTACGGCCCGCACGTGACCAATCAGATCATCCGCCAGGCGCTCCATCCCTATCCGCCGGACCTGGTCATCGTCACCAAGCTCGGTGGCCGTCGGCCAGCGGACGGATCGTGGCAGCCGGCGATCTCGCCGGCGGAACTGGCCGCCGGCGTTCACGACAACCTCCGCAATCTTGGGCTGGAGGCGGTCGACATCGCCAACTACCGCAGGATGGGATCAGGCCACGGTCCCTCGGAGGGATCGATCGCCGAGCAGGTGACGGTGCTGGCCGATCTCCAACGCCAGGGATTGATCCATCACATCGGCTTGAGCAATGTCACGGCCGCGCAAGTGATCGAGGCGCAGGCGATCACCGACATCGTCTGCGTGCAAAACCACTACAACCTCGCCCACCGCGAAGACGACGCCCTGATCGACGACTTGGCCAAACGAGGGATCGCATACGTGCCGTTCTTCCCTCTCGGCGGTTTCACACCGCTGCAGTCGTCCACGCTGTCGGACGTCGCGAGGCAACTCGGGGCGACGCCGATGCAGGTCGCACTTGCCTGGCTGTTACACCGCTCGCCAAACATTCTGCTGATCCCCGGCACCTCGTCGGTCGCCCATCTCCGCGAGAACCTGGCGGCTGAGACTCTGACGCTGTCGCCGAGTACAGTGGCGGAGTTGGACGGAATCGCCGCGGCAGCGGCGGCCGAGAACTAGTCGCAAAGTTCTTGTCACTGCACGCCACCGACCGCTCGATAGAGGCCGACGATTCCCGTGAACACGTCGGCCTCCGCCTGTGCGACGCCGTCTTCCGCCTGCAGGGCGGTTCGTTCGGCGTCGAGCAGCTGGAGAAAGTCGGCGAGACCCTCTCGGAAGCGCACGCGCGCGATCGCCGCGGCCCGCGCGCTCTCGCGCGCTTCATCCGCGAGCTTCACGAGACGCTCCTGCCGTTGCCGATAGGCGACGAGCGCCGTTTCGGTCTCTTCGAGCGCCAGCAGCATCGTCTGCTCATATTGGGCGAGGCCCTCCTGCGTCGCGGCATGCGCGCCGCGTAGCCGCGCCCGCGCGCTTCCCAGATCGAAGGCACTCCATTGCAGCGCCGGCGTGACGGCCCACATTCGTGAATCGCTGGTGCCGAAAATGTTGCCGCGTCCCGCGAGCAGACCGAGCGCGCCTGCCAGAGTGATGCGGGGATACAGATCGGCCGCAGCGACCCCTTCCCTCGCCGCGATCGCGGCGAGGCGGCGCTCGGCCGCTCGAACGTCGGGGCGGCGGTCCAACAGTTTGTCGGGCGGACCGAGCGCAATCGACGTCGCCAGGATCGGGTAGGCACGAGGCGCGAGGTCCACCGTCAGTTGTCCCGGTGCCCGGCCGACCAGTACCGCGAGACGATGCGCTCTCGCCGCAAAGGCCGCGCGCAGCGGCGGCAGGTCGGCTTCAATCGCGGCCACGCGAGCGCGCGCGCTGGCGACGTCCTGCTCCTCGCCGTAGCCCGCATCGCGACGCACTTCGGTCAGGCGCAGCGTCTCGCGCTGGTTCGTCAGGCTGCGATCGAGGACCGACAGCCGCTGCTGGATGCCCCGGAGCTCGAAGTAGGTGAACCCCACGTCGGCGGCGACGCTCACCCGCACGTTCGCCAGCGCTGCCTCGAAGCTCTCCGCGTTGGCGGATGCGGCGGCGATCGCCGCTCGCACCCGGCCGAACAGATCGAGCTCCCACGACGCGTCGAAGCCGACCCGGTAGGTGTTGGTCCGAATCGGCTGGTCGGTGAATCCGGGAATCGCCTGTTCGCGGACATCGACGTAGGCACCAGCCGTGACCGTCGGATAGAGACGGCGTCGATCCTCGTCAAACACTGCCCGGGACTGATCGTAGCGCGCAACTGCGGACCGCACGTCACGGTTGGCATCGACAGCGGCGTCCTCGAGCGCTTCCAGGACGGGGTCCTGGAACTGACGCCACCACCGCGGATCGTAGGTCTCGTCCGACGCGAACGACGCATCCCAGTTGGTCAACGGCGTCCTCGCGAGAGTCGATGCCGGCGGCGCGGTTCGGACGGCGCATGCGGCCACAGACAGCGTCATCACGAGCAGGAAGAATTTATTGGCACGCATGATCAGTGACCCTCGGCTTGAACGGGAATCTGAGAAGCGATCTCGGCGTGGGGCCGCCGGCGCGCCACGCGATCCGCGAGACCCTGAACGGTGACGTAGAAGACCGGCGTCAGAAACACGCCGAACATCGTGACGCCGAGCATGCCCGAGAACACCGCGATTCCCATCGCCCGCCGTACTTCGGCACCGGGTCCCGTCGCCAGCACGAGCGGGATGACGCCCATGATGAACGCCACCGACGTCATGAGCACCGGGCGCAGTCGGATCCGGCAGGCGTCGAGAATCGCCGTGAGCCGCGCCGCGCCCTCGGCCTCGCGCTGCCGCGCGAACTCGACAATCAGGATCGCGTTCTTGCAGGCGAGGCCGGCGAGGACGAGGAAGCTGATCTGCGTGAAGATGTTGTTGTCGCCGCCGGTGAGCCACACGCCGGCGACCGCCGAGAGTAGCGTCATCGGCACAATCAGAATCACCGTGATCGGCAGCGACCAGCTCTCGTACTGCGCCGCCAGGACGCCGTAGACGAGCAACACGCACAGCGGGAAGATCAGGAACATCGTGTTGCCAGAGACCGCGTCCTGATACGCGAGCTCGGTCCACTCGAACGCCATGCCGTTGGGCAGGGTGCGATGAAGCAGATCGGCCATCGCCGCCTGCGCCTGACCCGAACTGTGGCCGGGCGCGGGACCGCCATTGAGCTCGGCGGCGGGATAGCCGTTGTAGTGCATCAGCTGATCCGGCCCGTACGTCCTGCTGACGTGCAGCACCGATCCGAGCGGCACCATCTCGCCTCGCGCGTTTCGCGTCTTCAGCTGGACGATCTGTTCCGGCTGCATGCGGAACGATGATTCCGCCTGCACGTTCACCTGGTAGGTGCGCCCGAAGCGGTTGAAGTCGTTCGCGTAGAGCGAGCCGAGATACACCTGGAGCGTGTCGAAGACGTCGGTCAATGGAATGCCGTAGGACTTCACACGCTCGCGATCGACCTGCACGTCGATCTGCGGTACGCTCACCTGGAAGCTCGAGAACAATCCTGCCAGCGACGGTACCTTTTGGCCGTCAGCAGCCGCGCGCTGCACCTGCCGATACAACTCCTCGAATCCGAGGCCTGCGCGATCTTCGACGTACAGCTTGAACCCGCCGACCGTCCCGAGACCCTGCACCGGCGGAGGCGGGAAGATCGCGACAAACGCGTCCTGAATGGCGCCGAACCGCTGGTTCAGCTCCGCCACGATGCTGTTTGCATCCATCCCGCGCATCTTCGTCCGCTCGTCCGACGGCTTGAGCCCGACGAATGCGATGCCGGTGTTCGGCGCGTTCACGAAGCCGTTGATCGACAGGCCAGGAAACGCGATCGAGTTGGCCACACCCGGATGCGCGAGCGCCAGCGCCGTCATCTGCCGGACGACGCGTTCCGTGCGATCCAGGGTCGCTCCGTCGGGCAGCTGCGCAAACGCCACCAGGTAGTCCTTATCCTGCGGCGGAATGAAGCCCTGCGGTACTTTCGCAAACCCGACGCCCGTGAGGCCGAGGAGGCCGGCATAGAGCACGAGCACCACGGCCGACACACGCAACACGCGCGAGACACCACCGGCGTAGATCGACGATCCGCTCGTGAACGCCCGGTTGAATCCGCGGAAGAACCAGCCGAACACGCGATCGATGCCGCGTTGCACGACGTCGCGCGGCGCGCCGTGTCCGCGCAACAGCCGCGAGGCGAGCGCCGGGCTCAGGGTGAGCGAGTTGAACGCCGAGATGAACGTCGAGATCGCAATGGTCAACGCGAACTGACGATAGAACTGTCCCGTGAGCCCGCTGATGAATGCGGTTGGCACGAACACCGCGCCCAGGACCAGCGCGATCGCGATGATCGGGCCTGACACTTCCTCCATCGCGCGCCGCGTCGCCTCCATCGGAGGCTGCCCGAGCTCGATATGCCGCTCCACGTTCTCCACCACGACGATCGCATCGTCCACGACGATGCCGATCGCGAGGACCAGGCCGAAAAGCGAAAGCGTATTGAGCGAGAAGCCGAGGCCGAGCATCACCGCGAACGTGCCGACCAGGGAGACCGGCACTGCGACCAGCGGGATGATCGACGCGCGCCAGGTCTGCAGGAAGATCACGACGACAATGACGACGAGGAGGATCGCTTCGAGCAGCGTGTGAGCGACCGCCCTGATCGACTCGCGGACGAACACCGTGGGGTCGTACACGATCCGGTAGTCCACGCCAGGTGGGAAGCTCTGTTTCAAGCGCTCCATCGTCGCGTGGACTTCGTCGGACGCCTGCAGCGCGTTGGTGCCGGGCCGCTGAAAGATGCCCATGGCCACCGCTGGCTTGTTGTTGAGCAGACTCCGAAGCGAGTAGCTGCTGGCGCCGAGCTCCAGGCGGGCCACGTCCGACAGCCGTGTGATCTGACCCTCGTCGGTCGCGCGGACGACGATGTCGCGGAACTCAGACTCGGTGGTGAGGCGTCCTTGGGTGTTGATCGACAGCTGGAACGTGGCGTCGGACGGCGCGGGCGGTGCCCCCAGGACGCCGGCTGCCACCTGAATATTCTGCTCGCGGATCGCGCGCACGACGTCGCTCGTCGTCAGGTGCCGAGACGCGAGCCGGTTCGGATCGAGCCAGACGCGCATGCTGTACTCGCCGGCGCCGAACACCTGAACGGCCCCGACGCCGCCGATGCGCGTGATCTCGTCCTTCACTCGCAGATGCGCATAGTTCGACAGGTAGAGCATGTCGTAGCGATCGTCCGGCGAGACGAGGTGCACGACCATGATGAAATCCGGCGAGGCCTTCTCGGTGGTCACGCCGATGCGCTGCACGTCCTGCGGCAGGCGCGGGAGCGTCTGCGCGACGCGGTTCTGCACCTGGACTTGCGCGTTGTCGAGGTCAGTGCCGAGCGCGAATGTGATCGTCAGCGTGAGCGCGCCGTCAGACGTGGCCTGCGAGTACATGTAGAGCAAGCCGTCGACGCCGTTCATCTGCTGTTCCAGCGGAGACGCGACCGTCTCGCCGATCACTTTGGGGTTCGCGCCGGGGAATGCCGCGCGCACCACAACGGTCGGCGGCACGACGCCGGGGTACTCGCTGATCGGCAGCTGGAGGAGCGCCAGCAGTCCGCCCACGACAATCAGCAGCGAGAGGACGATGGCGAAGATCGGCCGCGTGATGAAGAAGGAGGAGAATTTCATCGGGCTTCACCCATCGAGACGAGGGTCGCATTCGCCTGCGCACCAGGACGCACCCGCTGCAGGCCGTTGACGACGACCAGTTCCCCAGGCTTCAGCCCGTCGCGCACGACGCGCAGCCCATCGATGACCGGGCCGAGCGTGACCGTCCGCGAGGCGATCGTCTTGTCGGCGCCGACAACCAGCACGAACCGCCGGTTGAGATCGGTGCCGACCGCGGCGTCCTCGACGAGCACGCCCTGGTACGACACGGTGCCGGGCAGGCGCAGGCGGACGAACAGGCCGGGTGTCAGTCGATGATCCGGATTGCGAAAAATCGCCCGTCCGTTGATCGTTCCGGTCGAGGGATCGAGCCGATTGTCGAGGAACTGCAGCGAGCCGTGGTGCAGGAAGGCCTGTTCATCAGCCAGCGCCATCTGAATCGGCAGGTCTTGCGACGCGCCCCTGCCGTGCCGCCGCACCCGATCGCCATAGCGCAAAAACGTCTGCTCGTCGGCGTCAAACGACGCGTAGATTGGATCGACCGACACCACGGTCGTGAGCAGCGTCGCTTCTCCCTGTCCACCAGTCACGAGGTTCCCGCGCGTGACCAGCGCACGGCTGACGCGTCCGGCGATCGGCGACACCACCCGCGTGAACTCGAGATCGAGTTCGGCGGCGCGGAGCGCGGCGGCGACGGCGTCGATGTGCGCCTTCGCTTCGGCTGCGGCCCCGGCGCGGCGCTCGCGCTCCTCGAGCGACATGGCGTTGTCGGCGCCGAGCCGATCGGCGCGCTGCCGCTCCGAGCCGGCGCGATCGCCCGCGGCCTTTGCCTGGGCGAGCTCGGCGCGAAGCCGTTCCACCTGCGCGACGTACGGGCGATCGTCGAGCTGAAACAGCAGCTGACCCTGCCGAACGATGCTGCCTTCCTCGAACATCACCGTCGAAATGAGGCCGGAGACGCGAGGCTTGACGCCAACCGACTGGACCGGTTCGAGGCGTCCTGTGAACTCGTCCCATTCGGTCACCGGGCGGACGACCGCCGGTGCGGCGGTCACTTGCGGCAGTGCGGGTGGAGCGGCGGCCGTCTCCACTTTTGTGCAGGCGGCGAAGCCGCCGAGAGCGATGAACAGCGCGAGAGAAAAACGATTCAACATGCCGTCAGCTTGGTGCCTGGCGAGGGGCCGTCACAATCCGGCAGAGGGTTGAGGAGCCGTTGGACTGAACGGCCGCCGGCTGGCTCGGCCAAGCTGGCCACGCAGGGATCGGCCAAAAGGACGAGATTGTTCTCGTCCTGATGCGCCGGTGACTCACCCGTCGAAGTGGTTGATAATCGACGCATGGCCACCTCCGAAAATCCCGGCCCCGTCGCACTTCGCGAGCCGCTTCCCGTCGAGGACGAGATCGCGCAGCTCAAAGCCGAGCTGAGCTCGCTCCGCGACGATCGTCAGCGCGCCGAATGCATGGCCACAATCCAGAGCGACGCGGTGCAGCTCGCGCTCGATCTGCTGGTCACCCATCCAGACCTGCGCGGCTTTTTCCGGATGTTCATCAAGCGTCTCGTCGACGAGTCCGAATCACACGCCTGCGGTGTGTGGCTGTTGGACGACGCCACCGGGGCGGCGAACTTGTGGATGGCCAACATCGGCGGCGAAACTCTTGTGCCCGGCAGCGCGGACTGGCGGTCACTTGACGTGTCGCGCGAGAGCATGAGCCGTCATCTCTCGGAGTCCGAACACACCACTGCTCACGACAGAATCGCCGAGTACGAGGGCGACGACGAACGTCTGCCCGAAGCCGTCCGCGAGTTTCACCGCGCCGCGGGTGTGCGCTCGTTTCTCATCGCCGGGCTATGGCTGCCGCCGCGTAAGCTCGGCTGGATCACCCTCTCGAGCGTTCCGGATTCCAGCTGCGAGCGTCAGTGGCGCTACGCACTGCTCGATGCCACGGCGAAGCAGGCGACGCTCGCGGTGTACTACAGCCGCATGGTCGAGAACAGCCTGCTCGAGGCGCGTCGGCAAGCGGTACTCGAGGAGCGGAACCGGATCGCCTGCGACATTCACGACACGCTCGCCCAGGGGTTTGGCGCGATCCTGATGCAGCTTCAGGCGGCGCAGCGCGGCGGCGCGGCGAGCCTCGCGCCAGCTGCAGGCCGGAGCCTCGAGACCGCGGTGGACCTCGCCCGCACGCACTTGATTGAGGCGCGCCGGTCGGTCGCGGCGCTGCGGCCGCACTCCACCGAACGCGAAGACGTGCCAACGGGGCTGCACCGCCTCGTCGATCTCGCGCAGCGGACAAGCGACGTGCCGGTCGAACTGGTGATCGATGACGTGCCTGCATTTACCGACGGCGTCGAACGGGAAATCATCGGCATCTGCCAGGAAGCGGTCACCAACGCCGTCCGACATGCACGCGCTCGGCGCATTGTCGTCCGCGCCGGCGCGGTTCGCGGTGTTGGATTCCACCTGTCGGTCGCCGACGACGGGCGCGGCATCAGCGGGGACCATGGCTCGGCCGGATTCGGGATGACGATCATGCGGGAGCGCGCCGAACGCATCGGCGCGTCGCTCACGTTCGTCACCGCCGCGCGATCCGGCACCGAAGTCGTGCTCGCGTGGCAGCCGGCGGCGTTCTCGATCCCACGAGCGGCCGATGGTGACCGCTGATCCGCCGATCGCGGCGGCGCCGCGTCACGCGCGCGTGATGGTGGTGGACGACCATTCGCTCCTGCGAACGGGCGTGGCGAACATCATCAACCTGGAGCCCGATCTCGAAGTCGTTGCCGAGGCGGCGAACGGGCGGGAGGCGATCGACGCGTTCCTGCTGCATCACCCGGACGTTGTGCTGATGGACCTTCGCATGCCCGAGATGGAAGGGGTCGAAGCGATCAGGCGGATCCGTGAGATCGATCCCCAGGCTCGCGTCGTCGTGCTCACGACCTACGATGCCGACGAAGATATCGCACGCGCGCTTCAGGTCGGCGCCAAGGCGTATATCCTCAAGGATATCGACGCAGACGCGCTCGTCGCCTGCATCCGCGCCGTGCTCGATGGGAAGACCTACCTCGCTCCCGCGGCGGCGGCCAAGCTGGCCGAACACGTGACCCAGGTGCAACTGACGCCGCGGGAGCTCGCGGCGATCCGGCTGGTGGCGAGCGGCCAGAGCAACAAGGAAATCGCCACGGCGCTCGACATCTCCGAGCGGACGGTCAAGAGCCACCTCGCGCATCTCTTCGAGAAACTTCAGGTCACGAGCCGGACTGAGGCAGTCCGCGTTGCAACTCGGCGTGGCCTGGTGCGGTTCGACTGACAAGGACACGAGCTCTAGCCCCCTCCATTCACGCCGCTGAGAAATCCGCCGAGATGGCCCGTCAATCCGACGACCAACACGGCGACGGCTTCGATGGGCAGGCGGTACGTCGGCAGGACTCTCTCCGGATCACTCCGCACGCGCCAGTGGATCCACAACACAAGCCAGATCAGCACACTTGATACAGATCCCTGAACGAGGTGCATCAGCAGAATCCCTTTCAGTTTTTGTCCCTCGAGCGCCCACTGCCAGGCGACGAATCCCGTGGCGACGACGGGCACGGTGGAGAACGCGGCGATCATCAGATTGAAAAATGCCGCTGCGGCGAGCGTTCGGTTCCTTGTCCACTGCGCGAGACAGTCAAACGCCACCGCCGTGGGAAGCAGTGCAATCGGTAAATGAATCAGCACGACATGCTGTGCGTGCTTCGCCAGAAGCACGCTGTTGACGCTGTAAGGGTTCACGCGCATCGTCGCCTCACCGCACTACAACCTTGCCGGTCATCTTGGGGTGAATCGAACAGAAGTAGGCATACGTTCCCGGCTTGGCGAACGTGTGCGAGAACCGCTCGTCCGTGTCCATCACCCTGGACTTGAATGCGCCCTCGGTGGAGACCACGTTGTGGGGAATATCGTCACGGTTCGTCCACGTCACCGTCGTACCAGCGGCGACGGTCGCAGTCCCCGGGCCGAAGCTGAAGTTGTCGATCTTTACTTCCGCAGCGACCGGCGCCTGCGGTTGAGCGTTCGCGGCGATGCCGGTCGATCTTGCGCCGAGCGCCGTCGCCAACGCTATGACGACCGCCACGCCTGTCAGGTACACACGTTTCTTCATCATCATCCTCAATTCATCCGATGGTTGTGGGTTGGCTTGATTCTTCGAGTGCGACGTCGGTGATGGCGATCGGGTGTCGGACGCTCTGGAACGAGACCTGCGTAATGCCCAGCACCTTTTTCAATCGCTCCGGCTCGACCTTCATGGGACCGGGCGAAGGAGCCGTGCCTGGTGCGGGCTGCGGAAATGCGGTGGACATCGCCGTGTGAAATGTGACGTGCCCCTCCACCTTCTGCATCACCTGGTGAATATGCCCGTTCAGCACCGACACCGATCCGAAGCGCTTCAGGTAGGCCAACGCGCGCGCGCTGTCGTCTGTCCCCCAACCCCATTCCGGGTAGACGGACCAGAGTGGAATGTGGGCAAACACGACGATGGGCGTGCTGCTTTTCAGGTGCTTGACGTCGCGCTCGAGCCACTCGAGCTGCTCCGCGCCAAGGGTGCCCAACCCTCCGGCCTTCAAGTTGACTACGTTGACCAGGCCGATGAAATGCACGCCGCTGTGGTCGAAGCTGTGCCATCCCGCGCCCTTCGTGTTCTTGCCGAATCGGTCAAGAAAGCTCCGGCCGTCGTCTTCAAGGACGTCGTGTTCGCCCGGGACGTAGAACACCGGTCGTTTCACTTCCGTCAGGACCTGCTGCAGCGTGTCGAATTCGGCCGGCTTCGAGAGATGGGTCAGGTCGCCGGTGTGCAGCAGGAACGCCGGCGGCTGGCTCGCGCTGTTGATTTTCGCGATCGCGGCGCGCAGCGTCGCTGTCACATCGGAATTCGCCGGCTTATCGAAGCCGATATGGCTGTCGCTGATTTGCACGAATTGCAAACCACCCGACATCCCGCCCTTCGCCGCTCCACCGCGGGCGACGTTTTCGATCGGCGCCCCCTTGAGCACGCCGCCGCTCAGGGTCCACACCGCGGCCGTACCGACCCAGGCCATGCAGTGCAGAAATCTCCGGCGGTCCAGTTCCTTGTCGTCATCGAACATACTCACGCGACCTCCTTCACGACTGTTTCCGTGTCACTCTCATAGACTGAGGACCCGGTCGGTTTATTCCGGTACGGTGCGGTCGCGGACGGACGAGGGATGGCGGGAATAAATCTGCCGGCAGATCAGTCTTTACCTGTGGCTATGGGCCAACGGAGCTTCGAGGCAGTCGTCGTCCCTCATTTGGACGCAGCGTTCAACTACGCGCGGTGGCTTGCCGGCAACGACGCCGACGCCGAAGATGTCGTGCAGGACGCCGCCGTCCGCGCATTCCGATTCTTTTCGTCCCTGCGCGGCGAAGACGCGCGAGCGTGGCTCCTGACGATTGTCCGGCATGCCTGGTACGCGCGCCTCTCCTCGCAACGAGCGCGAGCGGTTTCAACGGAGTACGACGAAATGGCGGATCCCCGACCAGACGAGAGCCTTGGGCCGGAGGCCCTCGTCATGCAGCGACAGACGGTGGAGCGCGTGCGTCGCGCGGTGGATCAGCTCCCGGTCGACTTCCGGGAGGTCATCGTCCTGCGCGAGCTCGAAGGGCTTTCCTACAAGGAAATTGCCGCAGTCGTTGGCATCCCGACCGGGACGGTGATGTCGAGACTTGCGCGAGCACGCGAGCGGCTGCTCGCCATGCTCGATCCGGCACTGGCGACGGGAGACGCATCATGACCTGCCATGAACTCGGACGTCTGATCGATCCGTACGTGGATGACGAACTGGGTCCAGACGAGGCGGCGCGCTTCGCCGAACATGTTGAACAGTGCGAGGCGTGTCGACGACGGCTCGATGAGCGGGAGGCGCTGGGACGGCTGATCCGCGCCGTTCCGTATCATCGTGCTCCCGAACATCTCCGCCAGTCCGTGATGACGAGCCGCCGAGGCGCCGGGCCGCGTCGCGCGATCGTCTGGGCCGCCGCCGCGATGATCGTCATCGGCCTCGGAAGCGCCGCGGGTTTTCGTGTGTGGAGGTTGTCCCAGGCGACGTCCGCCATCGCGGACACGATCGTCGCACGTCACGTTGACGCGTTCACGACTGGTCTCATCTCCGTTCCATCATCGGATCAACACACGGTGAAGCCGTGGTTCCAGGGCAAGCTCGATTTCTCACCACCGGTGTGGGATCTCGGCGCCGCCGGGTTTCCGCTGCTCGGGGGCCGCGTGGATACGGTGAATGGACGGAAGGTCGCGGCGCTTGTGTACCAGCGTCGCCTCCATATGATTAGCGTAATGATCTGGCCGCTCGATAATCGCACTGCCGCGAACGATGCACGCACGATTCGAGGGTTTCACGAACGGCATTGGGTCGAAGACGGCATGTCGATCTGGGCCGTGTCGGATGTCAACGACAGCGACTTAACGGAGTTCGTCCGAGCGTTTCGTTCAGCACATCCGTAGTCGCCGCACTGCTGAGCTCTTGTCGACTCTACACATACCCGGCCAGATCGAAATTATTCCAGGACTGAAATACCGACCCAGACCTCTAATCGGCGGGAATATTTCGCCGCGATTCGACATTGGTGTCTAAGCGGCCTCGACATCATGTCGAGGCCCATGCGCGCCGCTCGCGGCGCAGCCCCAGAAGGAGCACACCATGTCACGAGTGGTAAGACTGTTTTGTATCGCGGCCCTGCTTGGCGTTGGATCGGGCGCGGCAGTTGATGCGGCCCCACACGATCGCACGTTGGCGATCGTCATGACCAACGACACTGTCGAGAATCGCATTCTCGTCTATGACGCCAACACCCACGCCCTGATTCAGACGCTCTCGACGCAAGGCAAGGGCGGCGTCGGCGGGAACGGGCACGGGATCCGGCAGAACGACGACGGCATCGTCGCCGTCGTGAACTACGGCTCGGGGACGGTGGCCGTCTTTCGCCGCGCGCATAACGGCCTCACCTTCGACTCACTCGTGAGCACGACGAGCGCGCCGGTCAGCATCGACTTCGGCAATGACCACATGTACGTCGCCGGCGACACGTCGGTCGACTCGTTTGTTCTCCATCACCAGAACATCGGGGGGCTCGACGGCACGACGACCCTGGCACTCGCGGACGGTGCGGGCGTCCCCGCGGCCGGCAGCACCGCCGAGGTCGGCGTCATCAGCGACACGCGCCTGCTCGTGACGCTGAAGACCGATCCGACGCCGGGCACGGTCGACGTCGTCTCACTGCGCGACGGCGCGATCAAGTCAACCACGCCAACGGCGGTATCCGCGCCCGATGGCACGCTCACGCCCTTCGGCTTCTCGGTCCTCGATGACGGCACGGCGCTCATCACGCTGGCGCATTCAAATGAAGACGGGCTGTTCCGTGATGGCGCATTCAAGGCGGTGATCGGTTCCGGCCAGACCGCACCGTGCTGGACCACCAGGGCCGGGAAGTATGTGTTCACCGTCAATACGGCGAGCCGTACGATCAGCCGGCTGGTGACGACGGGCGACAACATCTTCATCGACAACCAGGTGGAGGCCAGCGTGACGACGGGCTCCCCCACGGACGCTGACGCCAATGGCGGAGTCTTTGGTGTGATCGACCATGGCACCAATCAGTCGCACCTGACTTTCTTCAGCTACAACGTCTTCGGCGAATTGCAGGCGGCGGGCGGGCCAATTACGCTGGGCGTACCGAACGCCAACGGTGTCGCGATCATGGCGCCTGGCGACGACAACGACTGATTTGGACGCTCTCGTGTGGCGCGGCGCTCTCGATTGCCTGAGAGCGTCCGCGTCCTCACGCGGCTGCCGAAGGGCCGCGGGGGCGCCGTTCAGGTCTGAGCCAAGCCGGTCAGTCGTAAAGGGCGAAGTTGTAAAATGGCGCGAGCGCCGCAAGCAGACCGAACGTGAAAGAGTCGCTGCGGGCGATCAGATCGAGAGTCAGAACACCCCACGCGCCGTTGGCGTTTCTGACTGTCTTGCCGGCGACCTCGTCGATGACCTCTCCCAATTCGCGTCCCTCGAGCACTTGGCGGGTGATTGACGCCGGCAGCACGATCGCTCCGCCCGAGCCATAACCCCAGCGCCTCCCGTCGGTCGCAGCTGCCCAGGTCTTCAGCACGAACCGGTGACTGTCACCCGGAAGTGGATCGAGTCCGCCCTCGAGACCTAGAGCCAGCCGGGTCTCAGCATCATCAGAGAGAGCGATGCGATCGATGAGGGTCTGGGCGCGGAGACGCGCGCCGTCGAGAATCGCCAGGTCCGTCATCGGCATCGTCGGCGCGATGTCCGTGACGTCGACGGCTGTCACGGGCACGCCGCGAAAGCGCTCGTCGATGGTCGCAATCGCCTCGATAGCGGCGACCGCCGCATCGACTTTCGCGCGACGCGTCGATGCAACGAAGACTTTGAACATGCCCACGATACTACTTGATGCGAAGGTCCCGAACCGGCGGTGCCGGTAGCTCTCTACTGCTCGGCGACAAACGGAGGATCAATCACAGCCGCCGAGATATGGTCCAAGTAGTTGCTGATCGTCTTCAGAGCCACACCGATCAGCACTTCCATCACGTGCTCTTTGCGATAGCCGGCAGCCAGGAACGCCGCGATCGTCGTCTCGCGCAGGTAACCGCGCTCGCGGACGATCTCGCGCGTTATGGCGACAAGGGCGTCGTACTTCGTGTTGCCTGTGGAACTGTTGCTCCGGATGGCGGCCACGACGTCGGCCGGCACGTGCAGCATGCTTTTCAGGACTGTGGCGTGGGCGGCCGTGCAATAGGCACAAACGTTTTCCACACTCGCGGTGAACAGAATCAATTGGCGTTCGACCGGGGTAAAAGTCTGCTCGAACTCGGCATCGAGCGCCAGATAGCCCTTCAGCACCGCCGGCGAGTTCGCGAACGTTGCCATCAGATTCGGTATGAATCCGAAGTCTTTCTTGATCCGCTCCAATACAGGTTTCGAGCCCTCAGGAGCGCTGTCAATCGTCAACGGTTGGAACAAGTGTGATTGGGTATCTGAGATCATCGCTGAGGGTCCTTTCTATGTGAGAGGGGTAGCCACATCCACCATGTGGACCTCGTCGATGGGCCCGGTGCTAAGCGCCGGCCAGGTGCTGATACATTGAGTCGGCGATGGTGCGGGCGACAGCGAGCGTGTCCTGGCCATCGAGTGCCGACACCACGAACACCTGATGTCCCGGTGCGCTAAACGTGGCCGCCTCAAACCCTTCGACCCCGTGCAAGCTCGCGATCGCCGGTGTCGAACCGCGGCGGTCGGTCGGAGGCGCCTGATCGTCGCGAGCAGTGACCAGGACGGATACGAGCTGGCCGCGATAGCGGAGTACGAGGTGTGCGAACCGCCGGCCTTCGAACACGCACGAATGGGCTTCGACGATATCGAT
>DASXGC010000382.1:0-9065 GCA_036489235.1 Vicinamibacterales bacterium
GTGTAGACGGCCTGAATCGGCGTCTGAAACAGATCGCTGCCCTCGAGAAAAAATGGACGCTTCTCCGGATAGAACAGCGCGAACCGCTGATTGGTGGCAATCTGCGCCGTGTCGGATTCGACCTGCGAGAAATCGGGCTTCACCGTGAGGTCGATGGCGTTGTCGGCGTTGGGCGTGTACTTCACGTCGATGCCAACATGCGGCTCGACGCCGTCATCGACCAGCGGCGAGCCGAGATCGTCCTGCGGATGCGCGCTCGACGCGGCGCTGAAATACGGCGCGGCGACGATGTGACCGCCGGCCGGGAGGTGATCGATCCCGGTCAGCGTATTCATCCGGCAGACAAAACAGCTGCTGCCACGCGGAATCGGCGCGCTGAAGAACTGATAGTGGCGATCGCGCGGAAAATTGCGGTACAGCATGATGGCCCACGTCTGCGGATCGACGTTGCGATAGCGCAGCGATGAGAACGGAATGCGCATCTCCATGGTCCAGCCGTGCTCGCCGATCTTCGTCTTCGATTCCCAGAAGAAGTCCGGCGACGAATCCTCCCCCGACGCATCGTCGGTCACCGAGTCGTACTGGATGTTGCGCGGCGTGACGACGAAGAAGGCGGCGGTGCGGCCGGTATTGCGCGGGTCCAGGAGGATACCGCCGTAGTCGTTGAAACCATTGCCGATGTTGTCGCGATCGGCAAACGGCGCCCGCATGGCGGACGGATCGGGATCTTCGAATTCGAACGCGGCATAGAGGAACTTGTCGTCAAAGGTGAGGTAGCCGACGTTCTTCACCCGCGGTTCGGTGTTATCGCCGGGTTGGGTCTCGTACCACTTGTCGATGCGCGTCGCGCCCTTCCAACCTTCGTCGGACAGGTCGCCATCGACCGTAATTGGTCCGGTCGCGCGAGTGATCGTGAGTCGAGGGCCCGACAGCGCCGACTGGGCCGCTAAAGGATCAGGCAGGAACGCCATGTGCGACGCAATCAATAGATACACATGGAGGCGCCCCAATTTCATCTCAGCCTTAGACGCATCCATTCGGCTCCAAGTTGTGACGATATTGGGACGCGGACAAACTGCTTCACATCTGCACGATCTGTTGTACCCTAGAGGTTTCCGTGATCGCGTTTCGGTCACGCTGTCCGCTGTTCGCTCTTCGACGGCCCGCCGCCGCGCCAACTCGACGAGCTCATCGCGCGGATAGGAAAGGGAGTTCCGTGAGAGCCGTTCCGTTGATGCTGGTGGCTGCGTTCACGGCCGCCACGCTGGCAACCGCGACGCCGGCGCAGAGTCAGACCACCCTCAGCCCGTTCCAGCGAGGTGTGCCCTACGGCACTCTGACGACCGAGTCGATCAAGCTGACCGCCCTCGACGCTATCAACCGGGCGCTCGAGCACAACCTCGGTGTGCTAACGGCGACCGAGAGCATCAGCCAGGCCGAAGGCGCAAGGCTGCTGGCGAAGGCCGGCCTGATGCCCGACATCAACGGCCACGTCTCCGAGACGCGACAGGTGCTCAACCTGGCGGCCTTTGGCTTCCCGCTGCCAGACGGCATTCCGTCGATCGTTGGACCGTTCAACGTCTTCGACGCGCGCGTCGGCGTCTCTATGCCGATTCTCGACCTGCACGCCAGCAACGACCTGAAAGCGGCGCGCCACAACCTGGAGGCCGCGAAATACTCGTACAAGAGCGCGCGGGAACTGGTCGTGCTGGTGGCTGCGGACGCCTACCTGCGCACGATGGCTGCGGATGCGCGCGCGGTGTCGGCGCACACGCAGGTGGAAACCGCGCAGGCGCTGCTCACTCAGGCGACTGACCTGAAGACCGCCGGCCTGGTCGCCGGTATCGACGTGCTGCGTGCCGACGTCCAGCTCAGCACGCAGAAGCAGCGCGCCACCGCCGCGCAAAATGAATTCGAAAAGACGAAGCTGGGGCTGGCGCGTTTGATTGGCTTGCCGGTCGGCCAGAATTTCACGCTCGTGGACGAGCTGCCGGACGCGCCGATTCCCGACATTCCTCTCGAAGAGGCTCTCGATCGCGCCTACAAGGCTCGGCCCGACTATCAGGCGGCGCTCGAACGGCTCCACGCCGCCGAGTCGGCGCGCGCGGCGATCTCGGGCGAACTGCTGCCGTCGGTGCATGTCAATGCCGACTACGGCGACCTCGGCTTGTCGATTCCTGATTCGCACTACACCTATACGTTGACCGGCCTGCTCTCGATTCCGATCTTCAACGCCGGCAAAACCAAGGGTCGAGCCGTTCAGGCCGACGCCGAGCTGCGCAACCGGCGCTCCGAAGTCGAGGACATGAAGTCCGGCATCTACTACGACATCCGGACGGCCTTTTTTGATTTACAGGCCAACGGCGAGCAGCTCGAGGTTGCGACGCACGGTAAGGACCTGGCGGCGACGACACTGGTGCAGGCGCGGGATCGTTTTTCCGCCGGCGTCACCAACAACATCGAGGTCATCCAGGCGCAAGAGGCACTGGCGCTCGCCAACGATCAGTACATCCTGGCTCTCTACACCTACAACGTCAGCAAGGCGGCGCTCGCCCGCGGGCTCGGCGATGCGGAAGAAGCGACGCGAAAATATCTCGGAGGCACGCGCTAAATGGCGGAAGACGCAACGGCTCAAAACACTTCCTGGACGCAGAATCCACGCGTCCGCATCGGACTCGCCGTCGTGGTGCTGGCGGCGGCCGGTATCGGCTTCTGGCTGTGGCGAACGGCCGGAGAGGTATCCACGGACGATGCCCAGCTGGACTCCCATCTGACGCAGATCGCGGCACGCGTCGGCGGCACGCTGACCAAGGTCAACGTCAACGACAACCAGATGGTCGAAGCCGGCGCGGTGCTGGTGGAACTCGATCCCAGCGACTACAAGGTCGCGGTCGAAAAGGCGCGCGCCGAACTGGCGGACGCCGAGGCGGTCGCGATCGCGATGCAGAGCAACGTGCCGATCACGAGCACCACCACCGCCAGCAACGTGACCACGGCGCGAGGCGGCATCGCGCAGGCGGCAGGCGGCGTCGCGGCAGCCGAGAAGGAAGTCGAGGCCGCGCGCGCCCGGCTCGTCACCTCGCAGGCGCGCCTGCGCGAAGCTGAAGCGAACGCGACGAAGTCGGCGCGCGACGTCGAACGGTTGCGCGGCCTGCTCGCCAAGGACGAAGTGTCACAATCGCAGTTCGACGGTGCGGTCGCCGCTGCCGAGGCGCAGAAAGCGGCAGTGGACTCCGCGCGGTCGCAGGTGACGGAATCCGAGGCCGGCATTCGCGTCGCCGAAAGCAAACTGGTTCAGGCAAAGGCCGGCGAAGACCAGGCCCACGCTGAACTGGCGACCGCACAAACCGGACCGTCGCAACTGGCCGCCACCAAAGCGAGGGCGGCGTCAGCAGAGGCGCACGTCCAGCAGGCCAAGGCGACGCTCGCGCAAGCGGAGCTCAACTTGCAATACACCATCGTCAAGGCTCCGGCGCGAGGCCTGGTGAGCAAAAAAGGAATCAATCCTGGCCAGGTCGTTCAGGCCGGACAGCCGCTGCTCGCGATCGTCGAACTCGACGATGTCTGGGTGACTGCGAACTATAAGGAAACGCAGCTGCGCGACATCCGAGCAGGCCAGAAAGCGACCATCGACGTCGATGCGCTCGGCAAGGAATTTACCGGCAAGGTGGACAGCATCTCCGGCGCGACCGGCGCGCGCTTCAGCCTGCTGCCGCCCGAGAATGCGACTGGCAACTACGTGAAGGTGGTCCAACGCGTGCCGGTCAAGATCGTGTTCGATCCGGGCCAGGACCCCGAACACCTGCTCCGTCCAGGCATGTCGACGACGCCGACGATTCATACGCGGTGAACGGGTACGCGGGGCTGAAAGCCCCGTGCTACTCCCAGGGTCGGCGCTACTGAAAGCCCGTCGCTATCTTCGTTGGGCTGGCGTGAGAACGGGGACAGCAGAGGCGGAAGCGAGGCAAGGCATGACCGAAGAAAAACACATCAATCCGTGGCTGATCGCGGTTGCGGTGATGTTCGCCACGTTCATGGAAGTGCTGGACACGACCGTGGTCAACGTGTCCTTGCCGCACATCGCGGGAAGCCTGTCGTCGACCATCGACGAAGCGACGTGGGCGCTGACGTCGTATCTCGTCGCCAACGCAATCATCCTGCCGATGACCGGCTGGCTCGCCAGCGTGTTCGGCCGCAAGAACCTCCTGATGCTGTCGGTGGTCGGCTTCACCGCCGCATCGTTCCTGTGTGGCCTCGCGCCGACGCTCGGCTCGCTGATCTTCTTCCGCATCCTGCAGGGCGCCACCGGCGGCGCATTGCAGCCGCTGTCGCAGGCGGTGCTGCTCGAGGCGTTCCCGCCGCAGGATCGCGGCAAGGCCATGGCCTTCTGGGCTCTCGGCATCGTGGTCGCGCCGATTCTGGGACCGGTGCTCGGCGGATGGCTGACCGACAGCTACAGCTGGCGCTGGGTGTTCTACATCAACATTCCCGTGGGCATCGCGTCGATCGTGATGACCAAGCTCTACATCTTCGACCCGCCGTACCTGCGCGCCGAATCGCGCAGGGTCGACTACTGGGGCATCGGCATGCTGGCGGTCGGCATCGGCGCGCTGCAGTTCGTGCTCGACAAGGGACAGGAAGACGACTGGTTCTCGTCACCGGTCATCCTGACGCTGTCGATCATCGCCGCGGTGACGCTGGTCAGCCTCGTCATCCATCTGTTGACCACGGACGATCCGGTCGTCGATCTGCGGGTCTTCAAGGAACGCAGCTACGCCGTCGGCGTGTTCCTGATGTCGGTGGTCGGCTTCGTGCTTTACGGCAGCATGGTGCTGCTGCCGGTGATGCTGCAGACACTGCTCGGCTATCCGCCACTGCAGGCCGGCATCGCGATGGCGCCGCGCGGCATCGGATCGTTCTTCATGATGCCGATCACCGGCTTGATGACCGGCCGGTTCGACGCCCGCAAACTGCTGGCGGCCGGCCTGTTCGTCGGCGGCCTGACGCTGCTGTGGTTGTCGGTGCTGAACCTGCAGGCCGGCTACTGGGACATCTTCTGGCCGCAGCTTTTGCAGGGCGTCGGCATGTCGCTGCTGTTCGTGCCGCTCACCACGGTGTCGATGGACTCGATTCCGCGCGAGAAGATGGGCAACGCCACCAGCCTGTTCAATCTGATGCGCAATATCGGCGGCAGCGTCGGCATCGCCATGACCGGCACGATGCTGGCCCGCAACAACCAGAAGACGACCTCGATGCTGGGATCGAACGTGACGGCGTTCGATCCCTCGTCGCAGTCGATCCTGTACCAGCTGAAGGCCGGCTTCATGGCCGCCGGCGCCGACATCACCACCGCGACCGAGCGCGCCTACGCCGCGGTGTTCGGGATGGTGCAGCGCCAGGCAACCATGGTGTCTTTTGTCAGCATCTTCCAGCTGCTCGGAGTCCTGTTCCTCGCGATCATCCCGCTGGTGCTGCTGATGAAGCGACCCAAGAGCGGCGCACCGATTGCGGCGCACTGAGGGCGGCGGAGCTCGCGGAAACGGCAGCTCGGTCAGACCACCGAGTCGCCGGGACACGGAGGCTGTCATCACACGTCGCACGAGCGGCCGGGCGGAGCCCGGTCGCGAGCGAGCCAGCAGGACGCCAGGAAATGTGAACGAACAGGAAGCCAAGCGGTCACATTTCTCTGGCGTCCTGCTGGCTCGCGCCGCCGCTGCGGCGTCGTGCGACGCAACCCTCTTCGTTTTATTCCGGCGAACGGGAAGAACTCTCCGTGACTCAGTGTCTCGGTGGTTTGAGCTCTCCGTGCCTCAGTGGTTTGAGTTCTCCGTGTCCCAAGAAATCTCTGAGTCTCGTCCCGCCTGTCGTACACTGCTGACGTGCGTGTCGTCCTGATTTCAGCACTCCTGACCGTCTCGGCGGCGCTCCAGGCGCCGCCGCCGGCGCCGGACGCCACTCAGCCCCGGCCATCGTTCTCAGAGTTTCTCGCCGGCATCCGCGCCGAAGCGCTGACCCAGGGTATCCGTCAGGAAATCGTGGACGAGGCGCTCGGTCAGATCGACGAACCGGTGCCCGTGGTCATCGAGCGCGATCGCGCGCAGGCCGAAGCGGTGCTGTCGCTCGAGAAGTACGTGGCGCGGCTGGTGACGCCGAAGGTCATCGCCACCGGCCGTGACAAGTTCGCCGAGCACAAAGCGCTGCTCGATCAGGTCAGTGAGCGCTACGGTGTCCCGCCGAAGATCATCGTCGCCATCTGGGGTATGGAGTCGAACTTCGGCCACTTCAGCGGCGTGCGCCCGACCGTGGCGGCGCTCGCAACGCTCGCCTACGATCCGCGGCGCTCGACCTTTTTTAAAGGTGAGCTGTTCAAGGCGCTCGAAATATTGAACCGGGGCGACATCGAATTCTCCAGCATGCGCGGATCCTGGGCCGGAGCCATGGGTCAGGTCCAGTTCATGCCGTCGAGCTACCTGCAGTACGCGGAGGACTTCGACGGCGACGGCCGCCGCGACATCTGGTCCACGCCGGCCGACGTGTTCGCGTCAATCGCCAACTATCTGAAAGGCCACGGCTGGAAGGCCGACGAAAGCTGGGGTCGCGAAGTCAAAGTGACGCCGGAAGCTGCGCGCCGGATTGCCGGCGACGTCGCGCGGCGCGACGGATCGTGCCGGGCGGCCAGGGACATGACTATCGCGATGCCGCTCGACCGCTGGCAAGCTCTTGGGGTTCGTCTGCCGGGCGGCAAACCGCTGCCCAAGAGCGGACTCGAGGGCTCGCTGGTCTCGGGCACGACGCGACACTTTCTGGTCTACAACAACTACAACACACTGCTCGAGTACAACTGCTCGCATTCGTATGCGATCAGCGTCGCATTGCTCGCCGACGCGGTCAGCCGGACCGCCGCTCCCGCGCCGCCGAAAAAACGGTCGACGCACGGGAACTGATCGAGGCGCGGATGCGATCGAGCGAAATGAGGTGACATGGCGGGGATAGACATCGACGATCGCGGCGTGGTCGTGACCTGCGCATCGTGCGGCAAACACAATCGACTCGCATTCGAGCGGCTCGGCGACGCGGTCCGCTGCGGCGAGTGCAAGACCTCGCTGACCGCACCAGGCGTTCCGATCGAGGTGCACAAGACGGAGGATTTTGATCGGCTGGTCGCCAACTCGTCGCTCCCGGTTGTGGTCGATTACTGGGCGCCCTGGTGCGGCCCATGCCGCATGGTTGCGCCCGAGTTGCAGAAAGTGGCGGCACATCAGGCTGGACAGGTCGTTGTCGTCAAGGTGAACACCGACGAACTGTCGGACCTCGGGCAGCGCTTCAACATCCGATCGATCCCGACCCTGGCGATTTTCGCTGGCGGCAAGGAGATCGCCCGGACGACCGGCGCGAGGCCGGCGCCCGAAATCGAGAGCTTCGTCGCGCAATCCATCGCCGCGAGCGCGAAGGCGTAGTCACGCGAGGCTTGCGCCGCGAGGATGCCGAATGACCCACACCATTCGTGTGCTACTTGTCTCGTTACTGTTTCTCAGTTGGCCATCGGCGCAGGCGCCATCATCGTCTCGAGGCGTATCTCCGCGCCCGGCGTCCGAACTCGAAGAAGCCACTGTCGCCGACCTGCAGCAACGCATGCAATCCGGTCAGGAGACGGCGCGATCACTGGTCGAGAAATACACCGCCCGCATCGAGGCGATCGACCGCGGCGGTCCGTCACTCCACAGCATCATCGAGCTCAACCCCGAGGCGCTCGCCATTGCCGACAGCCTCGATGCCGAGCGTAAGAGCCGCGGCCCCCGTGGACCGCTGCATGGCGTCCCGATCCTGCTCAAGGACAACATCGCGACCGCGGATCGCATGATGACGACCGCCGGTTCGATGGCGCTGGCCGGCATCACGCCGCCGCGAGACGCCTTCATCGTGCAGCGTCTGCGTCAGGCCGGCGCGGTCATCCTGGGAAAGACCAATTTGAGCGAGTGGGCGAACTTCCGTTCCACCCATTCGACGAGCGGCTGGAGCGGCCGCGGCGGCCAGACCCACGATCCATACGCGCTCGACCGCAATCCCTCGGGTTCGAGTTCGGGTTCCGGTGCCGCGATCGCAGCGAGCCTGGCCGCAATCGCGGTCGGAACCGAGACCGACGGCTCGGTGGTCTCGCCCTCGAACAACAACTCGCTGGTCGGCATCAAGCCGACGCTGGGTCTCTTGAGCCGCAGCGGCATCGTTCCGATCTCGCACAGCCAGGACACGGCCGGTCCAATGACGCGGACCGTGACCGACGCCGCGCTCCTGCTCGGCGCCATGAGCGGCACGGATCCAGACGATACGGCGACCAAGGACAGTACGCGGAAGGGTCTGCGGGACTACACGAAGTCACTCGACAGCAACGGGCTGAAAGGTGCACGCATCGGGATCGTGCGTAACCGGCTGTTTGGCTACAGCCCGGCCGCCGATCGGATCGCGGAAGCGGCGATCGCGGACGTGAAAAAGCAGGGTGCGATCATCGTCGACCCGGCGAACATCCCGACGCTCGGCAAGTTCGACGACAGCGAGTTCGACGTCCTGCTCTACGAATTCAAGGCCGACCTGAAGAAGTACCTGACCTGGCTCGGACCGGCATCGCCGGTGCACTCCCTGGCGGATGTGATCGCGTTCAACGACGCCCACAAGGAACAGGAGATGCCGTACTTCGCTCAGGAACTGATGGTGATGGCCGAGAAAAAGGGGCCGCTCACCAGTGAGAAATACAAGGCCGAACTCGCGAAAAACCATCAACTGTCGCGAGCCCTCGGCATCGATGCGGTGCTCGCGAAGTTCCGCCTCGACGCGCTGATGGCGCCGACCAGCGGTCCGCCATCGCTCATCGATCTGGTCAACGGCGACAGCGGTGGTGGCGGCGCCTCACCGTCCACGGTGACGTCGGTCGCAGGTTATCCCCACATCACCGTGCCCGGCGGTTTCGTGCGGGGTCTGCCGGTGGGCATCTCGTTCTTCGGTCGCGCGTGGAGCGAGCCGACGCTGATCAAGCTCGCCTACGCTTACGAACAGGCCACCAAACACCGCCG
>DASXGC010000414.1:0-13606 GCA_036489235.1 Vicinamibacterales bacterium
GGCCGCTTTCCGAGCTTGATCGTTCCGACTGGCGCGAGCGAGGCGGCATCGATGATCGTCAGGTCGCCCGACGATTCGTTGGTCACATATAAGCCGACGGCTGGGATCTTCGGTGCCGCCGGCTCGACGGGCGTGGCCGCGACTTGCGTGCTTGCAGGCGGAGCCGGTGTTGCGGCGCCGCACCCGGTGGTGGCGATTGCCAGAGAGAACATCGCCGCCACGGTCGCAGCCGAGCGGTTGATCGTAGACATGCGCATAAGTAGCTACCTTCTGTACGAGCCTTGTTCAGGGATGCGGCTCATCGCCATGGCGAAGCCCCTGCCGGTATCGCCAGCGACATCAGCGCCACATCACGATCGTCCCGATCGTTGTCTGCAGCATGGCCGCCACGGTTCTGAAGCGGCCGATCGGTGTGGAAATATTTCTGATACGCCGCAATCCAGTCGGTGGCGATGTCCTGCTGCGCGGTCGCCAGATCGAGCGTCCCCTGGCAGACCAGCGAAGGCAACAGACGTTCAAGGTCGTCTTTGACGCGAGCGTTCCACACCCGCGACGCGTACCGCTCCGGCCAGAGGTTCCGACGATCGCTGGATCCGCCGAGCTCCGGTGTAATGAGGTAATCGAGCTCGTACTCGTCTGGTCTGACCGTGTCCATCTGGTAGTCGTGGAGGATTGCCTGACGAATCTCAGGTGCCACGGCTTCACGAGGGGGTGTCCGTCCGGCGCAGAGTTCGGCGACACCGATCGGCTGCACGGCGCCGGGCGTCAATGCACGGATTGGTCTGGCCGCTGGTTCAATCGACGCTGACGTGTTGTCCCGCTGAGGCATGCCGGACCGGAACCACAGGACCGCCGAGAGACCGATCACGGCGGCGAAGAGCGCCGCTGTCGTCGCCGCCGACGCAGGGAACCAGGTCGCGCGCGGTTCAGGCATCGTCGCCATCGTATTGGCCAGCTTGGCGCGCAGTTCCGCGGTGCGCCGACTGGCCTCGCCGCTCACGCCCAAATCGACGGCTGTTAGATCGGTGGAAACGGATTCCAACCGCTCACGTCGTCGTCGGCAGGCCTCGCAGGAAGCGACATGCAGATCGACCTCGAGTGCCTGCGACTGCGGCAGTTCGTGGTCGATCGCGCGCTGGAGCGCCTCGTCTGTCGGATGCGGTGTCGATTTCCGTAGCTGGTGAGGCATGTCAAATCACCTCGTGTCCGCGTTGACCAGGCGCGCCATGGACCGTGCCACGATTTTCGCCACGCCGCCGAGCGAGATGCCCAGCGTGGCGGCGATGTCGCGATACCGCAAGCCTTCGGCCCGAAGGAAGAGACACCGGCGATCCCGTTCGGGCAGCGCATTGACGACTGACGCCAGGCGTCGACGGCGCTGTTGATCAATCAGTCGAGACTCAGCGTCCGGCGCCGGGTCAGGATAGGCGGCGATCGCCGCCTCGTCTTCGCACGCCAGACGTCGCTGTCGCTGACGCCGTCCGTGGTGCTTCATCGCCTGATTGTGAGCGACCTGGAAGAGCCAACCCTTCAAGTGGCTGCGCGAACGCCGAAGACTGAGATGGCGAAATAGAGCGAGGAACACGTCCTGGACGATGTCCTCGGTTTCGTCGGCGGTGAACCCCAGCGACGCGAGATAGCGCAGCAGCGATGGTGCGCACCGGTCAAAGAGGAGGAGCACCTCCCGCTCAATCGACTCGGCCGTTTGATTCGAGTCGTCTAGCGCGCCGAGCAGTGGCACGTGGACGAGCGACGGTGCGTTCGACGCAGGCATGCGCGTGACGCTGATTCTACATGGAGGCCGGCTGGCGGAACGCGTACCCAACGGCCTCGATGCCGTTCGATTCGAAAATAAAAGGTGAACAAAACGGCTGTCAAGGGAATCTACACGGCGGGTACCTGCCACAGGTGATTCGCGCGCGTTCAGCCTCGTTCATTGCCCTGGTCGCCTTATTCTTCCTACCGGCCACCCTCCTGGCGCAAGCGCCGCCGGCTGCGGACCAGCCGCCGCCCGCATTCAAGCTGGAGGTGATCGGGGCCACGCCGCTGCCTGGTCTCGACCTCCTGCTGGAAGAAATTCCTGCGCCGGCGCAGACCGCGTTGTCGCGCGATATCGATGCCAGCGGCGCCCTCGATCTGGGGGATTTCCTGAACCGGCGAATGAACGGCGTCTTCGTCAATGAGATGCAGGGCAATCCGTTCCAGCCAGACATCAGCTACCGCGGCTTTACCGCGTCGCCGCTGCTTGGCACTCCGCAGGGGCTATCGATGTACATGGACGGCGTTCGCCTCAATCAGGCGTTCGGGGATGTCGTCAGCTGGGATCTGATCCCGAGGATTGCAATCGGATCGATCACGCTGATGCCGGGCTCCAATCCGCTGTTCGGCCTCAATACGCTCGGTGGGGCCCTGGCGATCCAGACCAAGGACGGCCGGAGCAACGCCGGAACCTCCGTGCAGGCGATCTACGGCAGCAACGCGCGTCGCGCCATCGAGTTCGAAACCGGGGGAAGCCATACCGAGGGCCTGAACTGGTATCTCGCCGGGAATCTGTTCGCCGAAGATGGCTGGCGCGAGGCGTCGCCGTCCAACGTGGGCCAATTGTTCGGCAAGCTCGGGTGGCACACCATCAGGACCGATCTCGCGCTGAGCGGTTCGTATGCGGACAATTCGCTTACCGGCAACGGTCTGCAGGAACAGCGCCTGCTCGCGAGCGACTACGCCAGCGTTTATACGATTCCGGACACCACCGACAACCGGGCTGGATTCTTCAACCTGACGATCAAACACAGTCCCAGCAAGACCGTGACCTGGTCCGGCAACGCCTACTACCGCGACATTCGAACCAATGCGTTCAACGGTGATATCAACGACGACTCGCTCGATCAGTCGCTCTATCAACCGAGCCCTGCCGAACGTGCGGCGCTGGCGGCGGCCGGCTACACCGGAGTGCCGGCGAGCGGCGCAAACGCTTCGAACACGCCGTTTCCGTTCTGGCGCTGCATCGGTAACGTGCTGCTGAATGACGAGCCTGGCGAGAAGTGCAATGGCTTGCTGAATACGACCCATACCGCACAACACAACTACGGTGCGTTCGGGCAAGTCACCGCCACTTCGGCGACGCACGGCACGCACAACCAGTTCACCGCCGGAGGCGGCGGCGATGGTAGTCGCGTCGCCTTCCAGCAATCCACTCAGCTCGGTTATCTGAATCCTGATCGGTCGATCACCGGCGTCGACGCCTACGCTGACGGTGGAGTGACCGGCGGCAACGTCGACGGCGTGCCGTACGACACGCGCGTCGATCTGAACGGCCGCATCACGATTTGGAGTGTCTACGCCACCGACACGCTCTCGATTGGCAATGCCTGGCATGCGACCGTCTCGGCTCGCTACAACCGATCGGGTATCACCAATCGCGACAACATCCAGCCTGGTGGCGGCCCAGGATCGCTCGATGGCGACTACGTCTACGACCGTCTGAATCCGGCCGCGGGCCTCACCTTCGGTCCGTCGCGGTCGGTCAACCTTTACGCCGGTTACAGCGAGGGCAGCCGGGCGCCGACCTCGATCGAACTCGGCTGTGCGGATCCGAACGAGCCGTGCAAGCTGCCAAATGCGATGGCCGGCGATCCGCCGCTGAATCAGGTGGTGACGCGAACCGTGGAAGCTGGCATCCGAGGCAACACCGCGGCGTTCACGTGGAACGCCGGCTTCTTCCATGCGGTGAACACGGACGACATTCTGTTCGTCTCGTCGATGCAGACCGGATTCGGTTACTTCAAGAATTTCGGTCGCACCCGTCGTCAGGGCATCGAGCTCGGATTCAACGATCGCATCGGGCGGCTGGACGTCGGCGCCGGCTATACGTATCTCGATGCGACGTATCAGAGTGCGGAGACGATCGACGGTACGGGGAACAGCACGAACAGCAGCGCACTCGACGGCGGAAAAGGGCTCGAAGGCACCATCGACATCGCCCCCGGCGACCGCCTTCCGCTCATGCCTCGCAACTCACTCAAGCTGTCCGTGGACATCCAGGCCACGACGAAGCTGTCCCTCGACCTCGGGCTCGTGTCGGTGTCATCGTCGTACGCACGCGGCAACGAGAACAACCAGCATCAGCCTGACGGCGTCTACTACCTCGGCCCCGGCACCTCGCCGGCGTACGCCGTCGTCAATCTCGGCGCCCGGTATCAGCTGTTGTCGTGGATGCAACTGGTCGCGCAAATCAACAACCTGTTCGACACGCACTACTACACAGCGGCGCAGCTAGGACCGACCGGCTTCACCGCGATCGGCAATTTCGTCGCCCGTCCGTTTCCGGCGGTCGGCGGCGAGTTTCCGCTCCAGCAGGCCACGTTCTACGCGCCCGGCGCGCCCACGACCGCCTGGTTTGGCGCGCGCTTCAAGTTCTGAGGCTTGCCGGTTCCTTCCTCAATTCGAGCATTCGGCTGCGACGTTCGCTGATTCCCTGCGGAAAATTGCTGAAATACTTGGCGCGGTGACCTGACGGCCCTGTTTCGGGTATTGAGCCCGGCGGGGTGCCGAGAGTATTGTGGGCAACGCGCCACCAGAGAGCGGCGCCAGGTGCGAATTGTCCCCCAGGAGGCAGTGATGGGCGTCAGGCCGTTCGCAAGTGCACTCGGTGTCTTCGTCGTAGCCGCAAGCGCTGTATCGGTGATGCCCGGCGGGCGGGTTGCGGCAATCGGCCAAGCCGTCCCTGCGAGCCCGGTGACGTTCACCAAAGACGTCGCGCCGATCTTGCAGCGTTCCTGCCAGAACTGTCACCGACCCGACTCGATTGCGCCGATGGCGCTCATCACCTACGAGGACGCGCGGCCGTGGGCGCGCTCGATCAAGCAGCGCGTCGAACAGCGCCAGATGCCGCCGTGGCACGTCGATCGTCAGGTCGGCATCCGCAAATTCAAAGACGACCCGTCATTGAGCGACAAGGAAATCGCGACGATTACCTCGTGGGTGGATGCCGGCGCGCCGCGCGGCAATCTCGCGGACATGCCAGTCGCGAAGGTGTTCGATGATTCGTCGAAGTGGCACATCGGAAAGCCCGATCTCATCATCTCGATGCCGCGCAGTTTTGAAGTGAAGCCGGAAGCCGCAGACTGGTGGGGCAATTTCACCGCGGACTCGGGCCTGACCGAAGATCGCTACATCAAAGCCGTCGAAGCCAAGCCGTCGCCGGCGGCGATCAAGGTCGTGCATCACGCGGTCGAGAGCCTGATCAACGAAGACGGCAGCGACAGCGGCGGTACGCTGGTCGAGTACGCGGTCGGCAAGAACGGCGACATCTTCACCGAAGGATCGGGCAAGTTGATGAAGGCGGGTGCGAAGATTCGCTTCAACATGCACTACCACGCCATCGGTCATCCGGTGAACGACCAGACCAGCGTCGGCATCATCTTCTACCCGAAAGGTTACGTGCCGAAACACGTAATCACGACCATCCTCGCGCCGAATCAGGACGACCTCGACATCCCGGCCGGCGCCGACAACGTGCGCAGCGAGGCGTACTACAAGATCGACAAGAACGCCCGGCTGGTCGGCTTCATGGCGCACATGCACAACCGCGGCAAGCGCCAGTGCATCGAAGCGATCTATCCGAACATGATGACCGAGCAGTTCAACTGCGTGAACTACGACTTCAACTGGCAGATCGTCTACAACTACGCAGACGATGTCGCACCGCTGCTGCCGGCGGGAACGATCATCCACGTCACCAGCTGGCACGACAACTCGGTCGCCAACAAGTACAACCCTGACCCCCGTAACTGGGTTGGCTTCGGCAATCGCACGACCGACGACATGTCGCGTCACTGGCTGACCTACTACACGATGTCCGACGGTGAGTTCGCCGCGGAAGTCGCGGCCCGAACCGCTGCGAAGACGGCGGCCAACACCGCCGGCCAGCAGTAGCCGGTGTCGTGATGATCGACTGGAGGCGATGGCGACAGGGCGGCCTGCTTGGCCTGCTCATCCTCGGTGCATCGGTGTCGCCGCTCGCCCAGACCCGCTACGCGGTCGGCCAAGACGTTGTCCCCGTGTTCGAAGGGTGGGAACGCAATGCCGACGGCTCCTTCAACATGGTGTACGGCTACATGAACCGGAACTACGAGGAACCGCTCGATATTCCGGTCGGGCCGAACAACAGCTTCGAGCCGGGCGGCGTCGATCAGGGACAACCGACGCACTTCTACAATCGCCGGCAGCAGTTCGTGTTCAAGGTCCGCGTCCCCAAAGACTGGGGCAAAAAGGATCTGGTCTGGACGCTGGTGTCGCGCGGCAAAACCGAGAAGGCGTTCGGTTCGCTGTGGCCGATCTGGGAACTGGACACTGGCGTCTACCAGGAGAATCGGGGAGGAGCCGGCGAACTCGGGGACGAAGACGAACCGCCGACCGCGAAACTGATCGGATCTCCAACCCGATCGGCGACGATCTCCGAGAAATTGTCGTTGACGGTCGAAGTCACCGACGATGGACTGCCGCCGCCGCGGAAAGGACGCGCGGCCGCGGCGCCGATTCGCGATTCTGACGGCGCCATCATCAGCGCCGGCCGCGCAGCTGCCGCCAGCGCACCAGCCGGTCCGCGACGCGAGAGCCCGCTCACACAGGCGGTCGTCAGGCTCGATCCCGGTATGGCGCTCGGCGTGATTTGGGTCGTCTATCGCGGTGATGCCAGCCATGTGACCTTCGATCCAAACAAGGTGGCGGTGAAGGACGGCAAGGCGTCAACCACGGTTCAGTTCAGCGCGCCCGGCACCTATGTCCTTCGCGGCTATGCAGACGACACGATTTTCCCGGTGCCGGTGGATGTCACAGTCACCGTGGCCGGGAGCGGCACACGATGACCGTCGCGTCCTTCCTCGTCTGGATCGTTTCGTGGTTCGCAGCGTCGCAGCCGCCGGTCAGCCCCGCTGGGTCGCTCGATTTCGAGGTGTTCAGGACGCAGGTGCAGCCGATTTTTCTCGCCGCTCGCGGCGAGCACGCGCGCTGCATCACCTGTCATTCGCCGGGCGCGGGTCAGCTGCGCCTGCAGCATCTTGCCGCGGGGCAGACGATGTGGACCGAGGAGGAGTCGCGCAGGAACTTCGAGTCGGTCGCCAAATTCGTGGCGGTCGGCGACCCGACCGCAAGCCGTCTGCTGATGCATCCGCTGGCGGCGTCGGCCGGCGGCGATCCGTTTCACACCGGCGGCAAGCATTGGTCGTCGCAGAACGATCCCGAATGGCAGGTGCTGGCGGCATGGGTGCGCGGCGGTGCCGCGCGGCCGGCGACAACCATAGCCGCGACCGCCGTTCCGTCGCCGTTCTCGTTCGAGATCTACAAGAGTACCGTGGAACCGGTGTTCTTGAAGCCGCGCGCGCCGACTGAAGGCAGCGGCAACGCCTGCTTCGAGTGTCATACCAGGATGGCGACGCGGATGCGACTGCAGCCGCTCGCCGCCGGCGCGACCGCCTGGACCGATCAGCAGTCCCGCCAGAACTTCGAGGTCGTCAGCCGTCTCGCGACGCCAGGCGATCCGATGAAGAGTCCGCTGCTTCGGCATCCGCTGGCGCAGGACGCCGGCGGTGACGCCACTCACACGGGCGGAAAATTCTGGGCGTCGCAGGACGACAGCGAATGGCAGGCCATCGCCGGCTGGGTCCGCGCCGGCAAGGTCGCATCCACCGCCACCGCAGCGTCGCCACCCGCACTCGATTTCGATTTCTACAAGGTCCGGGTGCAGCCGATTTTTACGGCGACCCGCGGCGAACACGCCCGCTGTGTGACGTGCCACGGACCGCCGCTCGGACTGGTGCGGCTGGCGCCGGGCGTCACCTCGTGGACCGACGAGGAATCACGCAGGAATTTCGACGCGTTGAAGCGTCTGGTCTCGCCAGGCGACCCACTGGCGAGCCGGCTCTTGATGCACCCGCTCGCGGCGTCGGCCGGCGGCGATCCGTTTCATACCGGCGGTAAGCATTGGACCTCGCAAAGCGATCCCGAATGGCAGGTGCTCGCCGCGTGGGTCAAGGGGCAGACTCTCAGTTCGGCCGCCAGATAGCGAGCAGTCGGCGGCGGACACGGTTCGCCGGGCATAGAGGAGACACGTCAATGGCGATTGGAAAATACACGATGCGTGGTGTTCTGTGCGCACTGGTAACCGTGCTGGTGCTGGCTTCGCCCCTGCGAGCGAAGTCGCCGGCGCTACGCATCGTCCAGACCAACTCGGCGGGCACGACCGTCAGTGTGATCGATCCCGCCACCAACAAAGTCGTCGGGATTATTCATGACATCGAGGCGAATCACGGCGCCTCGGCGGCGCCTGACGGCAGCAAACTCTACGTCACCAACGAATCGGCGAGTACGCTCGACGTGGTGGATGCCGTGAGCCTGAAAGTGATCAAGCGGATTCCGCTGAGCGGGCACCCCAACAACGTGGCGATCAGCAAGGATGGCGCTCGGGTGTATGTGGCCGTCGCGGTCGCGCCAGGCGCGGTTGACGTCATCGATACGGCGACGCTCACCAACGCCAAGAGCATCCCGATCAAGGGCGCGGTCCACAACACGTTCATCACGCCTGACGGCAAGTACGTCATCGCCGGATCGGTCGCCGGCAAGACGCTGACCGTCATCAACCAGAAGACGGAAGAGCCCGAGTGGGTGATGACGTTCGATGGCGGGGTCAGGCCGATTGCGTTTGAGAAGAATCCGGATGGGTCTACCAGGCGCATGTACGTGCAGATTTCAGAGTTGCACGGTTTCGCGGTCGTCGACTTCGCGACGCACCAGGAAATCAACCGAATCACGCTGCCCGACAGTCCCGATCGGGTGAAGAATCTCGATGGCGTCCAGGGCTCGCCGTCGCACGGAATCGGGATCACGCCTGACGGCAAGACGCTATGGGCCACCAGCAAGTGGTTCGGCTATGCCTATTGCTACTCGATGCCCGATCTCAAATTTCTCGGCAAAGTGGACGTGGGTCTGGGGCCCGAGTGGCTGACTTTCACGCCGGACGGCAAGAGCATGTATGTCGGTGTCGCCGGTGAAGACGTGACCGCGGTTGTCGATGTGAAGGCGATGAAGCTGGTGACGAAGATTCCGGTCGGCTACACGCCCAAGCGCATCATCACGGCGATGCTGAAGACCGACGAACACGACACGACAGCGCAGCGCTGAAGGCACGAGCCGCAGTTGCCGAGCGTCAGGCCGACGACAGCGGTCGCTTCCAGTTGACCGCTCTCCCAATCGGCAGCTACACCATCACGTCGCCCTTGGTGGCTTCGCGCCGCCGCGTCAGCAGGCCCAGGCCGAGGCCTTGTAGCAACAAGAAGAGGACTTATGAGGCGGTCAACTTCAACAGCACGGGAAGCCTACGTGCTTCTGGTGGGAGTGTTCATCCTCGCGACGGCGTTCTTTCGCGTGCCGGCCGCGGGCCAGTCTGTCGTGAACGCTCTTCCGTCAGCCTGGGTGCCGCCGCCACCTTCTCAGCGCGCGTCGGCGCAGACGCTCGCCGTTCGCGCAGGGCGCTTGTTCGACCCTCGGTCCGGGACCCTTCGCGTCAATCAGGTCGTTCTGATACGTGGCGATCGGATCATCAACGTCGGCGCCAACCTCGAGATTCCGGCCGGCGCGCAAACGATCGATTTGAGTCGCGCCACCGTGCTGCCTGGATTGATCGACACGCATCTGCACACGATGGACGGCAATCCGATCACTGGACCAGGAGGAGCCGGTCTCGGGCCGGCCGGTCCAGGCCCACTCGGCTTGAACCAACCACTGCAGTACCGGGAGCTGGTCGCACTGATCAACGCGCAGCGCGACCTGAACGCGGGCTTCACCACAATCGTGGATCTGATGACGCATGGTGGCTGGTTCGGTACGGTTGATCTCAGGAACGCGATCAACAACGGTCTCGTCCAGGGCCCGCGGATGCAGGTAGCGGGGCCTGGGATCGTCAGTGCCGAGAAGACCCAGAGACCAATTCCTCTTCTCGAAGGCTTCGGACTCTCGGCCCTCGGTGCACAGATCGCCAAGGGCCCGGCAGCCGTACGGGAAGTCGTCCGCGAGCAGAAACGCGCTGGCGTCGACTGGATCAAGATCTACAGCACCGATGCCTACACGCTGAAGTCAGACGGGACCATCGCCGTCACGCCAACATTTACGCTCGAGGAAACGCAGGCGCTTGTCGATGAGGCTCATCGCGAGGGGCTGAAGGTGGCGTGCCACGCATACGGAGGCGAGGGCCTCCATAACTGCATCGAGGGCGGCGTCGATGTGCCGACGCACGGCATCGATCTTGATGATGCAGCGCTCAAGATGCTGGTGGAGCGGCGACGTCCGCTCACAGTCACCATGTTCGACCTGAGCATGGAGAATGCCCGGGAACAGGAGCGCTTCGGTAATAGCCGCTGGCAAATGATGGAGAAGAGTTTCAAGAAAGCACTCGCCGCTGGGGTGGTACTGCCGTTCGGTAGCGGCGCTGGCCCCTTCCCGCATGGCACGCAGCGCGATCAGTTCGCATACCTCGTCAAATGGGGCATGTCGCCAGTGCAGGCACTGCGTGCCGCGACGACGGTGGCGGCGGACCTGATTGGGTGGCCGGCCGACGTAGGCGCGATAGAAACGGGCAAGTTTGCCGATCTCGTCGCTGTTGCCGGCGATCCTCTCGCTGACATTACGGAGATGTCGCGCGTCATCTTCGTGATGAAGGGTGGCGAAGTCATCAGAAAACCATGAAATGACCGACCACGGGTGGTAGCCAACCTTCCACGGTTGCTGAACGTCTAACGCGAGACAATCGAGCTAGAAATGCTGAAGGACCTGCGGCACGGCATCCGGACTCTGTTGCGCGACAAAGTGTGGACGGCCGTCGTCGTCGTGTCGCTGGCGCTGGGCGTCGGCGCAAACGCGGCCTTGTTCAGCGCCGTCAACAGCCTGTTCCTGCGCAAGCTCCCGGTCAGGGATCCCGACTCGCTGGTTCGCCTGAAGTGGGCCGGCAAGAACGACATGGTCACCGACTCCAGCGAGTACGGCTTCTCGAACAAGGACGCCGCGGGCCTGCCGGTGCGGTCGACGTTCTCCTATCCGATGTTCCGTCAGTTCGTCGCCGACAACCAGACGCTGGCAGATCTGTTTGCGTGCGCGCCGTATGGCCGCACCAACGTCGTGGTCGCCGGCCAGGCAGAACTCGCGACCACGTTCATCGCGTCCGGCAATTACTATCGGATGCTCGGCCTCACTGCGAACCCGGGACGGACCATCGTCCCTGAAGACGACGATCCGGCCGCGCCGCCAGTCGCCGTCATCAGTTCGAGGTACTGGCATACCCGCTTCGCAGGTGCCCCCGGCGTTGTCGGCCGCGTGGTCCACATCAACAACGCTCCCGTCACCATCGTCGGCGTGATGACGACGCTGTCTGATGCGCAGCAGGCGGTTCGTGACGAACCGGACATCGCTGTCCCGCTGGCGCTGGATTCGGCGCTGACCAACGTCGGTTCACCGTTGCCGGGCGATCCGATGCCGCCGCCACGCCTGCAGCAGCCGACGACGTGGTGGTTGCAGGTGATGGGACGGCTAAAGCCTGGTGCGACCGCATCCCAGGTCCAGGCCAACTTCGATGGCGTGTTTCAGCACACCGCGCGCTCCGGTCTCGATGCCTACCTCGGGACACTCTCCGCGGAAGGGCGGGCGAATTCGAGGAACCGCAATCGGACTGAGGTACCGCACCTGAAGGTGGACTCCGGCAGCCGCGGTTTCTATGACGTCAACGTCCAGGATCAGAGCGCGGTCACCATCCTCAGCGTGGTCGTCGTCCTGATTCTGCTGATCGTGTGCGCGAACGTCGCGAATCTGCTGCTGTCACGTGCCGCGACCAGACATCGGGAGATTTCGATCCGGCTGTCGCTCGGCGCGACCCGAGGCCGGCTGGTTCGCCAGCTGCTGACCGAAAGTCTGCTGCTGGCGGCAATGGGCGGCGCTCTCGGCATCCTGATCGGCCGCTGGGGTCAGCAGCTGCTGCCCGGCAATGCCGGTCAACCGGCGCCGCTCGACTGGCGGGTCCTGGCGTTCGTCCTGGCGGTGACCGGCGTGACCGGTCTGGTGTTCGGGATCGCGCCGGCGCTGCGCGCCACCGGGATGAACGTCAACGAATCCCTGAAGGACAGCAGTCGGTCGGTGGTGGCGTCGCGAAGCTTCCTCAGCAAAGCGCTGCTGGTCGTGCAGGTGTCGATTTCGCTGGTGCTCCTGATTGCGGCCGGCCTGTTCCTGCGGACGCTGCAGAACCTGCGCAACGTGGATGTCGGCTTCAACACACGGAACCTGGTGGTGTTTCGCGTCAATCCGTCACTGAATCGATACGACGAGGCACGCACGATCGCGCTGTACCGCGAGATGCGCGACCGTCTCGATGCCGTCGCAGGAGTCCGGGAGACCGCGATCGCGAACGTCCAGTTGCTGTCGTCAGCCGTCAACTCGACCAGCATCTTCGTCCACGGCCGCATGTATGCGGACGGCCAGCGCGATTCGATCAATCGTCTCGTGATCTCCGCCAATTTTTTCGAGACGATGGAGATGCCGATTCGTGCGGGCCGTGGTTTTTCGGAACACGACGATCAGCAGGCGCAGAAGGTGGCGGTCATCAACGAAACCGCGGCACGCAAGTATTTCCCGAACGAGAACCCGATTGGCCAGCACATCGGCAGCAGTATCGAGAATGCCGGTCAGCTGGAAATCGTAGGCGTCCTGCGCGACGCCAAATACGACAGCGTCCGCGACGCCGTACCGCCGACACTGTACGTTCCGCAGCTGCAGTCGCGTGTGCCAAGCATGGTGTTTCACGTCAGGACGGCCGGCGATCCGCTGGCCTCGATCGGCGCGATCCGCGAAACCGTGCGTCAGATCGACGCGAACCTGCCGCTGATGAACATCACCACCCAGGTCGAACAGATCGAGAAGCGGCTGGGGCAGGAACGCGTCTTTGCGCAGGCCTACGCGATGTTCGGCGCGCTGGCGTTGCTGCTGGCGTCGATCGGCCTGTTCGGCCTGATGTCGTACAGCGTGGCTCAGCGTACCAACGAGATTGGGATTCGCATGGCGCTGGGCGCTCAACATCAGGACGTGCTGCGTCTGGTGATGGGGGAGTCGATGACGCTGGTGGTCGTCGGTGTGGTGCTCGGCCTGGCATCAGCGATTGCCGCCAGTCGGTTCGTCACCAGCCTCCTGTTCGGTCTGGCGCCTACTGACGGCCTGACCATGGCGGCGGCGATGATCGTGCTGCTCGTAGTGTCCGCGATCGCCGGCTATATCCCCGCACGCCGGGCCGCGCGGGTCGATCCGCTGGTCGCTCTGCACTACGAATAGGCGCGGAACGGCTAGTGGTACCACCAGACCGCGAACGGCACCGCGAGCGTGACCAGGATCCCAAGGGCGAGCAACACCGTCAGCCACACACGTCCGCCGCGGTGAGCGATGTTCACGGTCCAGCCAAGGACGGGATTGCGCTTCGGCACCAGGATCCGTGGGTCGCGCGCGCAGCGATAGAGCCCGAGCGACGTCCAGTTGTCAGGTCGGCCCCATTCGAGGTCGTTGAGCTCGTCCTGGTTCATCA
>DASXGC010000434.1:0-4307 GCA_036489235.1 Vicinamibacterales bacterium
GGTCGCCGTGCTCGATCGCGAAATGGGCGACGCCTATCCGGAGGTGCGCCAGACCCGCTTGATGCTGGAGCGGACCGTCCTCGCCGAGGAGAACCGATTCGAGACGGTGTTGACCGACGGCCTGCCCCGGCTCGAGGCCGAGCTCAACAAGGTCCTCGGGACGAAATCAAAAACCCTGTCGGGCGACGTCGCGTTCCGACTCTATGACACCTTCGGCATCCCCTACGACTTCATCGAAGACACCGCCGCCACCCAGAACGTCGTGGTCGACAAGGCCGGGTTCGACGCGGCGATGGGAGGCCAGCGTGACAAGGCGCGCGCCGGCAGCGCGTTCGGCAAAACGAGCGAGAAACTTGCGTTCGGCCTCGAGGGCGAGAGCCAGGAACTGCTGAACGCCAAGGACGTGTTCGTCGGCTACGACTCCACGCGCGTGGCGTCCCAGATTCTCGGAGAGTGGGACGAAAAAGGCGATCCTGTTGAAGAACTCAGCGACGGGCAGGTCGGCTACGTCGCACTTGCACGGACGCCGTTCTATCTCGAAGCCGGCGGCCAGGTCTCGGACTCCGGCCGCATCGTCGCTGATGCCAGTCAATCGGCAGCGACCGTCGAGGGACTCTCACGCATCAAACCGGGCTTGCCGCGCGCACATCGTGTGCACGTGACGGTCGGCGCCCTGCGCGTACGTGATCTGGTGACGGCGGAAGTCGATGCGGAGGTCCGCGACGCCACCCGCCGCAATCACACCGCGACGCACCTGCTGCACGCGGCGCTCCGCGACGTGCTCGGCACGCACGTCAAGCAGGCCGGGTCGCTGGTCTCGCCAGATCGGCTCCGCTTCGACTTCGTCCATTTTCAGCCGGTCACACGCGCCGAACTGGACCGCATCGAGCGCATCGTCAACGCGCAGATCGTGCGCAACACAAATGTGACGACGGAAGTCCGGTCGACCGAGGAGGCGATCGCCGCGGGAGCGATGGCGCTGTTCGGAGAGAAGTACGGCGACCAGGTGCGCGTCGTCAGCGTGCCGGGCTTCAGCATGGAGTTGTGCGGCGGCACGCACGTCAGCGCGACCGGCGACATCGGCTTCTTTGTGGTGGTGGCCGAAAGCGGCGTCGCCGCCGGCGTCCGTCGTATCGAAGCGCTGACCGGCACCGGCGCAGTAGTGTGGGCACAGCACCAGCGTCTGGTGCTGACGTCGGTGCTGGAGACGCTGCACACGGTTGAGGATGCCGCGGTCGACTCGATCGTCAAGGTGCAGGCGGACGCCAAGCGGCTGACCAGGGAAGTGTCGCAGCTGAAGGCAAAGCTGGCGATGGGTGGCGGGACGGCCGCCGACGGCGATGAATCGCTCGAGATCAACGGCGTCAGGCTGGCGAGACGCAAGGTGAGCGGCCTCGACAAGGACGCGCTGCGAGGCCTGTCCGACTCGCTCAAAGCCAGAATCAAGAGCGGCGTCGTCGTGATTGCGTGCGAGAACGAGGGCAAGGTTCAGATCGTCGTTGCCGTAACACCGGACCTGGTCGGCAGGATCAAGGCCGGGCAGGTCGTTAAAGAGCTCGCGCCGATGGTCGGCGGCGCCGGTGGCGGCCGGCCGGATTTCGCTGAGGCCGGCGGCAAACAACCTGAGCACGTCGACGAGATGCTCAAGGCCGCCGAGGCGGTCATCGCCCGGATGACCAGCGGCTAGGTCTAGGTCCCCGGGGCCTCCGGTCGGCCACCCCTACAGTTCGCGGTTCTTCCCGCCGATAATCGTACCGAGTTGTTCCAACGAGCAGCCAGGACGTACACTGTTGACCTTGCTTTCCCTGCTGATTTCTGTTGCCAGCGACAGGCGTAAGATCCTGTCCTGTCTGGTATTTACCGCCGGCATCGCCAGCGCCGTGCCCGCTCGCGCCCAAATCTATTCGTGGCACGACGACAACGGCAACCTGGTCCTGTCGAACCGGCGTCCGGCCGGCACCGCCCCGCTGAACTCGTACGCAGTGCCGAAGGCCGAAGGCGTCCGCTCGACCCGGATCGCCACAGCCGACCGGGCGCGCTCCTTCGACGACCTCATCAGTCTGCATGCCCGGGAGCAGAGCGTCCGTCCCGATCTGGTCCGCGCCGTGATGCAGGTCGAGTCGGCGTTCAACCCCAACGCGCGATCGCCAAAGGGCGCGATGGGCCTGATGCAGTTGATGCCGGCAACGGCCCGTCAGTTCGGCGTCAAGAATCCGTTCAACCCGTCCGAGAATGTCCGCGCCGGCGTCGCCTATCTGCGCGAGCTGCTGGATCGATATCAGAATAACGAAGAGCTGGCGCTCGCAGCCTACAACGCGGGACCGGGCGCGGTAGACAAGCACGGCCAGACTGTCCCGCCATATCGCGAGACCCGCAACTACGTCTCGCAGATCAACCAGATGGCCTCGAGACCGATCGCGGTTCGCGACAATTCGATCTATCGGGTCACTGAAACCATCGACGGCCGCGAGGTCGTCCGCTACACCGACAAGAAACCGACGTCGGGCACGTTCGAAACCGTCGGTCGTTAACGCAACCGCCGACAGCCGACGGCTTACTCCGCCTTCTCCACCGCCATCACATCGAGCCGTTCGTAGACCGGACCCAGCGCCTCGGTGGCGAGCAGCACTTCGATCCCGACAATCGCCGTGCAGACGACGGCGGCAGGAATCAGGGCTGCATGCCCGATGAATTGCTGCAGTGCGAACCAGATGATGCCGCCGACGATCGCACCGGGCAACAGCGCCACCACCATCAGGAGCCACGTCCCGCCCATCATGATCAAGCGCTGGCCCATCGCATCCAGACCACGGGCGCGCTGGCTGCCGAGCGGGACCCAGGCCGGAAACAGCAAGGCGATCGCGTTGAGGATCGTCAGCTGAGCGAACACCAGCGAAGGCGCAATGAACGCAACGGCGGCAGCGCCGCTCAGCCGCAAACCGATGCTGATGTCCCCGAGCGTGATGCCGGACAGGTATGCCGCGACGGCGAGCGTGGTCCACGCGGAGACCGTGATAAGTGCGCCGGGCCAGAGCAGCTCCCCACGGACGACCGCTGACGCCTTGATCGGCCATGTGCGGAGCATCGCCAGGTGCGCCAGATCCTCACGCATGTCGCTGCGAAGCACTTGCGGCCCCAGCACGATCATGAAGACGGTCGCCATGAGGGAGAACGCGCCGAGAATTGCGGCAGGCGCGGCGGATCGGCCCAACGATGCGGACGCGATTGCGATGGCGAAAAACAGGGCGACGACGCGGGCGATGCTGCGTTTGTCGACTGTCCGCGTGGTCTGCATGGCGCCCTTCCATGCCAACGCCAGTTCGGGACGGCCGAGCGAAGCGAGGGCCCAGCCGGTCGATCGAACCTTGTAGCGGGCCGTTCCGGCCGTCGCGCTCTGCTGCCCGCGCCGCGCAGCGACCTCCGCCGTTGCCTCCTGAAACACGCCGTCGCTGGCGATGACCCATGCGCCCAGCGCGGCCGTCACGAGCATCGCACCGCCCAGCGCGGCAAGGTAGGGCAACGGCCACGGCGCGAACATCGGCGCCGTCAGGGCGGCAAACGGCCACAACACGATCCCGGCGACACCGCTCATCGAGGCGCGGCCGGCGAGGATCATGACGTCGAGCCCGCGCAAATGCGGAGCAGCCTGGTACTCGCGCCACATCGCGGCGAAGACAACGGTCAACGCGGTCGTGAGGATCGCCAGTGGCGTCCACGCCACTCCGCGGCTGCGCGTATCTCGCGCCGCCAGTCTGGTACGAGCCAACGTGACGCCGGTGAAGTACAGCTTCAGTGCCAGCGACATCAGCCACGCCGCGACGGCGACACGCAGCCGCGTCCATCCCGACAGCGTGAAGCCGGCGCCGAACCCGACCACGGCGGCGCCGAACAACATCCCGATCTGCGACCGCAGCAGACGATGCAGCAGCAGCTGACGCCGGGGCACCGGCGCGGGAAAGAGGAACTGCACTTCTGCATCTGAGAAATCGAGGAGACCGCTGTCGAACGGCATGATCCAGCTGAACGCTGCCAGCACCATGAACAGGATGCCGACCAGCGCCGGCCCCGCCGCACGCAGCGACGCGGGAATCTGCGCTTGCCGTCCACGCCCTGCGCCGGCACTGCGGCGTCCAACCCGGTAGCGTGCGAAGAAGCTGAAGTAGATGTACGCCGCGCCAACCAGTCCACCCACCAGATAGCGCGGCTCCCGCAGGCGGCGCAGGCGCATGCGCACGCGGTTTCTGGCGCTGCAGACGATGATGTAAAGGCTGGCGCCGAGCATCGATCAGGGTTCGCCGCTGGTGTCG
>DASXGC010000441.1:0-11717 GCA_036489235.1 Vicinamibacterales bacterium
CGAGCTGGCGACCGAGTTCACGAGCAACCGCGGCCGATTGCTCGCCGGCGCTGATCGCTTCGAGGGCGGCTTCAGCACGGGTGTCTACTGCGGAAGCGACCACGATTATTGCCAGGCGGACGAGCACCGCACAATGCGGTATCTCGAGACTCTGGCCAAGTGGCTCGACGGCGTGGACGATCGCCGCAAAGCGCTGCTCTTCATCAGCGAGGGATTCGACAGCGGGATTTCGGACGTGTTCGCGCCGCAGAGTGATCCCGATGGCCCGCATGTGATCGGGTCCAATGGCCTGGAACCAAAGGCGGGCAACCTCGCCGGCCTGAGTGCAGCAGCGGGGGACGCGAGGGACGTGATCGATGCTGCCACACGCAGCAGCGTCAGCATTTACGCAATCGACCCACGCGGCCTGCCGGGTTCGCCCGCACCGACCATCAAGCCGGTTACGACTCTGGTAGACGACGATCCGGGCAAAATCGTGATCGCGCAACAGGGACTCGCTCAACGACCTCAAGCCGGGCGGCTACGTCCTGGGAGTCGACGTGCTCCGTACCGCGAATCGCGCCCACCACGCGCTGCGGCAGATTCCGTTCGCCGTGAGGTGACGATTCCCGCGTCAGCGACTCTTCCGCCTCGGCGACGGTCGAGAGGCCGTCGCCTTGCGCGCAGCCCGATCGAGCAAGTCCTGCTCCGCCTGACGCCAATCGTCGCCCTCGAGACCCGGCTCCATTCCGCGCGCTTCCCATAACTCATATGCGCGCCTAGCGATTTCATGATGCGCGGGGAACGACGAGGCTAGAGCCTCGCCGCTCCTCACGGGTCGACCACTGGCGGCGGCCTTCCGCGGCATGCCTACTGACCGTGCGCGGTCGCTGTTCCCACGTACTGCGTATACGCGGCGACCCAGTTCTTCTTCAGCGCCGTCTGCGCCTGCTTCAACGTCAGAGTGCCGTCGCAGACCATCGAATGTAGCTTCTGTTCAAGCGCGTCCTTCTTGGCCGCGCTCCATTCGCCCCTCACCGGCTCGGGCCACAGGTTCTCGATGTCGTTGCTGCCGCCAAGTTCCGGCGGCACCAGATAGTCGAGCACGTCTCCCTCGGCTCGCTCTACTCTCAACCCATAGCGGCCGAATGCTTCCTCCTTCATCGAGTCCTTGATCGGCTTGACCGTCGAGGCGAAATCCGGCGCGCAGATCTGCTCCTTTGTAACCTTGTTGGTGTTGCCCGGTGTCAGAAACGAATTCGGCAGACCCGCTTGCTGTGTATCAGCCGCCACCGAAATCACTGCCGCGCCAACGAATCCGACGATGATGCCCATCTTCAACATGTGACTGTGCTCCTCTTGGGGAAGTCGTGAATGACTTCAACGAGGTGCAACTCGCACGCCCACGCACGAAAACGAGAATCTGCACAAATGCCAATGAAAGTGGGCATTTCGCGAAAACTTGCGACGACAATTCTGTCGCATCACTGCCATGTAACAACATTCACGCAGGAATCAGAACATGACCTTGAAGCCGAGCTGACCCTGCCGCGACACGTAGGCCGTGCCCGTGTTCTGGTTCGGCGTACCAAACAGCGCCGTCGTCGCCGCTGCCGTGGGACTGAGCGACGTGTTGTAGGCGCCGTAGTTGGCGTGGTTGAAGAGATTGAAAATCTCCGCGACCAGCTGCACGCGCGTCGAGCCCGCGATTTTGAAATCCTTGGTGATGTGGAGGTCCACCTTCTGCAGCGGCAGACCCTCGAGCGCGTTGCGCGGGATGACACTGCCGGGAGTGATGACCGCCGGGCCATCCCAGCGATCGAGCACCGCCGCGGGAACCGTGATGCTGCCGGCCGACGTGCCGGTCGCGGACAGATTCAGACGGTTCGTTCCCGGCTTGCCGTACGGCGCTGTCGCGATGCTGTCAGCATAGCGATTGCCCGAACCGTAGAAATACGTGACGCTGGTGTTGATGCTGTACGGCAGTTGAACGAGCGCCCACGTGCGAATCGTATTGCGCTGAAAGTCGACCGAGGTCGCCCACTCGCCATTGAGATAGTCGAACGGATTGTTCGCCGGCGACGTGCCATAGCCAACCGTGCCGTCGTCCTTCATCTCCAGCATCAGCGTCCAGGTGACGCCCGCCTGAAAGCGATTTTTCATGCGCCGAGTCAGGCTCGACGCAATCGCCGTCTGATCGCGCTTGCCGTCGGACACGAACTGAAACACGCCGGCGTAGGCCGGATTCGGCCGGATCGGCGCCGACCCGTTGGCGAGGTTGTAGCCGGTCGCCGGGTTGTAGGCGAGGTTGGCGTCAATCGTCCGCGTATCGCGATACTCGTTCCAGTGCGTGAAGTCGACGTCGAAACCGGTGACCGCGTTGATCTGCTTCTGGAAGCCGATGCTGCTCTGCCACGTGTACGGCGACTTGAAATCGGGCGAGATCGTCCGTACGGTCTGCGCCGGCGTTGGCACCGCGCCCGAGAAAATCTGGTCCGCAGTGACGCCGTTGGTCGGGTTGGTGATGAAATTCGAGCGGCCGTCGTTGACGAAGGTCGCCGAAATCAGCTGGCTGTAGAACTGCGGACTGAACGTGACGTTCGACACAGGTGACGCGAAATACAGTCCCGAGCCGCCGCGGATCACGAGATCGTTGTTGCCGCCGACGTTGTAGGTGAAGCCGGCACGCGGCGCGATGTTCTTCCAGTCGTGAATGCCGGTCTTGTAGCCGTAGTCGTTGGTTCCCGCCAGTTGACTGCTGTAGGTCTGCGGAATGCCACTGTTCACCAGGATGTCGTTGACGCGCACGCCGGGCGGCGACGCCATGTTGGGATCCGCGTCCCAGCGCAGGCCCATGTTGATCGTCAGGTCGGACGTGGCGCGCCAGTTGTCGCCGATCCAGACCGCGTAGGTCGGCCGTGGCACGTCGATCGTCCAGTCGCCCTGGGTGAAGTTGACCTGAAAGTCGCGCGCTAACGGATTCAGCGGCGCCAGATTCCACGCGGCCGGATTGAGCGCCTGATCCTGCGGAATCACCAGCCCGAGATTCGTTGGTGCGCTGTTGAAGGTGAAGAATCCCGCGCGCTGGATGAACCACGGACCGTAGTTGCGCACGTGGATGTACTCGGCGCCGATCTTCACGTCGTGCTTGTCCTTGTGCCAGTTGTAGTCGGCGCGACCGGTCCAGTTGTTCTGGTTCAGCGTCTGCGGATAGTTGTATGGTGCGCCGAAGGTCAGTCCTGGCACGCGGTATTCCGGCGTGCCCTCCATCGACGCCTGCGGTGCATTCGTCCAGTGAAAGCCGTTGTAGCCGCCCTTGATTTCGAGCACGCGGTTGCCGCCGGGGAACACTTTTGACCACGTGCCGAGCACGTTCGTCGCATCCTTGGTCTGATCGGACGCGGCCGACGGATGGCCGCCCGACGCCAGCACCTCCGGATTCTTCCAGGCCCATCGTGACGCCCGCACCGACAGTCGATCGTTGGTCGTCAGCTGATCGTCCACCCGGACGAGAAAACTGTTCTGCCCGTTCTGGTACGGGATGCTGAAGCTCTGCGCCGGCAGCGACGACGGGTTCGAGAAAATCGTCCCCGGCTCGCGCTCGTACTCGTAGGAACCGAAGAAGTGAATCTTGTCCCTGACGATCGGACCGCCGAGCGTGGCGCCGACCTGCTGATTCGAATACGGCAGCACCTTCAGCGCCACTGGATCGGCCGCGTTGAGCGAATCGCTGCGGAAATAGCCGTAGGCGTTGCCGCTCATCTGATTGGTGCCGGACTTCGAAATCGCCTGGATCTCCATGCCGGCAGAGCGGCCCTGCGTGATGTCGAACATGTTGGTCACGATTTGGAACTCGGCGATCGACTCGCGGCTGAAACGCGGTTGACCGAAACCGGATCCGGCGACCTTCTGGGTAATCTGCTGTCCGTCGAGATTCAACTGCCACAGGTCGTCCATCGCACCGGTGCCGATGCTGTTGCCGATGTCGTTCGCGGTCACGCCTTTCACCAGCTTCGACAGCTCCATCCAGTTGCGTCCTTGCAGCGGCAGCTGCTCCATCTGACGCCGGTCGACGTTACCGGCGACCTGCGACGACGACGTATCCACCAGCGGCGTCTCGCCGACGACGGTCAGCGTCTCGCTGACTTGCGCCAGCTTCATCGTCAGCGTCACGGTCGCGTGCTGGCCGACCAGGATTTCGACATCCCGCAGCACGACTGTGGCGAATCCGGAAAGCTCGGCCTGAATCGTGTAATTGCCGGGCAGCACGCTCAGAATCCGGTACTCGCCCTTGTCATTGGTGATCGCGACCACCTGACGGCCCGCGGCCTGATCGATCGCGGTGACGCTGACGCCCGGCAGCACGGCCTTCGTGTCGTCCATCGCCATTCCCGTGATGCTGGCTTCCTGCGCACCAGCGACGGCCGCGATCAGGCACACGAATACGACGACGACCGAGATACATAACGTTCTCAAGGGTCACCCTCCTTCGAAGCTGTCAGTTGCCGGCGGGATCAGAACGACGTAACGAACGCGTTGCGAGGACGTAAGGCGGTGCGATGGTAATCAGTTGTCACGCCGTGGTGCAACGACAAGAGTGGCGCGAAACGCTGAGCCCGCGACAGATTTGTCGCGATCGCGCAAACCGCTGATTCGAAGGGGGAAAGTCCGGGGGCTAGCGAGCCACCGCGGTCGTCGCGACGGCCGGTAGCGCACCCTTTACCAGCTGGTCCCGCTCGTAGACCCGCCCGTTGGTGATCACGCGCCGGACCTTATGGGTGTTGGCGATATCGGCGAGCGGATCGCCGTCGAGCATCACGAGATCGGCCAGCTTGCCGGGCTCGATCGTGCCAGCGTCAAGGCCAAGTGCTCTCGCCGGATTCACGGTCGCGGCCTTCAGCGCGTCGAAGTTCGACATGCCGGCCAGGGTGTAAGCGAGAATTTCGCCGTGCAGGTTGATCGCGTTTGGCGTGTCGGTGCCGGCGACGATGAGCCCGCCGGCACGCTGCACGTCGACGACCATCTTGCCGTTGCCGATAGCCGGATCCTGCGCGGCTGCGCCAGGCGCCATCATCTGCGCGACCTGCGCCTGCATCCATTGCGGATACAGCTTGAAGCGCGCATCGTCCTTCAGCGATGGCTCGAGCTCGAACAGACGCCGCGCCGCACCGAACATGGTCGGCGTCAGGATCCGCTGGCTCTTGCCGAACAACTGAATCACATCGTCGTAGGCCCGCTGCATGGTCGCCATCTTCGGCGAGTAACCGCGCCGGCTGGTGGCCGAGGTGTGCTCGGTGTTGTCGACGCCGACGAACGCGGCGGGATAAATTTCGTGCGTCGCGACGGGAACGCCAATGCCGTGCGCGAACTCGACCATCCGCTGCTGCTGCAGGTCGGGCAGGCGCACGTAGCTCTTGATCAGATCGTACTGCAGCACCTTCGCGCGCTGCAGTTCCATCTCGAAATGCGCCGGGCTCGAAATCGCGATGCCCATCTTGTAGTAGACACGCTGCCACTCCATCAGATTGCCGGTGCCGTAGACGCGCGGACCGACCCGCACACCGGCTTCGTTGGACTCGCGTTCCTCGACCGGTTCGTACGGCGTGTTGCCGGGACTGCGAACCGTCGTGATGCCGAATGCCAGCCAGGCACGGCCGGCGGACTCACCAAAGTCGGGCTGCAGGTGTGAGTGAAACTCGATCAGCCCGGGCATCACCGTCAGGTTCGACGCATCCACCACACGACCGCCGGCGTGATTGGCGTCGGCGTGCGGCAGGACACTGACGATCCTGTTGCCGTCGACCACGATGTCGACGTTGGTGCGCTCGTTCGGCGTCTTCATGTCGATCAGCCGCCCGGCATGTACGACCAGATGACCAGTCGGAATCGCGGGCGTGTACTTCAGGTCGAGCGGCACCGTCCGCGTCTCGCCCGATTCGACGTCCACGATCTTCAGCTTGTCGAGCGACTGATACAGCACATGGCGCGAGTCGCCCTGCCAACTGGGCATGTGCGCGCTCTCGCTGGTGATATGACGCGGCGGGCCGAGCGGCTCGCCGTTCGCAGCGACCGGCCACACTGCGAGTACACCCTCGTAAATCGCCGCCATCTTGGTGCCGTCCGGCGACCACGCCGGACCGCAACCACCGCGCGAATCGATCGACAGCATCGGTACCGGCGCGAACCATTTGTCGTCGCGTCCATCGGGATGCAGCGCCGCCGCCGGACTCGACGCCGTGTCCGCGGCGATCGTCAGGATCTGATTCGTGCCTTCGCGGAAGCGCTTTGTCATCGGCGCGATGCCGGCGATCGCGACACGCTTGCCGTCCGGCGACCAGGTCGGTGCGCCCGGCTGCGGCAGCGAGTCATGCACCTTCGTGACGACACCGGTTGCGACATCAACGACCGACATCTGTGCGACCCGCCACATACCATCCACGTCGAAAAACGCGATTCGCTTGCCGTCCGGCGACCACGCCGCTCCCTGCGGCTGCGTTGTCAGATTCGTGACGCGGCGGCTCTGTCCGGATTTCATGTCGTGGATCCACAGCTGCAGATGCTCGCTGTCTTTGTCCGACGAATACGCCAACTGCGAACCGTCCGGCGACCACGCGGGATCGGTATCGAGGGCGGCGTCCTTTGTGAGATTCACCGGCTTGCCGCCGACCGGCATCACGTAGATGTCGCCGACCGCGGCAAACGCGATCTGCTTGCCGTCAGGCGAAATGACCGGATGGACGACGCCGAGCACCTGACGCGGAACCGTTGATGTGAAATCGCGGGTCCGGCGGGTGTAGTTGTTCGCGGCCCGGGTCACCTGCATGGTCGCGGAGAACTCGATGGTCTCTGGCGCGGAAGAGCCGGTGATATCGCGCTTTCGGATCTTGCCGTCCGACACGTAGTAGAACGCGGACTTCGACGCCCACGACGCGCGGAAGTCGAACACGTTCTCCGCTCCCGTGATCGACTTCTCGCCGATCTGATATCTCGAGCCGTCCGCCTCACCCGGCGCGGCACCGCGCCCTCCCGTCGCCACGTTGAACACGATGTCGCCGCCCGGACCCCACGACGGCGCATCCACGCGGCCGCTGCCGGTTCGCGCGATGGCCCGCTCCGTGCCGTCGGCGACATTGACGATGCGCACCAGCCGCTGGCCGTCGCGCGCCGATGCGAACGCGATCTCCCTGTCGTCGGGCGACCACGACGGCATGTAGTCGTCGGCGGGATCCTTTGTCAGCTGACGCAGATCGCCGCTGCGGACGTCGAGCGTCCAGATGTTGTAGTCGCTGCCGAGTGAACTGCCGCGGTCGGAGGAAAAGGCGACGCGCGTGCCGTCGTGCGACCAGATCGGCTCGCGATCGTCGAACGGGCCCCAGGTCAGCTTGTGTTGATTCGATCCATCGGGCGCGATCGTCCAGATGTCGTAGCCGCCGTCGCGATACGCGAAGAACGTGATCCACTTGCCGTCGGGCGACCACGACGGCTGACGCGCGTCGTTGAACAGATCGGTGATGCGGGTGGCGGTGCCGCCGGAGGCCGGCAGCGTCCAGATGCTACCCTGCAGATCGATCGCCAGCGTGCGACCGTCTGGCGAGACGGCCACTGACATCGACGTGCCTTCGTGCACCGTAACGTCGATGAGCGCGGGCTTCGATGCCGGCGCGGCGCCGACCGCCGCACACAGTACCAGCACGCCGATCGCGATCGTCCTGCCCCTCGTCATACGCCGCCTCCTGTGGAGATGCGGCGATTCTATTCGAGGCGGCCGGCGATTACGTCGATGATCTTCTGTCCGTGGAAGCGACCGTTCTCGATAAACACGGTGCCGGTGTCCTGTCCGGCAATCGCTCCGCCGGCGACAAACAGTCCCGACACATTTGTCTCGAACGTCTGCGGATTGTGGACCGGCGCATCGCGCTGGTTCAGTTGCACGCCGGCGGCGACCAGCAGTTTCGCGTCGGTGCGGTAGCCGGTGAGGAGATAGACGGCGTCCGCCGGAATCTCTTCGATCGAGCGCGTGTGGGTGGCCGGTGCAACAACGGCGGACGCTGGCGCCGCCGATGCGTCCGCGTCCGCGAACAACTCGCGCTGTCGCGCGGTTTCATCATCGGCGGCAGAGGCATCCGGCACAGCCTGGACGCTGACGGCATCCGGGCGAATCTCGACCAACTGCGCGCCGAGCCGCGCCGCGATCGATCCTGCCTTGATGCGGTTTTCGATGTCCGGACGGACCCAGTACTTGATGGTCCGCTTGAGCGCGGCCCGCCGGTGCACCACCGTCACCTGCGCGCCGGCACGATACAGCTCGAGTGCCGCTTCCGCGGCGGAATTGCCGCCGCCGACGACGATGACACGCTGGCGGTAGTGGGCGTGCGCCTCGCCGTAGTAATGATGCACGTGTGGCAAGTCTTCGCCAGGAATCCCGAGCAGGACCGGATGATCGTAGTAGCCGATCGCCATCACCAGATTCCGCGCGTGACGAACGCGCTGGACGCCGCGACTCGACTCGGTCGTCACCGCGAAGAGCTGCTCCCCCGTTTCTCGCTGCACCGAGATCACTTTTTCTTCGTACGCGATCTCGAGTTTGTAGGTGTCGACGACCTTGCGGTAGTAGGTGAGAGCCTCGGCACGGGTCGGCTTCTGGTAGGGTGAAACCAGCGGCAAACCGCCGATCTCGAGGAGTTCCGGCGTGGTGAAGAACACCATCTGCGGCGGAAACCGGAAAATCGAATTGACCAGCACGCCCTGCTCGAGCACCTCGTAGTCGAGATCGCGCTGCTTCGCGGCGATGGCCGCCGACAGGCCGGACGGCCCGGCGCCGATGATGATGACGTCTCGTACCGACATATTGATTGATAATATCGCGCATATGAAGAAGTTCTATCTGCTCGCGTGCGTTGTCATCCTGCTCATGGCGCGGCCCGGCGCGCAGGGCAAGCGGTTCATCACCGAACACGATCTGATGAAGTTCACGTGGATCGCCGACCCTCAGATCTCGCCGGACGGCTCGACGGTCGCCTTCGTCCGCGTGACGGTGAACGAAAAGGACAATCGCTACGAGACGACGTTGTTTGCGGTCGCTGCAAGCGGCGCCGAAGCGCCCCGCCGGCTGACTGCCGGGACGCGCGACACGACGCCGCGCTGGGCTCCGGACGGCAAGCGCCTCGTATTCGTGCGGTCAACGGAAAAAGACGGCAAGGTTCAACCGGCGCAGTTGTATCTGTTGCAGATGGACGGTGGTGAAGGACGCGCTATCACCGACGTGGTCCGAGGTGCGGGCGGTCCGGTCTGGTCGCCGGACGGCAAGGCGATCGCGTTCAACAGTTCGACCGGCCCGGACACCGCAAAACCGGCCCAGATGGAGACCACTGAACGAAAGAGCGACGTGCAGGTCGTCACACGGGCGGTCTATCGATCCAACGGCAATCCCGGCTACGTGGACAACGACCACCATTCCCACATCTTTACGATGGCCTTGCCGGATGCGGCCACGCCCAAGCTTCCGTCGCCAAAACAAATCACCGACGGCGACTTCGACGAACGCGGCATCGAGTGGGCGCCCGACGCCGCCACCATCTACTTCGTGTCCACCCGCGTGACAGAGCCGTACTACGACGAAAGTGACGCCGAGCTTTTCGCCGTCCCCGCGGCTGGCGGATCGATCACCAAGATCACCAGCATCGACGGCGGCATCAACAACCTGTCCGTGTCACCTGACGGCAAGCGGATCGCCTTCGTCGGCACGCTGCGGGGCAAGCCGATCCGTTCCTACAGTCAGCCGGATCTGTGGGTCGCATCGACAAGTGCTGGAAGCACAGCGAAGAACCTGACCGCGAACTACGACTACGACGTCAGCGGCGGCATCGGCGGCGACCAGTCGGCGCCGCGCGGCGGCGGACGCAAGCCGATCGTGTGGACGCGCGATCAGCAGTCGCTGATCATCACATCCGCGGAGAAAGGCAACGCCAACCTGAAGCGCGTGACGATCGCCACCGGCAAGGTGGATCCGATCACGGACGGACTGCAAAGCGTCGAGGCATTCAGTGCGACGCGCGATGCGTCCACGATCGCCGTCACGCTCTCGACCCAGACCAATATCGGCGACATTTTCATGGTCAGCGGGGCTGAAAGAGCCGCCGCACTGGCACCCACGAGTGGCGTGGGCCTTCCAGGCGCGCGTCAGATTACCCACGTCAACGCCGATCTCTTCAACGGCATCCAGCAGAGCGAGCCAGAGGAAATCTGGTACAAGAGTTTTGACGGAAAAAACATCCAGGGTTGGATTCTCAAGCCGCCGGACTTCGATGCGTCGAAAAAGTATCCACTGATCCTCGAGATTCACGGTGGACCGCACGCGGCCTACGGCAACGTCTACACACACGAGTTCCAGTGGATGGCGGCGAAGGGCTACGTCGTGCTGTTCACCAACCCGCGCGGGAGCACGTCGTACGGACAGGATTTCGGCAACATCATCCAGTACCACTACCCCGGCGACGACTACAAGGATCTGATGGCGGGCGTGGACGAAGTGCTGAAGAAGGGCTACATCGACGCGAGCCGTCTCGGCGTCACCGGCGGCAGCGGCGGCGGGCTGTTGACCAACTGGACGATCACACAAACGCAGCGGTTCAAGGCGGCGGTCTCGCAGCGCGACATCGCCGACTGGTATGGCTTCTGGTTCACCGCGGACTTCACGCTGTTCCAACCGACCTGGTTCCGCAAGGCGCCGTGGGAAGATCCGCAGGACTTCGCGGCGCGCTCGCCGATTACGCATGTCGCCAACGTCACGACGCCGCTGATGCTCGTCAATGGCGATGCCGACTATCGAACGCCCCCGGCCGATGGCGGCGAGATGATGTTCCGCGCGCTGAAGTACCGGAAGATTCCCACGGTCATGGTCCGCTTTCCGCGAGAAACCCACGAACTGTCACGGTCAGGCGAGCCGATGCACCGCGTCGAGCGCCTTCAGCACATCGTCGGTTGGATGGATCAGTGGCTGATGGGCAAGAAGAACGCGGTTTACACGACCCAGTAAACTCCGTCACTGAGTCTCGACGACGTCACTTGATTTCTGCCGCGCGGAACATTTCGAGGATCGACTCCTCGGACGCCGGCTGGAGAACATTGTTCGCGGCGAAGGCGTCCGCCTGCGGATAGTTCGTGGCCCGGATACGACTCGCGGCGGCGGCGAGATCGTAACTCGTTCGTCGCAATTCGACGCCCGGCCCGAGCAGCAGCCAGTACGCGCCAGGCTGTCCGAACGGCATGCCCACGCTGCCGGCGTTGACGATACGGGTCGTGCCCACGATGCGGTCGAACTGCATGTGGGTGTGCCCACACACAGCGAGCGGACCCAGACCGTCGAAAACAGGCACGAGCCGTTCGGCTGGCGTCAGTCGCGTGAAAATATCGACGTCGTTCCGCGGCGTGGCGTGACAGAACAACACCTCGCCGATCCCATCGACATGAATGCCGCGGGTCAGCGGCCAACTGGTCAGCCATGGTTCATCGCCCGGCGCCAGTTCCCCGGCATTCCATCGGATCGTGGGCCGAAACGGCTCGGGCACGCCACCGGTTTCCTCGCCGCGCATCACCGCCGCGACCTCGCGATCGCCGTTGCCACGGATGTACTGCGTTGGAAGTTCCAACGCTCGAAGGAGATCGACCGTCTCGCGCGGCATCGGACCAGGAACGACGTCGCCGCCAACGAGGACGAGGTCTACCGCCGCCGCGCGAAC
>DASXGC010000066.1:0-4172 GCA_036489235.1 Vicinamibacterales bacterium
TGTCGCGAGATCGGTCTCGGCGACCGGCTGATCACCACCAAACTGCCGCGACTCGCGTACATCCAGCGGGCCGGACGGCTGCATCCGCTGCCGGCGGGATCTGTGCTCGGTATCCCGACGCGGGTTGGACCGTTTGCGCGAACCAGACTGTTCTCCTGGGCGGGCAAGATGCGGATGGCGGCCGAGCTGTTCGTGCCCAGGCGCCGGGACGAAGGTGACGAATCGATTGGCGCGTTCATGACGCGGCGGTTCGGGCGCGAAGCCTCGACCTACTTGGCCGAGCCGCTGCTGGCGGGCATTCATGCCGGCGACGTGGATCGCCTGTCGGTCCAGGCGTTGTTCCCTCGATTCGTCGAGGCCGAGCGCGATCACGGCAGCCTGCTGCGCGCCTTCCGCTTGCGGCGGGCCCCGGCGTCGGCCGATGGCGCATTCCATTCCCTGCCTGGCGGCCTGAGCGAGATGACTGGTGCACTGGTGACGGCGATCGGCGAATCGCGCGTTCGCACCGGCGTCGGCGTCACGGCGATCGAGGGGCACGGTCCGTTTCACGTTCACACGACCAGCGGCGAGGTGATCCCGGCGCGAGCGGTCATCCTCGCGACACCTGCTTACGTCACGAGCGGATTGACCGCCGATCGAGACAAAACGCTGTCGCGGCTGTGCGGCGAAATTCCGTACGCATCTGCGGCGACCATTGCGCTGGCCTTCGAACGCGACGCGATCGCTCATCCCCTCAACGGCTCCGGGTTCGTGGTTCCACGCGCGGAGCGGACGGGACTGCTGGCAGCCTCGTGGCTGTCGTCCAAATGGCCGCATCGTGCACCTGAAGGCCGTGTCCTGTTGCGGACGTTCGTGGGCGGAGCGCGCGATCCCCAGGCGCTCGAGCGGCCCGACAAGGAACTCGTCACGCTGTCGCTCGACGCCCTCAGGCCCCTGATCGGCGTTCGCGGCCAACCGCTGTTCACGCGTGTCTATCGTTGGATGCGCGCCAACGCGCAGCACGAAGTCGGTCACCTCGCCCGAATGACGGCGATCGACCGCGCGTTGCAGCAGCATCCCGGGCTGTTCGTCACCGGCAGCGGCTTTCGAGGCGTTGGCATCCCGGACTGCATCGCCGACGCCAGAAGAACCGCTGTCGCCGTGCGCGAATGGCTCACCACTGACCGCTCCGATGTCGGTAATCTGCGGTCCGCAATCTAATGTCTAACAAGCCAATCCACGTCATCGGTGTGCCATTGGATCTTGGCGGCGGCAGGCGCGGGGTCGATATGGGCCCCTCAGCGCTTCGGATCGCGGGACTCGACGAGCGGCTTGCGGCGCTCGGCTACCGGGTCGTCGACAAGGGCAACCTGGCCGCGCCGATTCCTGAAACGCAGGAACTGCGCGACGAGCATCAGAAATACGTCCATGAGATCGCCCAGGTCTGTCAGCAGGTGTACCAGACCGCCCGGGCGTCGTTCGACGAGGGCGCGATGCCGATCGTTCTCGGTGGCGACCACAGCCTCGGTGCCGGATCCGTGGCGGCAGCCGCCGATTGGGCCCGACGCACTCGCCAGTTGCCGATTGGATTGCTCTGGGTGGACGCGCACGGCGACATGAATACGCCGGCGACATCGCTGTCGGGCAACGTACACGGCATGCCGCTGGCGGCGCTACTCGGTCCTGAGCCCGCGGCGCTCTCGGCGATCGGCGGGTTTTCGCCGAAAGTCCTGCCGGCACACACCGTCCTCGTCGGGATCCGGAATCTCGACGCCCGCGAAAAAGTCGCGATCCGCGATGCCGGCGTCCATGTCTTCACGATGAAGGACATCGACCGCGAGGGCATTGCCGCGATCATCGAACAGGCGGTCAGGCTCGCCGGCAACGGCACCGCGGGCGTTCATGTCTCGTTCGACATGGACGTCTGCGACCCGCTGATCGCGCCAGGGGTTGGGACACCGGTCAAGGGCGGGCTGGACTACCGCGAGGCCCACATGGTGATGGAAATCGTCGCCGACTCGGGACTGCTGACGTCGCTCGACCTGGTGGAGGTGAACCCGACGCTGGACGTGCGCAACATCACCGCGGAGCTCGGCACCGAGCTGGCGCTGTCGGCGCTAGGGATGAATATTCTGTGAGCCGGCGCCCGCCTCGGCGAGCATTTCTTCGAGGGTCTCGACCAGCAGCACCAGAGAGTACGGCTTTTCAATCAGCCGCGTCCGTGGCCGGAGCCGTTCGAGTTCGGCCGATTCGGATGGAACGCCGGAGAAAATGATCACCGGCACCTCGGCGGGCGTCGCGACGACGACGTCGCGTCCTGAACCTTTTCGGAGGCGAAGGTCCACCACCGCGGCGACCAGGCGGTTCTTGCGAATCTGCTCCAGCCCCTCGTCCGAGGTTTCCGCGGTGACCACCACGAAGCCGTGCATTTCCAGAAACTTCACCAGTGGCCGACGCACCGAGACGTCGTCTTCGACCACCAGCACCAGCCGCGTCACATCCTTGGTCATAGTCGGGGCGCGCGAGATCCGCTCGGCGCGTGGCCTCAGTATAGCGGAAAGCCGCCGTAGTACAATTGTTGCTTCCCCCCAGACTGGGGCCCCTAGCTCAGTGGTAGAGCACGTGACTTTTAATCACGGTGTCCTGGGTTCGATCCCCAGGGGGCCCACCAATAAAAGCGGTGGTTTTTGTGATCGTGCGTCGGGCGAGATGGCAGGTGGGACCGATTTGGGACCGGCTCTCTTAGGCGCGCCCTCCGGTCGCACGCTTCATCGCTTCGGCTAGACGTTTCGTATCGGAGTTCAGATAACGCTCGGTCGTTTTCAGATCGGAGTGGCCGAGCAGCATCTGGATGTGGCGACCGTCCATCCCGCGGTCCGCGAAACGGCTCCCGCACTCATGTCGCAGGTCGTGCCAATGGAGATCGCCGTCGAGGTCCTCGTTCGGATCCGTGATCTCCGCCAGCTTGAGCACGGTCTCCCACGCCGTGCGGAAGTTGGCGACCTGCTCACCGCTGACCGTCCCGAACGGCTACCCGTCAGCGCCGCCGACCACACGTCGCGACTTCAAGAATCGCACAGATAGCCTACTGCGTCCGGTTAGCAAACCGGCGTTTGTTACCTCCCCGACGCCTCTAATATTCGCGATCGTCCGAAGGCGGACCGAAGGTTTCGGTGATACCTTAGCAGCGAAATTTCTCATCGGGCGCTCGTGGGGCTGTGCCATCGTTTGCATCGGCAGTCGTTTTGTCAGGAGGGTGTATGGAGCGACGTTCGTTCTTGAGAACAGCAGCGGCTGCCGTTTCCGCGGCGGCGCTGCCGCTTGCGGCGTCGGAGGCATTTGCGCAAGGGCAACCGGGGACGGCGGATACGATCCACCCGGTGGGTGTGGGGCAGGACCGGTTCGGCGAGAGGCACTCGCTGGGATACAGCACGATCCTCTTCAAAACCGTGCCGCGCGAGACGAACGGTGGGCTATTCATCATTGAGCACCAGAACCTGAAGGGCGGGCCGCCGGTGCACACGCACCTGCGGCAGGAGGAGTGGTTCTTTGTGATGGAGGGCGAGGTGCTGTTTCAGGTGGGCGAACGGCGCGTGACGCTGCACGCGGGCGAGTCGATCCTGGGGCCGCGCGGGGTCCCCCACGCCTTTTCAGCCATTGGCGCGCAGCCGGCGCACATGCTGATCACGTTTACGCCGGCGGGGAAGATGGAGCAGTTCTTCCGCGATGTGGCCGTGCCGAACGGTCCGCCGATGGTCGCCGCGCTGTTTCCGAAGTACGACGTACGGTACGTAGGGCCGCCTCTGGCGGAATGATGGGTGAAGTCATGCAAGAGATGACGCGTTTGAAAACCAAAGGATGAGCCTTTTCGTCATTGTCCGCGCCTTGTCCGCGAACCGCTCCCAACTCAATGCAAAACGAACCAACTCATTGGCAGGATTCCCGAAGGGAACATTGGAGAAAAGGGAGGGCTCGTTGCCCTCCCGGCGTGAAATGCCCTGTTAACCGGATGTCTTCAGGCCCGTGGTCACCGTCTCTCGGACACTCCCGCTAAACGCCGATCTGGCCGCCCCGATCCGAGTGCGGTCGGCGTCACCGTCCACTGGGTAACCTAATCGGCAGACCTCACAGGCTGCGGAGGAACTGCATAAGGGCCGGGTCGTCTCGTTCGCCGGGCGTGACAGTGATCTGTG
>DASXGC010000306.1:0-1609 GCA_036489235.1 Vicinamibacterales bacterium
TGAACCATCATGACGTGGATCGGATGACCGACCACGGCGACCGCCGATCCGACATCGAGCCGGAGCAGCTCCAGCAGAACCGGACTTTCGCGCGCGATCGCCGGATCGTCTTGTGCCGCCATGCTCCTCGGCCTCCCCACCCATCACGCAGGATTCGTAACCTCTCGAGTCCAATGGTTCAACTCGGATCGACCGTGGCGCTGACCGGCTGCGGTGGGCCGCTGTCGACGCTCTCTGCCGCCGGGCCGGCGGCGGATGCGATCGCGACACTGTGGTGGGTGATGCTGGTGGGCTCCGCGGCGATCTTCGCGCTCGTCCTCGGCCTCTTCACGCTGGTGATTCTGCGGCCCGGCTGGGGCTCGAGCGTATCGCCGGCACGCTGGATTGTGCTCGGCGGCCTCGTTCTGCCGGGCGTGGTCCTAACACCGCTCGTTGCCTATGCACTGATCACGGGCGAGCGGCTTCTGCCGCTGCCGGGGATTGCGCGGCAGCGCATCGAAGCCGAGGGCCGGCAATGGAGCTGGACGTTCCGCTATCCCGGCGAAGGTGGAGTGCAGACAGTGAATGTCCTGCATCTGCCCGCAGGCGTCTCTGTCGACATGGCGGTCAGCGGCTTCGACGTCATCCATTCATTCTGGATTCCGCGCTTTGCCGGCAAGATCGACGCGGTGCCGGGGCATGTGAACGTCCTGCGCATCCAGGCCGATGAACCGGGCCGTTACGAAGGACAATGCTCCGAGTTCTGCGGCATCGGCCACGCCCAGATGCGGTTCGCCGTGATCGTCCATCCGGCGAAGGACTTTTCCGCCGCGCTCGCCCAGGCGGCCGCGTCGTCGCCCGCGTCGGCGAGGGCGAAAGAATGAGCGCGTCCGTCGATCAGTCGCCGCGGGGAAGCCCGGCGTTGCGGCTGCACCGGCAACTCGCCGCGATCTGGGGGACTGGGCCAGGGCTGCAGCGCCTGGCCGCGGTCAACCACTCCATCATCGGCCGGCGCTTCATGGCTACCGCGTTTGTGTTCTTCGCAATCGGCGGCGTGCTCGGCATGTTGACCCGTGTCCAGCTTGCGACGCCCACGGCGGACTTCATGACGCCTGGGACCTACAACCAGGTTTTCACCGTGCACGGGTCGGTGATGCTGTTTCTGTTCGCCATCCCTCTGGTTGAGGGCATGGGGGTCTACCTGACACCGAAGATTCTCGGCGCGCGGGACCTCGCTTTCCCGCGTCTGACAGCCTTTGGCTACTGGTGCTACCTGTTCGGCGGTACGATCCTGACAGGGGCGCTGCTCTTCGGAGTCGCGCCGGACGGCGGCTGGTTCATGTACACGCCGCTCAGTTCGAACGTTTACACACCGGGCGTCAACGCCGACGTCTGGCTGCTGGGCGTGACCTTCGTCGAAATCTCGGCGCTGGCGTTTGCCGTGGAGATCATCGTCTCGATTCTCAAAATCCGGGCGCCGGGCATGTCGCTCGACCGGATGCCGATCTTCGGCTGGTACATGCTGATCACCGCGCTGATGATGGTGGCGGCGTTCCCGCCGCTGATCCTCGGTTCGATCCTGCTCGAGGTCGAGCGGGCCTTCCATCTGCCATTTTTTGATCCGACACGG
>DASXGC010000101.1:0-11710 GCA_036489235.1 Vicinamibacterales bacterium
CGATCAGATGAAGCGCGAGCAGATGGAGCGACAGGGCGACATCAAGTTCGACATTACCTGGAACACGCTCGGCGGCTACCTCGACTATCTCCAAGCACGCGGAGTGTCCACCAACGTTGCGTCTTTCGTCAGCGCGGCCACGATTCGCGCCAACGAAGTCGGCCTCAACAATCGGCCACCTACCGCAGACGAGCTCGAACGCATGCGCGGTCACGTGCGCCGTGCGATGGACGAAGGGGAATTGGGGCTGACCACGGCGCTCATTTACATTCCCGGAGTATTTGCCCGGACCGACGAGCTCATCGAACTCGCCAAAGTCGCCTCGCAATCCGGGGGCATGTATATCTCGCACATGCGCAGCGAAGGGAACCGTCTGCTCGAAGCCATTGACGAAACGCTGACGATCGCGCGCGAGGCGAACATTCGCGCCGAGATCTATCACCTGAAGGCGAGCGGCGAGTCGAACTGGCCCAAGCTCGATGCTGCGATCAACAAGATTGAGGCCGCGCGCCACGATGGACTCGACATCACCGCCGACATGTACACCTACACCGCCGGTTCGACCGGGCTCGACGCCGCCATGCCACCGTGGGTCCAGGAAGGCGGTTACAAGGCATGGGCGGCGCGGCTTCAGGATCCGAAGGTTCGCAACCGCGTCCGCCGCGAGATGACGACGCCGGGCGACGCGTGGGAGAACCTGCTGCTGGCGGCCGGCGGACAGGGGACACTGCTGGTCGGATTCAAGAACGAAGCGCTGCGGAGCTACGCCGGCAAGACCCTGGCTGAGGTCGCGAAACTGCGGGGCACGTCCGTCCAGGACACCGCCATGGATCTCGTCGTCGAGGACGGCAGTCGCGTGCAGGTGGTGTACTTCCTGATGTCCGAGGACAACGTCAGGAAACAGATTGCGCTGCCCTGGGTGAGCTTCGGCTCCGATGCCTCGTCAATGGCGCCGGAGGGAGTGTTCATCAAGACCAGCACCCATCCACGTGCCTACGGCAACTTCGCGCGGCTGCTTGGCAAGTACGTGCGCGACGAGCATGTGATCCCGCTTGCCGAGGCGGTCCGCAGGCTGACGTCGTTCCCGGCATCGACGCTGCGGATCAAGCAGCGCGGCCGTCTCGAGCCGGACTATTTTGCCGATGTCGTCATCTTCGATCCCATGACGATTGCCGACCGATCAACCTACGAGCAGCCGCACCAGTACGCGATCGGGGTGAGGGATGTGTGGGTGAATGGAGGTCAGGTGCTGAAAGACGGCCAGCACACCGGCCGTACCCCTGGCCGAGTCGTGCGCGGGCCTGGTTGGAAGCCAAAACCTCAGAGCTGAACGGTCCTGCCAATTCGGGTGATGCGCGCCGGGTTCGCCGTTTCTTACAATGAAGCTGTGATCGCTCACCCGAACGACGATGAACTGCTCGACGCCTACTCGTCAGCGGTCATTCATGCGGTTGATACCGTCGGTCCAGCGGTCGTCAAGATTCAAGCGGAGCGCGGCGGCGGTTCCGGCGTGCTGTTTACTCCCGACGGCCTGATCCTCACCAACAGCCATGTCGTCGAGGGGACTGGTGCGCTGACGGTCGTGATGACCGACGGACGCTCGACACGGGCGGATCTGATTGGTCAGGACCCACACACCGATCTCGCGGTGGTGCGGATCGATGGATCCGGGCTGCCGTGGGCGACGCTCGGCGACTCCCGCGCTATTCGCGTCGGCCAGATCGCGGTCGCGATTGGCAACCCGTACGGGTTCGATCACACTGTCACCGCCGGCGTCGTCAGTGCCCTCGGACGCTCGCTGCGGGCGCGATCGGGCCGCCTGATGGACGACATCATCCAGACCGACGCCGCGCTCAATCCCGGCAATTCCGGCGGACCACTGGCAACCACACGGGGCGAAGTGATTGGAATCAACACCGCCACGATTCTCCCGGCGCAGGGTCTGTGTTTCGCGATCGCGAGCAATACCGCGCGGTTCGTGGCGGCGCGCCTGATCCGCGACGGCTGGATTCGCCGCAGCTATATCGGGCTTGGCGGCCAGACCGTGCCGATCCCGCGGGCGGTTGCCCGCGCCAATCATCTGGCGGTCACGTCCGGTGTGTTCGTGGTGTCGGTGGAGGAGAAGAGCCCGGCCGCGATTGCGGGTCTGAAGGACGGCGATGTGGTGCTCGCCTTCGGCGGCGAAGCGGTGACCGGTGTCGACGACCTGCATCGGCTCCTGACCGACGATCGCATCGGCGTGCCGCAGACGCTCGGCATCCTGCGGTCGGCCGAACACCGCCGGCTCACCGTCGTTCCAGCCGAGAGCGCCCAGGCAAGCAGGAAATAAGAATCTGACCGTCTACTAGAGTGTGATGAGGCCGCGCCGGACCGCGCGTCGAACGGCGTCCGTGCGGTTGACGGCGCCGAGCTTTCCGGAAATAGACGAGACGTGGAACTTGACCGTCTGGTCGCTGATCTGCAAGCGGGCGGCGATCGTCTTGTTCGTCAGGCCTTCCGCGAGCAACTCCAGCACCTGCACTTCCCTCGGCGTCAGCGGCTCGTCGAAGCCTTCGTCATCGCCATCCGGTGCGTCAGGCGCGACCAGGATCGCGTCGTGGTCGTGATCCGCCAGGCGGGCGGCCGCCAGCGAGTCGAACTCGCCGGCGACCTCCATCGTTCCGTTCACGCGCGCACGCAGGCGTGCGCGCTCCAACGTTGTACCGACCAGCAATACCCGCATTGCGCTCAGTGCACCGGCCGCTCACCAACGGTGACGTGCAGTTCGGCGACGCTGCCGCCGCGCAGCACCTTCAGCGGGAGGCTGCGGCCGACGCGATCGCCGAGCAGCAGATCGAGCAGTTCTTCGGGCGACTCGATCGGATGACCGTCGAACTCGAGCAGGAGGTCGCCAATCAACACTCCTGCCGCCGCGGCCGGGCTGCCGTCGGTCACGCCGACCACGAGTAGCGCCTGCGCGCGTCCGCCGGGCGTCTGCTGCTTCTCAGGCAGCGCCACTGGTTGGCCGGCGATGCCGAGATAGCCCCGCTTCAGGCTGCCGTGTTCGAGGACGTTCGCCGCGGTCTTCCATGCGATCGACGCCGGAATCACGACGCCGGTACCGCGGATGATGGTCGACGTGGCGATTCCGATCAGGCCGCCGGCGGTGTCGAGAAAGGCGCCACCGGCGAAGCCGTCGTGCATCGGCGCGGTCGTGCGGATCACCTGATCGATGGCGCGTCGCCGTCCGGTCGGCAGCGGTCCGCCGATGACCGAAATCAGTCCGGCGCTCGCGGTGACGACGTTGCTCCAGGAGCGGGCGACGGCGAGCGCGAGGTGACCGACCCGCGGTGCGACCGCGGACGGAGCGATCGCCGGCGTGCCGAGGCCCGGCACCCGCAGCACCGCGAGGCTGGTCGTGGGATCCCATCCGGCGAGTTCTGCATCCAGTGTCTGGCCATCATCGCGCCGGACGTGCAGACCGTCTTCTCGGCCCAGGGCGCGCACAGTCGTCAGCACCACGTTCTCGGCGTAGACGAGGCCGCTCGCCGGACGCCGACGCCCTTGTACCTGGACGACGGATGGAGACGCGGCGGACACGGCGTCCGCGAGTTGATTCGAGAAACTTGTGAGAAGGTCGTTGGACATGCGGCAATCGTGACAGAACCGGCGATGGCTCGAATCACCCAAACGGGCGGCTGGACAGTAAGATCAGTCGCCGGCCGACATCGGCATCACCGACCTATCGGGAGGATTCATGCGCCGGGTTTCCGTACTCGTTCTGACGCTGGCCCTGACGGCCCCGGTTCGTGCGCAACCGCCGGCGGTGTCGGCGAAGCCGGAGACACCGTTCAAGCTGGCGACATTTGAGGTCGCGGGAAAGGCGCGGGTGGGACTCGTGCTGGGCGAGCGCGTGCTCGATGTCGCGGCCGCGAGCGCCGATTTTTCCAGACGTCTGCGCGCACCGGCCGTCGCGATACCGGGCGAGATGCGTGAGTTGATCGAGGACTACGCGCGCGTGTCGCCCAGGCTTTACCAGATCGCGAACTACTACACCGGTGCCAGGCTCAGCACCGCACCGTTCGCGTTCGATCTCCACCAGGTCGTGGTCAGCGCGCCAATCAAATATCCCTACAACCTGCTGGCGATTGCGGCCAACTACAAGCTGCACGCCGGCGAGATGTTTCCGCCCGGGAGTCCGCAGCAGAAAGCCGCGAATGAGGCCGATCAGAACCGCGAAGACCCGGTGTTCTTCGCCAAGTCACCACGCTCGTGCATCATCGACCCCGACGAGTCCTACACCATTACGCCGGGCCGCAACATCGACTGGGAAGGCGAGCTCGCGATCGTCATCGGCAAGACGGCGTTCAAGGTGGGCGAGGCGCAAGCGCACGACTACGTCTTCGGCTACAGCATCATGTACGACCTGAGCGACCGCGGCGGCAGCGGTCGCCGTCCGTTGACCGGAATGTTTGCGAGCCCGAACTGGTTTGCCGGCAAGAGCGGTGATCGCTCAGCGCCCTTTGGGCCGTTCATCGTGCCGAAGGAGTTCGTCTCCGATCCAGCGTCTTTCCACATCGTCACCAAAGTGAACGGAGTGGTGAAGCAGGACGGCGACACGAAGAACTTCATCTGGGACGAAGCGCACATGGTGCGCTACCTGACGTCAATCCTCACGCTCTATCCCGGCGACGTGATCTCGAGCGGCACCCCAGACGGCGTTGGCGCGGGCCGCAAGCCGCCAGAATTTCTCAAGCCCGGCGACGTCGTCACGATTGAGATTGACGGCATCGGGATTCTGCGAACGCCGATGCGAGGGCCGACCCTGTGAAGGCCTTCCGCCTCTGCGCGGTTGTGATGTTGCCGGCAATCGCCGCGATTTACCAGACCGCCCAACCCGCGCCGCCTGACACGATTCTCGTGAACGGTCACGTGGTCACAGTCGATGCGCAGTTTTCCATCGCCGAAGCTGTCGCGATCGCGGGCGGCCGGTTCACGGCTGTCGGCAGCAACAGCACCATCAATCCACTTGCCGGGCCGCAGACGAGGGTGATCGATCTACATGGTCAGACGGTGATACCGGGACTGGCTGATGGCCACCTGCACGATGCTGGTGGCGGTCCGGGTGTCGATCTCTCGACTTCGCGATCGATCCGCGATGTTCTCGGCGCGATCGCTCTGCGGGTCAAGCAGAGCCGACCCGGCGACGTCATCGTCACCAACAGCGACTGGCACGAGGCGCAACTCGCCGAGCACCGCCTGCCGTACCGCGCCGATCTCGATTCCGTGGCGCCCGACAATCCGGTGGTGGCCGTTCGCGGCGGGCACGAGTACATCCTGAACTCGGCGGCGCTGACGAAGTGGAACATCACGAAGGCAACGCCGCAGCAGGCCGGAGGCCGCATCACGCGAGGACCCGACGGCGAACTGAACGGCGAGCTGATCGATCGCGCCAAGGCGCTGGTCCAGCTGCCGCCCGGCCCGGCGCTCACGATCGAAACGCTTCAGGAACAGCACAAGAAACTCAACGCGGCCGGTTTGACCAGCATCCGCTATCCGGGGGCACCGGTCGAGCAGTATCGGCTTCTGCAACAGATGAAGCAGCGGGGACTCCTGACCATTCGCGTCAACCAGTTGCTTCGGTTCAATGCCGCCGACAGTGCTGAGAAAATGCGCGACGCCATTGCCGCATCACAGATCAAGCCGGACGAAGGCGATGAGTGGCTCCGCATCGGCGGCATGAAGCTGGGCGTCGACGGCGGCTTCGAAGGCGGGTGGATGCGCGAGCCTTACGCCGAACCATGGGGCGAAGGGGGCACGTTTCGCGGCGTCAACACGATGAAGCAGGCCCCGTACACGGATGTGGTGAAGGAGCTGAATCGCCTCGGCTGGCGGGTCGCCACGCACGCAGTCGGCGATGCGGCGATCGACGAGGTGCTCGTCGCTTACGAGGCTGCCAATGCCGAACGATCGATCAGGGGCAAACGCTGGGTGCTCGAGCACGGTTTCATTCCGGACCCGGATCAGTTTCCCCGGATGAAAGCGCTCGATCTCGTCGTCTCGGCGCAGGATCATCTCTACCTGGCGGGACCGAGCCTCGTGAGTTACTGGGGACCAGTCCGCGCGGCCCGAACGACACCGCTGCGCGATTATCTCGACCGCGGATTCGTGGTGGCGGGAGGCACTGATTCCTCGGTGGTGCCCTATCCACCACTGTGGGTCATCTACCATTTCGTGTCGCGCGACACGATCAGTGGAGGTGTGCTGGGCGCCGATCAGCGAATCAGCCGGAGAGAAGCGCTCCAGCTCGAAACCATCAACAATGCCTACCTCACGTTCGAGGAGCGGACCAAAGGCTCGATCGAACCGGGCAAGCTCGCAGACCTCGTGGTCCTTCCCGCCGACATTCTCGCGGTTCCAGTCAAGCAGATCGAACAGATGCACGTCGCCATGACGATGGTCGGCGGCAACATCGTTTATCGCAGACCGTAAAGCCTTACGTTCGCAGTAACGTCGAAGCGCCCGCGCTCTATTGTTCTCAGCAGGTTACGGCTGGTCCAGACCTTGCTCATGGAGGCACATCGTGATTCGACACTCATACTCGACCGCTACCGTTCTGTTTCTGACACTCATGCTCGGCGGCGCGAAGTCCGTGCACGCACAGCCTCCCGAACCGGCGCAGCCGCCGGCCGCAGACGCCGCCGCTGTCGCGCCGTCGGCGGGCGACGACATGGCGGCGCTGGCCGACGATGACGACGATGCCCGTCTGCGTCCGATGGAGCCGGACTACAGCCTGGTCAATCTTCCGACGACGCTGCCGCTGCCGGTGCACGGCGGTAATTTCCATCTGACGCACCGGTTCAACGAGAACCTGGCGGAGGACAGCTTCAAGACGCAGCTCCAGAACCTGTTTGGACTCGACGAAGGCGCGACCATCGACTTCGAGTACCGCTTCGGTCTCTTCAAGCACGTCGAGTTGATCGCATCGCGGACCAACGTCGATCGCACCATCTCGCTCGGCACCAAGGTCGATGCCTTTCACCAGACCGATAAGATGCCCGTCGGCATCTCCGGGATTTTCGGCGTCGAAGGCGGCAACAACTTCAGTGAACGTTACGCAACGACACTCGGCGTGGTCGTGTCGCGGACGATCGCTTCGAAGCTGGCGCTTTACGCGACGCCGATCGTCGTTCACAACACGCTGCCGGACGTGGGGGAGGACGTGCGCAATACGTTCTACGTCGGACTCGGCACCCGCATCCGCATCCGGCCCACGCTCTACGTTGTGGTGGAAGGCTCGCCGCGTGTCGCGGGCTACACGCCTGGCAACGCCGAGTTCGCGTTCTCGCTCGAAACCCGTGTCGGCGCGCACGTGTTCGCGATTACGTTCGCCAACTCGTCCGCCGTCACGTATGGTCAGCTGGCGCGCGGCGGCAATCCCGACAGTCTCTATCTGGGCTTCAACCTGTCCCGTAAGTTTTTCTGATTCTGAAGGAGTCTGCCGATGAAGGGTCTATCCATCGTCGCCGTGGTTCTCGCCTTTTGCGCAGCCGGATGCGGTTCGTCTTCGTCATCCACCAGCCCGACCAACGGTGCGCCAACCTTCACGGCCACGCTGTTACCGGCGAACGAGACCCCGCCGATTACCAACGCCGAGTCGGTCGGATCGGGTGCCGCGACCATCGTGTTCAACGTGACCAAGGACGCCTCGGGGAACGTCTCGACCGCCAGCGTGGACTTCACCGCGAGCATGTTCGGATTTCCGTCGACCACCGTCGTGACGATTGCGCACATTCACCAAGGCGCTTTCGGCGTAGGACCCGGCCCAGTGGTCGTACCGGCCGTGGCAAAAGCGGGGACCATTGCGCTCACCAACGGCTCCGGTACGTTCACGGCGACCCAATCGGGTGTCGACCCTGCGCTCGCCCAGGCCATCCTCAACAACCCGTCCGGTTACTACTTCAACATTCACACGTCCCTGAACCCAGGCGGCGTGATGCGCGGGCAGCTCGTACCGGTTCAGTAAGCGCGACTCTCTCTCCCAGGGGCGGAGCAAGCTCCGCCCCTACGCCCACCGCTCCCCGACCTATCATTGCCTCATGACCACGCAATGCGTCATCGCAGGCGGGGGACCCGCCGGGATGATGCTCGGGTTTCTGCTCGCCCGCGCCGGTGTCCGGACGGTCGTGCTCGAGAAGCATGCAGACTTCCTGCGCGATTTCCGCGGCGACACCGTCCATCCGTCGACGATGGAAGTGCTCTACGAACTTGGCATCGTGGACGAATTCCTGAAGCGTCCGCACACGGAATTGCGCGAGCTGCGCGGCTGCGTCGCCGGCGAAACGGTGACCATCGCTGATTTCAGCCACGTGCCGACCCATTGCAAGTTCATCGCCCTGATGCCGCAGTGGGACTTCCTGGATTTTCTTGCGGAACAGGCAATCGTCTTACCAGCCTTCGAATTGCGCCGGCAAGCCGAAGTCGTCGATCTGATTCGTGACGCCGACCGAGTCGCCGGTGTCGTCGTTGAAACGACGCGCGGCCGGGAAGAACTGCGAGCGGACCTCGTGATCGGTGCGGACGGTCGGCATTCAATCGTGCGCGAGCGCGCGGAGCTCGAAAGCGAGGACTTCGGCGCGCCGATGGACGTGCTGTGGATCCGTGTGTCGAAGCGCCCGGGCGATCCACCGCAGGCGCTCGGCAATATCGCCGACGGCTACATTTTGGTGCTGCTCGACCGCGGCGACTACTGGCAGTGCGCCTACGTCATCCCAAAAGGCGGCATCGAGGAGGTCAAGGCGCGAGGCCTCGATGCCTTTCGTGCAACCTTGGTCTCGATCGCGCCGTTCATGCGCGACCGAGTGAGCGAGCTCGAGGACTGGAACGACATCAAGCTGCTGACGGTGGTGGTCGATCGCCTGCGATCGTGGCATCGACCCGGACTGCTTTGTATCGGCGACGCGGCGCATGCGATGTCGCCGATTGGCGGCGTCGGCATCAACCTGGCGATTCAGGATGCGGTGGCCACCGCCAACGCACTCGCCAGTCCGTTGAAACGCGGACAATGCTCGGAAGAGGATTTGGCGAAGGTTCAGAAACGGAGGGAGCTGCCAACGCGCTGGACACAGGCGGCCCAGCTCGCGGTGCAGAGCCGGTTTCTTGGTCCGGTGCTGAAAGGAAAAGGGCCGCAGCAACTCCCGATCGTTCTGAAGCTGCTGCGGCGGTTCCCGATGCTCCGCCGTATACCGGCGCGGCTGGTCGGGGTCGGTGTGCGGCCGGAACACGTTCAGTCGCCGGTCGCGGTGTAGGGGCGGAGCTAAACTCCGCCCCTACCGTCTTACTGCTACTGCGACTGGCCCTGCTGCAGGTCACCGCGATACGGGATGATCTGACCAGGCTGCACGTTCACATCGAAGCTCGAAGTCTGGAAGCCGTTCGCCACGATCTCGATGCGGTGCGTCCCCGCTGCGAGCGTCATCGGCTGCTTGCTGCCGTCGAAGTCGCTGGCATGGCCGGCGTAGTTCCCGTCCACGTAGACGTCAGCTTCGTACGGCGTCACCTGGAAACTGATACCGCCGTAATTCGATCCGGGATTGACGACCACACTCTGCGGCTGCGCGTAGCCGTAGACTGGAACTGGGTAGGGATACGCGTAGCTATACGGCACCGGATAACCCCCCCAGAAGCCGAAACCGATCGAGAAGTACGGCCTGAACACGTAACCCGCACCGTAGTATCGTGGCGCGTAGTATCCGTAACCGTAGGCGTGCGGCGCGTAGTAGCGCGGTGCGTACGGCGCGTAGTGATAATTCGGCGCGTAACGATAGTTCGGCGCGCTGTGGTAGTTCGGCGCAACGGCTCCGCGTGGCACGGCCTGACCAACGTACGCGTTGGTGCGTCCGTTATAACGCTGCGCGTACGCTTGCGGACGAGACGCGCTGGACGGCGCGGCCTGCGACCGTGCTACCGGCGCTGCTTGAGCTCGCGGTTGCGCTTGTCCTCGAGCTTGAGGTGCGGAGGCCCCGCGACGGCCTTCGGAATGGCCATGCTGCTGACCGGCAAAAGCAGGAACAGCCATCAGCGTGGCGGCGGCGAGCAGTGTTACTGGGACGATGTGGTGGAGCCTCATAATGTTTGCGTTAATTGCATTTGCCTTGCCATCTCAAGATGGCAATTCTGCTAATGTTTTTGAGGATCTTCGACGCCGCCGCACATCGCAGCCACGTTGTGCAGCATTTTGAGGACGATCGCTCAATCCAGGTCTTCTATAATTTCGCGTGAAAGGAATCCTGCCGTGATTCTCAAGAATATCGTTCGCGCCGTCGGGCTGGCCGCTTTGACATCTTTACCTCTGGCAGCTCAACAGGCGAGCACCCCGGTGCGCATCGTCACGGCCGAGGACTACGCGCACGCCGAGAAGTTCATGACCTACAACACCGCGCCCCTGGTCCTGCGGAGTGGAGTGCGGCCGGTTTGGATTCCGACGACCGCGGCCGAGCCGACGGTCCGCTTCTGGTATCGCGTGACGACCGAACGTGGACCTGAAGCCATCGTGGTGAACGCCGCGACCGGTACGCAGACCCCGTGCGACCTGCCGGCGTGCACGGAAGCGTTGCGTAACAGCGGTGGCGGTGGCCGCGGCGGCGCCCCGGCGCGATCGGCGGACGTGAAGTCGCCCGATGGAAAACGCACCGCGTTCGTCCGCAACTGGAATCTGTGGGTGCGCGACATCGCCAGCGGCAAGGAAACCCAGCTCACCAAGGACGGCGTGAAAGACTTCGGCTACGCCACCGACAACGCGGGCTGGACGACCAGCGATCGCGCGATCCTGCTGTGGTCGCCCGACTCGAAGAAAATCGCGACCTTTCAACAGGACCAGCGCGGCGTCGGCGAGATGTACCTCGTGGACACGAAAGTCGGCCACCCGACGCTCCAGGCCTGGAAGTATCCGCTGCCCGGCGATCCGGTGATCACGATGATCCAGCGCGTCGTCATCGACGTGGATAGTGGCAAGGTCGTCCGGCTGCAACTGCCACCGGATCAGCATCGCTCGACCTTGTGCGACGACGTGTCGTGCCGCGGCGAGTGGGACGATGTGCAGTGGGGTCCTGACGGATCGAAGCTCGCTTTTGTCTCGACCTCGCGCGATCACAAGCACGAGCAACTGCGGCAGGCCGACCCGGCCTCGGGCGCCGTCCGCGAAGTGCTCGAGGAAAAGGGCGAGACCTTCCTCGAATCAGGCAACGGTCGGGTGAGCTGGAAGTTTCTCCCGGCGTCGAACGAAGTGGTCTGGTTCTCCGAGCGCGACAACTGGGGCCAGCTTTACCTGCACGATCTGCAGACCGGCCGGGAGAAGCACCAAATCACCACCGGCGACGGGAACGTCACGCAGCTCCTGCGCGTGGACGAGAAAAACCGGGTGCTCTATTTCACCGCCGTCGGTCGCGAGAAGGGGCGCGACCCGTACTTCCGCCACTTCTACCGCATCGGCATGGACGGCAAGAACCTTCAGCTGTTGACGCCGGCCGACGCCGATCATGATGTGTCGCTGTCGCCGTCAGGCACCTTCTTCGTGGACAGCTTTTCGAAGCCGGATGTGCCACCGGTGACCGAGCTGCGTGACACCGATGGCCGGCTGATCGTGACGCTCGAGAAGGCCGATATCTCGCGGCTGGTCGCGACGGGCTGGAAGCCGCCAGTGCCGGTGACGGTCAAGGCGCGCGACGGCGTC
>DASXGC010000167.1:0-8848 GCA_036489235.1 Vicinamibacterales bacterium
ACGTGCGCTGCCGTTGATTGCGGCCGATAGCGCACAGGTCGCCGATCATCTCGGGCGTCTGTCGCCGGCAGGCGAGCGCCTCGCCGCGAGGTTCTGGCCCGGACCGCTGACGCTGCTCATCACCGCTCCGGCATCGGTGGCAGCGGCGGTGACCTCAGGCACCGGAGCGGTCGGCGTGCGTGTTCCTGCCGACGCAGTGGCGCGGTTGATTTGCGCCGCGTGCGGCCAGCCAATCACCGCCACCAGCGCGAACATCAGCGGCGAACCAGCCACTGCCGATCCCGGCGAAGTGGAGCGTTCCATGGGGCAGCGGATCGATTTGTTGATTGACGCCGGTCCGACCCGTGGTGGCGCGCCGTCGACGATCGTGGATGTCACCGGCGCATCGCCGACGCTGGTGCGCGCCGGTGCAATACCGTGGGAAGAAATCCAGCTATGTCTGCAGAACGAACCCGCGCCTCGGGCCGGTCGGGCGTAGCCCGGCCCGAGCGCGCCGCGCTGGTCGGGTTGATCACCGGCCAGGCGCGTCGCCTCGAGGCCGAGAACTCATTGGACGAACTCGCCGGCCTGGCGCACGCCGCCGGCGCCGACGTCGTGTTGCGCGTGCTGCAGGAGCGTCCGAAGCCGGATGCCTCGACCTTCCTCGGCTCCGGCAAAATCAAGACGCTCGCAACCTCCGCCGGCGAGATGGATGTCGACGTCGTCATCTTCGACAACGAGCTGACGCCGGCGCAGCTGCGCCAGATCGAGGCGGAGATCGGCCGCAAGATCGTCGACCGAACCCAGTTGATCCTCGACATCTTCGCCAGGCGGGCTCGTACGCGCGAGGGCAAACTGCAGGTGGAGTTGGCGCAGCTGAAGTACCTCCTGCCGCGACTGGTGGGATCGAATGCGGCGCTGTCGCGCCTGGGCGGCGGCATCGGGACACGCGGACCCGGCGAAACGAAGCTCGAGGCGGACCGTCGCCGAATCCGCACGCGAATCCACGTGCTCGGCGATGACATCGAGCAGGTTCGCCAGCGCCGCTCGCAGCTGCGCGACCGTCGTCAGAAGACGTCCGTGCCGACGGTGGCACTGGTGGGATACACCAATGCCGGCAAAACGACGCTCTTCAACGTCCTGACGAACGCCGGCGCCGACGCGTCCGACGCGCTGTTTGTGACCCTCGATCCGCTGGTGCGGCGGCTGCGGCTTCCGGACAGCCGCGAGCTGCTGGTATCGGATACCGTCGGCTTCATCGATCGACTGCCGCACGCGCTGGTCGCGGCCTTTCGGGCGACGCTCGAAGAGACGGCGGAGGCCGATCTGGTGCTTCACGTCATCGACGCGGCCGCCCCTGACCGGGATCGGCGCATGAACGCGGTCCGGAGGGTTCTCGAGGAGGTCGGCGCGACCGACGTGCCGATGCTCGAGGTCTACAACAAGAGCGACGCGCTCACGCCGGACGAACGGCGGCGCCTGCAGGATCAGGATTCGGCGGCGCTCCTGATCTCGGCGCTGCAGCGCCAGGGGATCGTCGAGCTCGTCGAAACCATCACCTCACGACTGGCGCTGGACGTGAGACGAGTGGTTTTAAGCTTCGATCCCGACAGTCCTTCCGATCGCGAACGCATCGGCCGGGTCTATCGACACGCCCGCGTGCTGCTCCACGAGGTTCGCGACGGGCAGGTATCAATCACCGCGGACGTGCCACGGCGCTTGTTGAGTCGTCTGGGACACGCCGAAGAGAAGTAAACTTTTCTCAATGCGCAGGCTTGTGGTCTCAGCGGTCGCGGCGTTGACGATGGTAGCGGCGGCGTGCACGCCGAAAATCGTGCCGGCTCCTACCGTCACTGTTCCAAAGTTTCCCGAGTTCATCCGGCCAGCCGTACCGGGTCCGTTTGCCAACAGCCCAGTGGCGGAGGCCCAGGCTAGAGGCTGGGCGTTTCTCCAGACCGGCGATCTCAAAACCGCTGAGCGAGAGTTCGCCGCGGCGCTGAAAACGTCGCCGACCTTTTACCCGGCGGATACCTCACTCGGCTATGTCGAGCTGGCGCGGAAAGACGCCAAGGCAGCGCTTCCTCATTTCGACCGCGTCATCGAGCAGCAGGCCAGGGACGTAGCCGCGCTGGTTGGCCGTGGACAATCGCTGATCGCGCTCGGGCGCGACACCGAGGCGGTCGCACCATTCGAGACCGCCGTCGCCCTCGATCCCAGCCTGACCGATCTGGCGGTCAAAATCGAGGTGCTCAAGTTCCGCGGCGCCGAGCAGGGGCTGACGCGCGCCCGCGATGCAGCAAAGGCCGGACGGCTGGACGAAGCGGTGCGGGCGTACACGAGCGCAATCACCAGCTCGCCCGATAGTCCATTCCTTTACCGTGAACTCGCGGCGGTCGAAAAGCAGAAGGGCGAGAACGACGCCGCGCTCGGGCATTTCCAGAAAGCGGTGTCACTCGATCCTGCCGACGCGAAATCACTGGCGCAGATCGGCGAACTGCTCGACGCGCGCAACGACTCCGCCGGTGCGGTGAAAGCGTACTCGGATTCGCTCGCGCTCGAGGCCAACCCTGATGTCGCCAGGCGGTTGGAGGATCTCAGGGCGAACGCGGCCCTGGCGGCACTGCCGGAAGAATTCCGGGCCATTGACCAGGCGGCGCAGGTCACCCGCGCCGATCTCGCGGCGCTCGTCGGGATTCACCTGGCGCCGCTGCTGCAGGCCGGCCGCCGGAGCGATGCGGCGCTGATTACCGACGTCCGCGGCAACTGGGCCGCGAGCTGGATCATGGCGGTCGCGCGCGCCGGCGTGATGGAGCCGTTCGCCAACCACGCCTTTCAGCCGAAGACCACGGTACGGCGTGCCGACCTCGCACAGACACTCGCGCGGTTGCTTGCGCAGGTGGCACAGCAGAACCCGGTTCGCGCCAGGGGCTGGGACTCAGCCCGTCTGAAATTCCCTGATATGCAGCCGAGCCATCTGGCCTATCCGGCAGCGTCGGTTGCGGTCGCCGCCGGCGCGATGACGGTGGGGCCGGATGGCGCCTTTCAGCCCGGGCGTGCCATCACCGGGGCTGAGGCCGTCGCGTCGATCGCGAAGATTGGAAGCCTCGCAGGGCTTCGATGAACGCACTGACGTTTGCAAATCAACTCACGCTGCTGCGGATGCTGCTGATCCCGGCGTTCGTGATCCTGGTCGTGTACGGGCATCTGGGCTGGGCGCTCGCGGTTTTCGTGACGGCCGGGGTTACCGACGGCCTCGACGGACTCATCGCGCGGCTCTCGGGCCAGAAAACCCAGCTCGGTGCATGGCTCGACCCGATGGCTGACAAGCTGTTATTGGTCACGACGTTCGTGGTGCTGACGCTGCCCGGATTGAATCTCGCGAACCGCTTTCCGACCTGGCTGACCGTGTGCATCATCAGCCGCGACGTCGTGATCGTCCTGACCGTGGCTGTGGTCAACCTCGCGATTGGCCACCGCACGTTCCGACCCTCGATTTTCGGGAAGGTCGCCACCGCCACCTACATCGTCACCGCGGTTGCGGCCATGTCGTTCAATTATCTCCAGCAGCGTTCGTCGATGGTCGACGTGCTGGTGTGGGCGTCGCTCGCGATCACGATCGTCTCGAGCCTGCACTACATCTGGCACGCGCGGCGGATCATCGAGGAGCCGGTCCACAGATGAAGCGCCTGCTCGCGGCGACAGTTCTCGGAGCGGCCTGCGCCGGCCCTATCGTTGGCTTCGCGCAGACAACGCCAAAACAGGCGGTGGTTGAGACCACGGCCGGAACCTTCGTGATCGATCTCGATCCGGCGTCGGCTCCGAATCAGACTGCGTACTTCACGAAGCTCGCGGCAACAAACGCCTACGACGGCACGGTGTTCCACCGCGTCGTGAAATACGGGATGGTGCAAGGGGGCGATCCGCTGTCGAAGGATCCCGCCAAGCGCGCGCTGTACGGCACCGGCGGACAAAACGCCGTGAAGGCCGAGGCGAGGGCCCCGAAGATGACGCGCGGGTCAGTCGCCGCCGTGCTCGTGCCGGGTAAGCCGGACAGTGCCGGCGCGCAGTTCTTCATCGTGCTTGCCGACCAACCAGCGCTCGACAGCCAGTATTCGGTGTTCGGCCATGTGTCGGACGGCGCCGAGGTCCTGCAGAAGATCTCCGAGGCGGCCGTCGACGGCAAAGGCCTGGTGACTGAGCGGATCGAAATCAAGCACATCGTCATCCGCGACACGCCCGCCGAACCGTTCGTGAGCGAGCCTGCCGCGGAACTGGCGAGCTATCGCGCTGTGCTCGAGACGAGCGCCGGCCCCATCACGATCGAGTTCTTTGTCGATTTGGCGCCCAACACCGTCCGCCAGTTCATGCGGCTCGCCGCGGCCGGCGTCTACAACGACATGGCGTTTCATCGCATCGCGCCGGGGTTCGTGATCCAGACCGGGGCACTCTCGAGCCGCAGCGTCCCGTTGACCGCGAAACAGCAGGCGCTCGTCCACAACCTGCCGCCCGAGTTCAACGACACCAGGCACGTCAAAGGCATCGTCTCGATGGCTCGCGGTGACGCGCCGGACAGTGCAACGACGTCGTTTTTTGTGTGTACGGGAACGGCCGCCGCGCTCGACGGCGTCTACACGGCGTTCGGCCGGGTGGTGGATGGTCTGGCGGCGGTCGAGACGATCGAGGCGGCGCCGCGCGACGGCGAAACGCCGCGGACCCGCATCGAGCTGAAATCCGTCAGGATTGAGAAGAAGTAGGCGCGACCCGCGTCACGCGGACCGCCTGGCCGACCAGATATTCCACCTCGATGCGATCGCCGGGTTCGAGGTTGGTCCCGATCACGGCTTCTGGTCCGATCCGCGCCGCGGTGATCTGGCCCTCGGGATCGTCGACATCGGTGAAGAACACGTCCCACGAGACTTGTCCGTGGATGCTCACCGGTTGAATTCTCTTCAGGATGCCGTCGCGCGTTCCCTTAAGCACGTTGTCCCCAACACAGTATCCGCTTGAACGGAAAAAAGCACGGTCTCCCCGGATCCAGACATTCGAGGCGGGGCAGCAGCCGCTCGCGGTACTCCGCGACGAAGCGGCCGAACATCTCCGGCGACAGGTGACGCTCGTACTCAGTCAACAGCGTCCCCTTCACCCATTCCACGACGTCTTCGGGACCGGCCAGGATATGAGGATAGACGATCAGGCGGACATTCGGATGGGTGAAGCCGAAACGATACAACAAACGCGAGTAGGCCTCCGGCGCCAGCACCGGCTGGACGTGCCGCCAGGCGCCGAGCACAGTCTTGAACGGTTCGTGTTGGGCGACTTCGTCGGCGGTGATGTGCGTGACCGTATCGTGCTGCGCCGGCACTTGAAAAGCGAGTTGACCGCCGCTGGGTAACGCGACCGCCAGCCGTTGCAGCAGCGCCTCGTGGTGGTCAACCCAGTGCAGCGCAGCGTTGGAGAAGATCAGGTCGTAGCGCTGGTCCGATTTGGCACTCGATTCGGATAGCCCCGCGACAAACTGCTCGATGGTGGCGGACTCGAAGCGCAGGCCAGTGGGAAGCGGGGTAGTCGAGGCGCGTTCCAGCATGCGCGGCGATCGATCGATCCCGGTCGTTTCGCGGGCGGCCAGGCGCGTGTGGAGCTCGCGTGTCAGCTTGCCGGTGCCGCAACCAAGATCGACGATCCGCATCCCCGGCACCGGGCGAATCATCGTCAGCAGGTCGTAGAACGGCTGCTCGCGTTCGCTCTGAAACCGGTCGTATTGAGTCGGATTCCAGGTATCGGTCATCGCCTCCACCGGCTTTTAGTCTTCATGATCGGTCCGATTCGCGCGCTAGCCGGCCGCCCGCGGGTCCGCCTAAAGGCGGAGACTACACTACTGGGTCCGCCTGAAGGCGGACACTACACTACTAGGTCCGTCTGAAGGCGGACACTACACGAGGTCATCGTCGAACGGCAGGCGGTCTGCAGCGTGAACGGTGGGGAGCTGGTCGCCGCGAAAATTGTGGACGCTGACGCCAAGCAGACGCACCGGACGGCGTCCCGCGTCCGTTTTCTCCAGCAGCTGAACAGCACGCGCCAGCAGTTCGGATTCGTCGCGGGTCGGCGGGGCCGTGTGGCTGCGGGTGATTGTCGTGAAGTCGTCGTAGCGCACCTTCAGCGTGACCGTTCGCGCGAACAATTGGCGCCGATCCAGCCAGGCGATGGCGTGGCTCGCAAGTTCAGTGACCTCTGTTCGGATGGTCTCGAGGCTGGTGAGATCCTCGGGATAGGTACTTTCGGACCCGGACGATTTTGCTTCACGATTTGGTGACACAGGCCGTTCATCAATGCCGTTGGCGAGCTGTCGCAGCCAATCGGCCAGGCTCCCGACCGTTTCACGCAGGAGCTGGAGTTCGGCGGTACGGACGTCCACGAGGCGCTCGATTCCCCGGGCGCGCAGCTTCTGTTCGGTGACCGGTCCGACGCCCCACAGCGCGCCGACAGGCAGCTGTTGAAGAAACGGCTCGACGCGCTCCGGACTGATCACGGTGAGGCCGTCAGGCTTCTTCCAGCCTGACGCGATCTTGGCGAGAAACTTGTTCGGCGCCACTCCCGCCGACGCGGTCAGGCCGGTGTCGGCGCGGATGCGTTCCTTGAGACGCCTGGCGACGGCAGTGCCCAGCGTCTCGCCCCATGAGTTCTCGGTCACGTCGAGATACGCTTCGTCGAGGGAGAGCGGTTCGACGAGCGGCGTTACCTCGCGAAAGATCGAGAACACCGCGTTCGATGCGGCCTTGTACCGCGCGAAATCGGGGCGCACGATCACCAAAGACGGGCACAGCCTGACCGCACGGGACATCGGCATCGCCGAGAAGACTCCGAACGCCCGCGCTTCGTAGCTCGCCGCCGCGACGACGCCGCGACCCTCGGGGCGTCCGCCGACCGCCAAGGGCTTCCCGCGCAGCGACGGGTCGTCGCGTTGCTCCACGGAGGCGTAAAACGCATCCATGTCGACGTGCAATATCCTTCGGATCATGAAAACGCAAATTGCCGAATGCTGATTGCTAATTTATTGCAGAATAGTACGCTACTGATATCGCGTTTCGGTCGAAATCCACCAATCGGCACTCACCAATCAGCAATTTGTATTCAGCGATCAGCCATTAACGATGCCCCAGTTCATTTACACGATGAAAGGTCTCGGGAAGGTCCACCAGCCCGATACCAAAGTGCTCGAAGACATCTGGTTGTCGTTCTACCTCGGCGCCAAGATCGGCGTCCTCGGGCTGAATGGCGCCGGCAAGAGCTCGCTGCTCAAGATCATGTCCGGCGAGGATCAGAGTTTCATCGGCGAAGCGTTCCCGGCTGCCGGCACGTCGATCGGTTTCCTTCACCAGGAGCCGAAGCTCAACTCGGCAAAGACGGTCCTTGGCAACGTCGAAGAAGGTGTGGCGGAGACCAAAGCGCTGCTCGCCCGTTACGACGAGGTGAACGCAAAGCTTGGCGAGGATCTCTCTCCAGACGAGATGGAGAAGGTCATGGAGGAGCAGTCGAAGATCCAGGATCGGATCGACGCCTCGAATGCATGGGATCTCGACTCGCGTCTCGAGTTGGCGATGGACGCATTGCGCCTGCCGCCGCCGGACGCGGATGTCACGACGCTGTCGGGCGGCGAGCGCCGTCGCGTCGCGCTGTGCCGGCTGCTGCTGCAGTCGCCTGACATCCTCCTGCTCGACGAGCCTACCAACCATCTCGACGCCGAGTCGGTCGCCTGGCTCGAGCGCTTCCTCAAGGACTACGCCGGCACCGTTGTCGCGGTCACGCACGACCGCTACTTTCTCGACAACGTGGCAGGGTGGATTCTCGAGCTCGATCGCGGCCGGGGCATTCCGTGGGAAGGCAACTACTCGTCGTGGCTCGAGCAGAAATCGAACCGCCTTCAGCAGGAAGAAAAGGCGGAGACGAGAAAACAGCAGACGCTCGATCGCGAGCTCGAGTGGATCCGCATGTCGCCGCGCGCCCGCCAGTCCAAGGGGAAGGCGCGGTTGAATGCCTACGAGGAGCTGCTGCGCGAAGAGGGCACGAAGAAGATCGAGACTGCCGAAATCTACATCGCTCCAGGGCCCCGTCTCGGTGACATCGTCGTCGAGGCCCGCGGCGTCAAGAAGGGCTTTGGCGACAACCTGTTGATCGATAACCTCGATTTCACGTTGCCCCGCGGCGGCATCGTCGGGGTGATCGGTCCCAACGGCGCCGGGAAGACGACCTTGTTTCGGATGATTACCGGCGCCGAAACCCCCGATGCGGGCACCCTGCGGCTTGGCGAAACCGTACGGGTTGGCTATGTTGATCAGAGCCGGGATGCACTCGACCCCAACAAGACGGTCTTCGACGAAATCACCGGCAGCGTCGAGGAAATCGAGCTCGGCAAGCGCAAGGTCCCGTCACGGGCGTACGTATCGTGGTTCAATTTCAAGGGCGGCGCACAGGGGCGGAAGGTCGGCACGCTCTCTGGGGGAGAACGAAATCGCGTCCACCTGGCCAAGCTGCTGAAGCAGGGGAGCAACCTGTTGCTGCTCGACGAGCCGACCAACGATCTCGACGTGGACACCCTGCGCTCGCTCGAGGAGGCGCTCTTGTCGTATGCCGGGTGCGCGGTCGTCATCAGCCACGATCGCTGGTTCCTCGATCGCATCGCCACCCACATCCTCGCGTTCGAGGGTGACAGCCAGGTGGTCTGGTTCGAGGGCAATTACCAGGACTACGAGGCCGATCGCAAGCGCCGCCTCGGCGCGGCTGCCGAGCAGCCGCATCGGATCAAGTACCGCAAGCTGACCCGCTAGGACCAGACGATGTGCAGAAACATCAAGACTCTGTTCAACTTCGATCC
>DASXGC010000254.1:0-15025 GCA_036489235.1 Vicinamibacterales bacterium
CATCGTCGACGCGCCGATGTTCGATCAGTACGTGCGTGACCGCGGCGCGTTGATTGCGCTCGGCAAAGCGCTGTTCTGGGACCAGCAGCTTGGCAGCGACGGCCAGGCGTGCGCGAGCTGCCATTTCCATTCGGGAGCCGACAGCCGATCGAAGCATCAGCTCAACCCCGGTTCACGAGCCGTTCCCCCCCGCATCGCGTTTACTGCGCCGACACATGCGAACGACCTGCTGAGGGAGGGCGATTTCCCGTTTCACTCCGGCACCCTCGACAACGACGCCATCGTGTCGTCGTCAGGCGCGTTCAACGCCACGTTCGACGTGACCGGGTTCCCCACCGCTGACGGCGTCGATCCCGGGCTGCTGACGCCAAACCCGACGTTCACTGACGGCACACCCGCCACGCCCCTGCGCAACGTGGAGCCTCGCAATACTCCGACAGTCATCAACGCCGTCTTGAATCACCGCAACTTCTGGGATGGACGTGGGCGCAACGAGTTCAACGGCGTGAACCCGATCGGTCGTCTCGACCCCACGGCGCAAATCGTGAAAATGACGGCTGGCGTGCCCGCATTCGTCAACATTGCGATCCGCGATAGCTCCGGCTCGAGCCAGGCCGACGGCCCGCCGACGAGCGAACTCGAAATGTCTTTTCTGGGTCGGCGGTTTGTCGACGTCGGGCGGAAGATGCTCGATCAGCGTCTCGTGGCGCTGAAGCAGCAGCTGACGGCCCCTGACGACAGCGTGCTCGGTTCCTTGAGTAACTGGCCGAGCGCCGGCCTCCACCTACCGGCAACCGGGTGTGATGCCGGCGACAACCTGTACACGTGTCTGGTGAAGCAGGCGTTTCTTCCGAAATGGTGGAAGGCGTCCGGGTGGGCCGTGGATCTCTCCACCGGCACACCGGTGCTTGTCTTGATTGGCAAGTCTCCGCTGACGCGTCCACAGCAGTTCTCCGTGATGGAGTCGAACTTCTCGCTGTTCCTGGGGATGGCGATCAACGAATACGAAAAATCGCTCATTTCCGATCAGGCGCCATTCGATAACTTCATGGGAGGAGACGATGCCGCGCTCAATCCCTCGGCGCAGAACGGACTTCGTCTTTTCCTCACGCAGGGCCGCTGCATCGAGTGCCACTCGGGCGCCGAATTCACCAGCGCATCGTTGACGAACGTGCGGAGGTTTGAGGTGATCGAGCGCATGATCATGGGCGACGATCAGGTCGCCGTCTACGACAATGGGTTCTACAACACCGGCGTGCGGCCAACGACCGACGACGTTGGCGTCGGCGCGACCGTCGGCCCGCTGAATCTCCCGCTTTCGAACGCGCGGCTCTTTCAACGCGATTTGACGGAGCTTTGCCCCGACGGGGATCAAACCTGCCTGCGTCAGGCCGGTCTGACCGCGGTGCCAAGGATTCTGGCGCGCCCGAGCGAAGCCGCGACCCTGCTGTCGCGAGCCGCTTCGCTCCTGCCCGTCGGCGACACTGGTCGGGTGCACGCTGAAGCCCTCATCGCACAGGCGACGACGCTGTTGAGCCAGGATCCCGCGCATCCGCAGCGCGCGTCGTGCAAGCTGGCATTTATCCCGTCGCTTGGATGCTCGACGAACGCCAAAGGACTGCCGGTGGATGGGGCGCTCGACACCCTGAAACAGGATCCATTTGCCGATGCGCGACTTCTGAAGCTGCTCGATGCGGCGCGGAGCCTCCTGCCCGATGACGAATTCCCGGGAAACCCCGGCAAGCTGCTGGCGCCCCCCCTTCGGCCTGAAGAGCGCGTGGCCGCCAATGGGGCTTTCAAGACCCCGGGCCTCCGCAATGCCGAGCTGACCGCGCCGTATTTTCACAACGGCGGAACCTCGACGCTCGAAGACGTCGTCCGGTTCTACAACAGGGGCGGTGACTTCGCCGATGTGAATCGAGAGAATCTGGATGTCGACATCACACCGCTGGGCCTGAGCGAGCAGGACATTCTGGATGTGGCGGAGTTCATCCGCGCGTTGACCGATCCCCGAGTACGGCAGGAGAGCAGGCCATTCGATCATCCGAGCCTGAGCATCGGGAACGGTGGAACGCCGGGCATCTTCTCAACGCTGCTGGGTGTTCCCGTTCTTGACGATCGCGTGTGCATTCCGGCCGTGGGGAGTGGCGGTAACGAACAGCCGCTTGGGACGCCCGATTCTTCGTCCGCGAACTTCCTGCAGCCGCTGATAGGGGCGTGCCGGTAAGGTGTGGGAAATGGCATGCCGGCGACGCGCGACGGTCGTACGCTCGTCAACGGCTGCCGTTTGCACGGGCAGCACCTTCGATCAGTCGCGCATAGACGTCGCCCGATCGTCGCTGCGCGGCAGGTGAGCAAAGAATCGCAAGCAGTTCCCGCGCGTCCAGCCACCGGTCTGAGGCGAGCTCTCCGAATTCACCGATCGACCAGTTGAACTGATACGGCCCGAGAGCCATGAGCTGCGCCAGGCAGGCCTGAACTTCGTCGAGCGCGCGCGGAAGATACTCGAAGGACAGCGCAGGCAGGGCGCGCCCCAGGCCCGCGAGGACTGCCGGTTCGCTGCCTTCGACATCAATTTTTACGAACGCCGGAATGCCGAACATCTCGATCAAGCTGTCGAGCGTGGTCGTCTCGATCTCGATCTCGCGATTCCACCGTACGCGAGCGAAATCAGGGTCCCGGGCACGGGCATCGCGCCACCTGGTCGCGAGCGTTGTGACGGTGGGTGTGCGCTCGCTGAGCGACAGCAACCCTCGGCCCGCCCGCTCCGCCACTGCTGCCTCGACGACCACGATCTGTCGTGACCGCCTGAAGAGCGTGCGCAACACACGTGCGAAATCTGGCTGTGGCTCTGCCGCCACGACCCGACAGTCAAGGGATGCAAACGCGCGCACGCGATTGCCGACGTGCGCTCCGATGTCGAACACGAGGTCGCCGGCTGCGACGAAATTGGCGTACAGACGCCGGAGCCGTCGCTGGCGCAGCGGGATCGCGTGATACATGGCCAGCGAGCGCGCGAGGCCGATGCCGCGGTTAAAGCGGCTCATGTTTGAGTTATCTCTTTGTCATCGTCAGACCGGTCACCATGACATCCGTGTTGTGCGCGAAGCGCAGCCCATACGTCCCGTCAGTTGATTTCAGTTTGCCGCCGGTTACCAGCAGCGCCTTGTCATAGCTCGCCACCACCGTCCCGTTGATGGAGCATTCCACCTTGCCGCCCTTCACCGAGAGCGCGACATCCTGAGTGACGGGCTGACCTTGTCCCGCAGCCTTGTGAACGGCGGCATTGGCGTCGCCGAGAAAACCATTCATTTTGAACGGCGCCGGTCCGAACCCGCGCACGATGAACTTGCCGTTTCCGTAGGCCGCGCAATACAGGTCGGTCTGGTCCGGTGTTCCCATGTCATGGCCGGCGATGAACACTCCGTAGGGGTGCGGATGCGTGTTGAGGTTCATGTACTTCGGCTCATGGAATGTGGCCTTCACCGTGTAGTCACCGGATGCGTTTGCGGCATTCATCCAGTAAGTCGCGGCGGGACCCGTGGTGGCGTGGAGGGAGTCACCTTCCTGCGACAGCTTCGCATCTCGGATGGTCATGCCCGCTCTTTCTTCTGCGGCATCCACGTCGCCGTTCCAATTCGCAATTTTGACGCCGCCGTCGCTGACGGCGCGCGAGCCCTCTGCGGTGCGGCTCCCGGGAAAACCGACGAAGGGGCCAATAATGTAGAACCGCGCAGCGAGCAACGCCAAAACCGCGAACAAGGAACCGACAGCGATAAGAATGATCTTTTTTTTCATTGGTGCTGAGTCAACAAGATCAGAGGTTTGTTCACCGCGTCTAGTCGATTTTGGCGTCCGTCGCGAAGGACGGACAATAGGAAATATTAGCGCGGTTTCGGGCGTTAACGGGAGACCACTTCTCGGACCCAAGGAACCGTTTGGAATCCGGCGGTGGTTCCGGCGCCGCCGATACCGATGCCACGCGTGCGGGCCCTGCGCGTCTATCGTCGTCACACGCAGCAGAATGCCGTCGCGTTCGTGGATCACGTCGTGGCGAGATTCCCGTTCCGCATCCACACGGTGCGGACCGATCGCGGCCATGAGTTCCAAGCGCTGTTCCACTGGCACCTGGCGGACCAGGGCGTCCGTCACGTCATCAGCTCGCGAGCTTCAGCGCTCCCGCGGTCCTGGTACCCTCAATGTCGAGCTTCCCCCGAACCTCCGCGCCCTCCTCAACCCTCAGCACTGGAGCGGACAGATTGCTGTCGATGATGGCCGTTCCGCGTATGGCGATCCGACTCGTCGCGACGACCGAACCGGTGACGTGACCGTTGACGATGACGGCGTCGGCCTGCAGGTCGCCGTTGACCTGACCCGCATCGTCGATGGTGAGCGAATGGCCAGGGATGGAGACGGTGCCGTCGACGTGACCAGCAATCGTGAGCGGCTCGTCAGCGGTGATGTCACCAGTGATCGTGATGGACTGCCCGATAATCGACGTTGCCTGCATTGGGGCTCCTTTGATAGATGCGCCCGCCATGGCAAGGGTCGTTCCGTCCGATTCAATTCAGAACTCAGAACGATCTGGGTGAAGAACCCTTACAAAAAGCGAGAGTGACTAACGAGATTGTCGAGGTGTATCCCGAGTGATGAGCCATTACACGGCCGACGGCATTCTGGGTTGTCAGCAGAATACCGGCGTATCGGTAGCGCCTCTTGGACGATGGGAAGACGAGAGGTCGCCAGACGATGACGACCTCGTGCAGATAATGTTGGTTGCGGGGGCGTGCAACCAGCGGTACTTGCAGTTATGGAGCGGGGCGGCGTAGCTATTCGGGGTCACCAACTGCGGAGGGTCTGCTCATGCCGCTGACGCGCTGAGTGGAGCCGCCCCGTTACGCTAGACTTCCCGCATGTGGGACGCCCTGCGCCTTGACGTCCGGCATTCCTTCCGCAGTTTGCGACGGGCTCCGACTTTCTCATTAATCGTCATCGTCACGCTGACGCTGGCCGTTGGCGCGACTGGGGCAGTGGGCAGCCTCCTTAACGCACTCGTGCTGCGAACACTCGCGGTTCCCAGTCCCGAACAGCTGGTGGACGTGTCGGCCCACGAGCCGCGGGCGAATGTGGACGGATTCTTCTACGCCGACACGTTCAACGCCTACCGCGCGTCCCAGCGATCCTTCGCGCAGATGTCGATGTACTTCGGCGGAGGCATCCTGCGCATCGAGACGCGCTCCGGAGTGTTCGAGAACGCGGTGACGGAAGCCGTCTCGCCGAGCTACTTCGCGATGGTCGGCGCGCGAGCGTCGGCGGGACGGTTCTTCAACGAATCAGACGATGCGGTCGCCGTGATCAGCGAGGCTTACCGGCGACGCATCTTCGGGAATGCTCCCGGAATCGGCGAGGTGATCAAGGTCAACACGGTGCCGGCGACGGTGATCGGCGTCGCGGCGAACGGTTTCGACGGTCTGCAATTCGACGGGACGTTCGACATCATCGTGCCTTTCGCGGTGCTGCGACCGGCCGGCGGCGGCGACCTGTCCACGCCGTTTCGCTCGAGACACGTGGTCGGACGCCTCGCGCGCGGCGTGTCCATCGAAGCCGCGCGTGCGGAATTGCTCGCGCGATGGCCGTCGATTCAGTCGGCGACGCTGCCGGCCACGCTGCCTGAAGCCGATCGGGAGGCGCTGCTCCATCAGCGGCTGAGCGTGGCACCGCTCGCGTCAGGATTTTCGGGGCTGCGCAGCCAGTACGGCACCACACTCTGGGTGCTGCTGGCCCTTATGGGGATTCTCCTGGCGGTCGCGTGCGCCAATCTTGCGGGCCTGACCCTGGCGCGCTCACTGACCCGGCGGCATCAAGTCGCGATTCGTCTGGCACTGGGTGGAAGTGCGCGGCGCGTGTTCTGGCAGCTGATGGTCGACGGGATCCTGCTGTCGACTGTCGCGTTAGCGGGTGCTCTTCCGCTCGCGTGGGGGATCATTCGAGCCGTGACGGCGTCACTCACTTTCGGCCGGGCGACTCCGATATTTCCGACGCTGACACCGGATTTCTGGGTGCTCGCCGCAACGGCACTGCTGACCCTCTCGATTGGCCTCGCGATTGGCGTCGTGCCCGCGTGGCGGTCGGTCGCGGCGCGCGTCGACGACGGCCTGCGCCGCGGCCGTGGGACCGCCGGCTCGTTGGGACGCTTCGGACGCGGCTTGCTCATCGCACAGGTCGCGCTGTCGGTGACGCTGCTCGTCTGGGCCGGACTCTTCACGGCGACGCTGGCTCGCTTGCGTGCGAACGATACGTCGCTGCAGTCGCAACGGATCATCTTTAACCGCGCGTTCCGTGAGCCCGGGGATCGGCAACTGTTGCCGCCTGATTACTACCGGACTCTCGTGACCAGCCTGGCCCACATGCCGGGAGCCGATGCGGCCGCCCTGTCGGTGTATTACCCGACATACTTCGGGTTTAAGGGGCCGGTCCCGACGGATTATCACTACATGCAGGCCGACGACGTCAGACCGCTTGAAGCCACGGTGCAGACGGACTTCGTGTCGCCCGGCTTCTTCGATCTGTTCCGATTCCATCTCCTAAGAGGCCGTGATGTCTCGTGGGCCGACGGCCCGGCGAAGCCGGCCGTCGCGCTGGTCTCGGCGTCCCTCGCTCGCGCGCTGTTTCCGGCCGGGGACGTCATCGGCCAGCACATTCGGATCGCCGGCCCCGAGCGTCGTGAGGTGGAAGTGATTGGCGTCGTCGCCGATGCGCCGTACGTCACGCTGGACGATCCGCGGCCGCTCGTCGTCTTCCGACCGATCATGCAGGAGGTCGCGAGGGCGCAGTTTCCGATGGCGTACGTCCGTGCGAGCGGCGACCTCGCGACGGTGCGCGATGGATATACGCGCGTCGTCAAGTCGCTGGGGCACCGGTCTCTCCGCGGTTTCATCACGTCATCGGAATGGGTCGACCATGCGTTGCTGCAGGAGCGCTTCACGGCAGGGTTGGCCACATTTGCTGCGGCCATCACGATCCTGCTGGCTTGCATCGGCGTGTACGGCCTGCTCGCGTACTCGGTGACGGCACGGGTTCGGGAAATCGGTGTGCGGCTGGCGCTTGGCGCCGAGCGGAAGGCGGTCGTTTGGATGATCGTCCGGGACGGTCTGGCGATTGCCCTGCCGGGCGTGCTCATTGGCGCTCCGTGCGCGTGGGCTGCTGCGCGGCTCGTACGGGCGCAGCTCTACGGCATCGCCCCCGGTGATCCCCGAACGCTGGTCATCGCCGCAGCCATACTCTCTGCCACGGTGCTGGCCGCCTCACTGCTTCCGGCGCTGCGCGCGTCGAGGGTAGCGCCCGTCGAAGCACTGCGTGAGGAATAACCATCAGGATTCCGTCGCTCATGGTGTTCGGTGCGTGAATTCGTCGAGGACGAATGATCTTCAGGCGGCCACGACGCTGACCCGACTTCATTCCGCACCTCGAAGCGCTGCGTGCGGCGCCTGAGCTTGGGCAGCGTTTGTCGCACCGCCGAAAGACTGCGGCGGCCTCCGCCACCCCACGACGCTAGCATTGCCGCGCCCCGCTGGTTGACTATGCGGGCTACGTCCATGTTGAACTATCAGTTCAACAGGTCCATCGAATGGGGTTCGCACGTTCTCTTCGTCTCCCGCATTGAGCCTGAGACTGGACGTACCGACCAACAACTCGGCCACGTTAGCAGAAATGTACGCAGAGCGGCTGAGGCGGGAGAATCATCCATTGAAATCGCTGGAGTAACGACCAGCCGCTGCATCGGCCCAACGGCGGGTCCACATCATCCGCGCAACGCATCCAGCGGGTTCGTTCGCGTCGCGCGCCATCCAGGCACCACACACGCGAGGACTGACGCGACCGCGACCATCAGCATCGCCGAGACAAATGCCACCGGATCGCGCGGGCCCACCCCATAGAGAAGGTAGCCAAGCAGCCGCGTCAGCTGCAGCGCCGCGCCCGTGCCGATGACGATGCCGGCGATGGTCAGGACCAGCCCTCTGGCGAGAACGAGCCGCACCAGTTCCGCCGGCCCGGCCCCGAGCGCCATCCTGAGCGCGAGCTCGCGGCGTCCCTGCGCCACGATCGACGCCATCACGCCGTAGAGACCGATTGCGGCGAGTACGAGGGCGACGCCGCCAAACGCGACCAGCATCGTGACGGCAACGCGTTGAGCCGCCGTCGTGCGATCGATCTGCTCGCGCATCGTGATCACCTCCGACGGTGAGACGTTCGCATCCAGCCGGTGAATCTCGCGCACGAGCGCCGGCGCCAGCGCGGCCACGCTCGCTGTCGTTCGCACCTGCAGCGCGGTGGTCGCCGTGAAGTGCTGCCGAAGAGGCACGTAGAAAAACGGCTGCGGCGCCTCGAGCAGGTTGTGATATTTCGCGGCGGCGGCGACGCCGACGACCTGCAGCCATTGGCCTTTCAGCTGAAGGCGGCGGCCGACGGCCTCGCGTCCGGGCCAGAACTGCCTCGCCAGTGTCTCGTCGACAATCGCGACCGGCAAGGTCCGCTCATCGTCCGCGCGCGTGAACTCTCGACCGGCGACGAGCGGAATGCCTGTCGTCGCCAGAAAGCCCGGGCCGATTTCGTTGTACTCGAACGTCGGCTGTTGGTCCGGCGGCGGCACGTAGCCGTCGATGGCCACCGCGGCGATCGAATAGGTGCGATAGCTGAACGGCGTCATGCGGGACAGCGCAGCCGATTCCACGCCAGGGATCGCCTGCACCCGGTCGATCAGCTCGTCCTGAAACGTCTTCGCGCGTGACGGCTCGTAACCCGACGTGAACAGATCGACCGACGTCGTCACCAGGCGGTGCGCGTCGAAACCAGGACTGGCATCGCGCACCGCCAGCATGCTCCGAATCAAGAGGCCCGCGCCGATCAGCAGCGCGCAGCTGAGCGACACCTGAACGATCACAAGAGTTGAACGTACCCTGTTGCTGCGTGGGCCCACCACGCCACCTGATTCGGCCCGCAGCGCAGCGGCAAGATCGATCTTGCTGGTCAACAGCGCCGGAACGAGAGCGAACAGCAACGTCGCTGCCGCGCACACCACGGCACTCGCCACGAACACGCGCCAGTCGAGTTCGCCGGTCAGATGCATGGTGACACCGCGCGGCGGCGTCACGAAAACAAGCGCATCGCGCAGCCAGCGCGCCGCGATCAGGCCACCGACACCGGCCAGCACCGACAGCATGACGCCCTCGGTCAACAGTTGCCTCACGATCCGAGCGCGGCCCGCGCCGATCGCCAGCCGGACGGTCAGCTCGCGCTGACGGCCGAACGCGCGAACGAGCAGCAGATTGCCGACGTTGGCACAGGCGATGAACAACACTGCGGTCACGACGAGGAGGGCGATGACAAGCGTCGGCTGCAGCACGGTGGCACCGTTGAACGGCGTCTGCCACAGCGGCCACAGTTTGATGCCCCGTCCGCGGTTCGTATCGGGGTACGCCTTCTCGAGCCGTTCGGCAATGGCGGACAGATCGGCCTGCGCGCGTTCGATCGACACGCCAGGCTTGAGCCGCATGAATCCCTCGATCCACCGGGCGCTTCGATCCTCGAGCGCGTACACGCCCGAGTCGAACTGCGGCTGCATGGATGCCGGGACCCAGAACTGAAAGGCGTAGCCGACGAATGTGCCGTAGAAGCCTTCCGGCGCCACGCCGACGATGGTGTGCGGGAGCCCGTTGAAGACCTGCGTCCGCCCGATCAGGGCCGGGTCGCTGTGAAAGCGATCGTGCCAGAGTTGATAGCTGATCACGGTCACCGGATGGGCATTCCGCCCAATGTCTTCGCCGGTTTCGAAGCCGCGCCCGAGGATGGGATGAATGCCGAGCGCGTCGAAGTAGTTGGCGGAGACCATGCTGCCCGGCACCCGTTCGGCACGATCGCCGATACTCAACGTCGTGCCGGTGATGTGTTCGGCGATAAACGCGTCGATCGACGTGCTTTCGCGCTCCATGTCGCGCCAGTCGGGCCACGAAACGCCGAAATGGTCCGACGTCCCGCGACTTGTGGACGTAACGGCAACAAGGCGGTCCTGGCCGGCGACGAGTGGAAAGGGGCGGAACATGATGCCTTCGATCCAGCTGAACACTGCGGCGTTTGCACCGATGCCGATGGTGAGGCAGAAGATCGCCAGCAACGAGAATCCGGGATTGCGCAGCAGCAGCCGCCCCGAGTACGCGATGTCGCGGCGGAGATCGTCGATCCAGCGAAACATGTCGGCGTCGAGCGTGCGTTCCTTGACAATCAACGTCGCGCCGAACCGACGCTGGGCCGCCTGACGCGCGTCTTCCGGCGTGAGGCCTTCGCGCTCGTATCGTTCGCGGAGCGCATCGATGTGGAACCGATGCTCCTCATCGAAGTCGTCATCTCGCCGCGACCACGTATTGCGCAGGCGACGCAACCAGCCCATGGACGTTTCTCCTATGCGTAGCGCAGGAATTTGCCGACCGCTTTGGTCAGACGCTCCCACTTGGCGTGCTCTTCTTCGAGTCGCTTCTCCCCGGCTCTGGTCAGCCGGTAGATCCTCGCGCGCCGGTTGTTCTCGGTCGTCTGCCAGTCAGCGTGGATCCAACCGAGGTGCTCCATCCGGTGGAGCGCCGGATAGAGCGAGCCTTCTTCGACCCGCAACATGTCGTCGGAGATCGACTGAATGTGCGCGGCGATGCCGTATCCATGCTGCGGACTGCGGCCCAGCGTCGTCAGCACCAGCAAGTCGAGTGTCCCCTGAAGCGCGTCGGCTTTACGGCGAGTCAGCATTACCCTAGAACTCTAGGTAATGACCTGCGTGGAGTCAAGTCGACCCAGGGGCGGTGAAGGCTTCCTGCGGCGTTGCGCGGAGCCATGTGATAATGGGCCCGGCTTGCTGAAAGGATCTTTGATGTCAGCGCGTTCCACCCGCTCTAGCCTGTCCGTCGCGCTTGGTGTGTCGCTCGTTGCCGCAGGATGGCTGTCGCTCTCCGCGCAACAGGCACCGCCGGCCGACGACGCCTTCCACGAAGCGATCCGGAACGACAATCTCGCCGCCTTGAAGACGCTCGTCGCCGACCGCAGCGCCAACGCCCGCGGGACCTCCGGGCTTTCGCCGTTGACCATGGCGGTGGGATTCGGGAGCCCAGCGGCAGTGACGATGCTGGTAGACGCCGGAGCCAACGTCAATCCCGAGGGAGGCGGCCTGACGCCGCTGCACCTGGCCTGGCGTGATGCCGCGATGACGCGGCTTCTCCTTGCACATGGGGCGAACCTCGAAGCGAAAAGCGGCAGAGGGCGCACACCGCTGCTCATCGCCGCCTCGTCTGCAAACACCACGACCGACGTGATCACTCAGCTGCTCGGAAAAGGCGCGAACGTGAACGCGGCGGACAACGGCGGCATCACGCCGCTCATCTCTGCAGCGGCGACCGGCAACAGCGCGGTTGCGAAGCTCCTGCTCGAACACGGCGCCGAGCCGAACATCACCGCCAAGGACGGGCCGATTTCGACGGCGTTGCAGGGCGCTGCGACCAGCGGTGACGTCGAGCTGACGCGACTGCTACTTGCACGCAAGGTCGATCTGACCGCCGTCAGTCCGGACGGCTCCGGCCGTGCGAAAAACGGCGTCATCGCGTTTGGGCATGTCACCGCGCTGCATCTGGCCGCCGCGGGACGAAGCGTCGAAGTCGTCCGCCTGCTTCTCGAAGCCGGTGCAGTCGTCGACGCGCTGGACATGCGCGGGATGACACCGCTGATGTTCGCAGTGGCGACTGACAATCCCGAGCCGCGGATCGCGCAGCTTCTCGTGTCCAAAGGCGCGAGCCTGACGATTGCGACGCCGCAAGGCGAAACCGCGATCGACTGGGCGCGCAAATATAACTACCCAACGGTACTGAAGGCGCTCGGCATTCAATCCGCTCCGGTCAAGACGGAAGAGCGCGTGTCGATTTCAACTGGCGCTCCGGTTCTTTCCGTTGGCCGGCCAGCGGGCGGACTCCGCACGCCGCGTGAAGCCGTCGAGCTCAACCTTCCGCTGCTGCGGACCGGCTCGGCGCGGATGCTGAAGGACGGCGGCTGCACCGCGTGCCACGCGCAGCCGATGGTGACGATGACGACGACGATCGCCGCACGGCGCGGCTGGCAGGCCGACCCTGCTCCGGACGCGATGACGCAGGTAAAACAGCACGTCAGCGGCGCTCTGCAGAGCATGTTGCAATTCACGGCGGCGGGTGGAGCACCGGAAGCGGAGCTCTACTCCGCGCTGGCGCTGCAGGTGGCCGGCGCCCCCGCCGGGATGCCCACCGACGGCTTGGTGTATTACCTCGCCGGCACGCAATCGCTCGAAGGGTTCTGGCATCGCCCGGCATCGCCAAATCGGGCGCCGATTCAGGACGGCGACGTCAGCCGCACCGCGTTGGCTATCAATGCACTCGCCCACTGGAGCATGCCGGCGCGCAAGGTGGAACTGGCAGCGAGAATCGAGCGAGGCGCGGCCTGGCTTGCCGCGCAGGAACCGGCCTCGACCGAAGATCGCGTGATGCAGCTGCTCGGTCAGCAGTGGGCAGGCCTGACGATCAAACAGCGCGACGTCAGAATCAAGCAGCTGCTCGCCTTACAGCAAACTGATGGCGGCTGGTCGCAGAACCCGCACCTGGCCACCGACGCGTACGCGACCGGCGAGGTGTTGTACGCGCTCGCCGAACTCAAGGTCGCGGCGGCGGCGCCGATTCAGCGGGCCATTGGGTTTCTGCTCCGCACACAGCAGAACGACGGTACCTGGCATGTGAAGTCACGAGCGATGCCGATCCAGCCGTATTTCGAGAGCGGCTTCCCCTACGAACACGACCAGTGGATCTCGTTCAGCGGCACCGCGTGGGCCGACATGGCCCTGGCCATGACCGCTCCGGCAGAGGGATCATCCGCGACCGGCGCGCCGCGATAGTCGAATTGTGCACCGTAGGGGCCGAGCTTGCTCGGCCCTGGTACAGTCGATTCAGAACCTGAACAACGGGCGCGCGAGCGCCATTCCTGGCCATGGCACACCCGCCATCATCGCCAGCACCGCGATCCCAAAGCAGAGGAAGCGTCCGTTACGTCTTGCCGGCGTGGTTGGTTCGCCCATCGCGAACACGCGGCCGGCACGCACCGCCACGATCGCGGCGACCATCGTCCCCACGTGCGTGAACGTCCAGAAGCGCAGCGCCGGATCCCGCAATGCCAGGCTCACGTTGCTCATACCCGCGTTGCTGTATGGGCTGAGACCAAAGTACAACAGCAGGCCGAGCAGGATCTGAACATCGAAGGCCATCATGAACAGCCAGTCCCAGCGCAGACCTCGCGGGCGTTCGCCGGTGCCGCCACGATCGAGGAAGGCGTTGACGGTCGCCGCCGCTCCAAGGAGCAACACGAGCCACCGGCACCAGGAATGGATTGTCAGCACCGCTGGATACACAAGGGTCCTTTCACTTTTTACCTTCCACCACCGGCCCGCAACGCCGACGAGCGCCACAACCGCCACCACCGCGCGAGCGGCGCGACCACCATCGATCCGCACCGCCATGCGAAGAGGAATGGCGCGAACAGCAACATCAACAACGCCAGGATCAGGCCGTCGATCGCCACCGTCCATCGGCGGACCGCCTGAAAAACCGGCGCGCATCCGATCGCCGCGGTAACGAGCACGAGCCACACCTCCGGCGCAACGGTGGGCAGGCGACTCGACGCTGACGCGTTCTGTCCGGCCAGCGCCTTGAAAAACAGCAGCGCTCCATCGAGCGTCTGGCTGCGCAGGATCACCCAGCCGGCCATGACTGCGACGAGAACATAAACGTGACGTGCGAATGTCGGGAGACGCCTCACGGCGGCTTCGATACCCGCGCGTTCCGCGAGGATCAGGGCCGCGTGGTACAGGCCCCACGCTAAAAACGTCCAACCGGCGCCGTACCAGAGCCCGCACAGCACGATTACCAGCGCCTCGCGGATCACCGGCATCAAGGCGCTGCGATCACCGTCCAGTGACAGCGTCGTGTACTCGCGAAACCATGCGGAAAGTCCGAGGTGCCAGCGCTGCCAGAACTCCCCGACCGTCTGACCGACATAGGGCCAGCGGAAATTCTCCGGCACGCGAATGCCGACCATCCGGGCCAACCCGAGCCCCATGTCGGAGTAACCGGAGAAGGCGTAGTAGATCTGCAGGGTGAAACTGGCCAGCCCCAGCCAGGCCGCCAGCGCATTCAGACCGACCGGCCGCAGCGCGAACACCGAATCCGCCTGGCGACCGGCCAATTCGGCGACGACGAAAATCTTCCAGACGCCGATGACCAGCCGCCGTACGCCATACGAGTAATCGCTGAGGCTGGGCCAGCCATGGGCAAGTTGCGGCGCGATCCCCTGATAGTTCACCGGGCCGCCGGCGATCATCGGCAACAGCATCAGGTGGACCGCGAGCTGACATCGACTGTGGTTCGCGACAACGCGGCGTCGGTACACGTCGACGAGGTAGGAGATGCCGTGAAAGGCGAAGTAAGAGACACCGAACGGAACGAGAATGCCGACGCTGCCGCGCGGCCGGACGGTCATCAAGCCCGCATGCATAATCGCCGCAACCATAGCGAGGTGGACCGCAACCGCTGCGACGAGCCAGACACGGGCCTGGAGCCCGCGCGAGGACTGATAGTCTTCTCGATTGAGTGCACGCTCGATCGCAAACGCGATCGCATGTGTGAACAGGACGAAGCCGAGAAGAACGACGACCAGCAGCGTCCCGCCAACGACGAACGCCATGGCGAGGGCCGCGATCGACAGAAATACAGATGTATCGAAACCGTCGCCGCGTCGTGGCTGGACCACGAGCGAAATGATCAGGAGTATCGGAGCAAAAAAAACGGGAACGAGGACCGAGACCCAGAATGGTTGAGTGAAGAACACGCCTCGAGGATGCTATCGTGCCACCTTCGTTCGGACAAGAAGAGTCGAGCGGCGTCGGCGCACTTGCGATATCATCCGCGCGCAAAGGGAGGCA
>DASXGC010000309.1:0-29036 GCA_036489235.1 Vicinamibacterales bacterium
TCGCTGATCGCCGTGCTGATTCCGCTGCTCTTCATGGCCGACATCGTCGGGCGGCTGTTCCGCGAGTTCGCGGTGACGCTCGCGGTGACGATCATCTTCTCGGCATTCGTGTCGCTCACGCTGACGCCGATGATGGCGGCGCGCATCCTGAAGCATCGTCCCGAGAGCGAGCAGGGACGGCTCTACCGTTGGTCCGAGTGGTGCTTCGTCAAAACCATCGAGACCTATGGCCGCATGGTGCGGGTCGTGCTTCGGCATCAGACCGCGATGCTGCTGGTTGCGGCCGGCACCCTCGGCCTCACGATTTATCTCTACGAGGTCGTGCCCAAAGGCTTCTTCCCGGTCCAGGACACTGGTGCCATCCTCGGCATCTCGCAGGCGCCCGAAACGGTGTCGTTCTCGGCGATGTCGCACCTGCAGGAAGGGCTGGTGCAGGTGATCCGCGAGGATCCGGCAGTCGAGAACCTCACCTCCTTCATCGGTGCGGACGGCGTCAACACCACGATGAACAGCGGCCGGATTCAGATCACCCTGAAACCACTCGAAGATCGAGAGGGCGTCTCGGCGGTCGATGTGATCCGCCGCCTCGGCCCAAGGCTCAAGCGGATCTCCGGCATCGAGCTGTTCCTGCAGCCGGTGCAGGACCTCGCGGTCGAGGATCGGATCAGCCGTACGCAGTATCAATACGCGCTCGATGCGCCCGACAAGGCGCTGCTCGATCTTTGGGCACCGCGACTGGTCGAGCGGATGAAGCAGATTCCCGAGTTGCGCGACGTCGCCAGCGATCAACAGAACAACGGCCTCGGCATCTTCGTGAACATCGACCGCGATACCGCCGGACGCCTGGGGATCACGCCGCAGAACGTCGATGACGCGCTCTACGACTCGTTCGGACAGCGGCAGGTGTCAACGATCTACACCCAGACCAATCAGTTTCATGTCGTCCTCGAGGTCGCCTCGCGCTACCAGCTGGATGCCGCTGCGCTCCAGGACCTCTATGTGCCGACTGGCGCGGCCTCCCAGAACCTGGCGTCCACCATCGCGCTGGCAGGCACCAACTCCGCGCTGACCGGGGCGGCCAGCATTGCCGCGGCGCCGCTGGCGGGGTTCGTCACTGCCTCGCTGATACCATCCCCGATCGCGATCAACCACCAGAGTCAGTTTCCGGTGGTCACGCTGTCGTTCAACCTGGCGCCGGGCGCCTCGCTCGGCGCCGCGGTCGATCACATCCGCCAGGCGACGCAGGAGCTCGGCATGCCGGCCAGCATCGAATCGAGCTTTCAGGGCACCGCGCACGCCTTCGAGTCGTCGCTCGCGAACGAGTCGATCCTGATCCTCGCCGCCATCGTCACCGTTTACCTCGTGCTCGGCATGTTGTACGAGAGCACGATTCATCCGCTGACGATTCTGTCCACCCTGCCGTCGGCGGGCGTCGGCGCCATTCTCGCGCTGGTCCTGTTCAAGGAGGACCTCGACGTCATCGCCCTGATCGGTATCATCCTGCTGATCGGCATCGTGAAGAAGAACGCGATCATGATGATCGACTTCGCGCTGGAAGCGGAACGCAACGAGGGCAAGTCGCCCGAGGAGGCCATCTACCAGGCCTGCCTGCTGCGCTTCCGCCCGATCATGATGACGACGATGGCGGCGCTGCTCGGTGCGGTGCCGCTGGCGTTCGGCAGCGGCATCGGATCGGAGCTCCGCAAGCCGCTTGGCATCTGCATCATCGGCGGTCTGCTGGTCAGCCAGGTGCTCACGCTGTTCACGACGCCGGTCATTTATTTGTTCTTCGGCCGGATCGCCGTCTGGTTTGGACGTCTGCGCGGCGCGCCTGCCGCGGAGTTGTCGGCGCCGCATGCCTAGGACGCCATGAGCATCTCCACGCCGTTCATCCGGCGACCGATTGCCACGACGCTGTTCATGGTGGCCATCACCCTGGCCGGCGGCATCGCGTACACCCTGCTGCCGGTTTCAGCACTGCCGGAAGTCGACTTCCCGACCATTACCGTCAGCGCCGGCCTGCCGGGCGCCAGCCCCGAAGTGATGGCGGCGTCGGTGGCGACCCCACTCGAAAAGCAGTTCACGCGCATCGCCGGCGTGACCGAGATGACGTCCAACAGCTCGGTCGGATCGGCGCAGGTGACGCTGCAATTTGACCTGAGCCGCGACATCAATGCCGCCGCGCGCGAGGTGCAGGCGGCGATCAATTCGTCAGCCGGATCACTGCCGACGAACCTGCCGTCGCTGCCGCGCTACCGGAAGATCAACCCGGCGGATCAGCCGATTCTGCTGATGACCCTCGAGTCGGATGTCGTGCCGCGGCCGCAGCTCTACGACATCGCCTCGTCGGTGTTCGCGCAGAAGCTGTCGCAGGTGCCGGGCGTGGGCCAGGTGTCGGTCGGCGGCAGCTCGCTGCCGGCGGTTCGAGTCGAGGTGAACCCGCAGCCGCTTTCCAACTACAACGTCGGCCTCGATCAGATCGGCACCTTCCTGCAGCGCGCCAATGCCAATCAGCCGAAGGGTGCGGTTGCGAACGACGAGGTGCAGCTGCCGGTCTACACCAGCGATCAGCTGTTTCAGGCCAAGGACTACAAGGATCTCGTCGTCGTCTACCGCAAGGGCGCGCCGGTGCGACTCTCGGATCTGGGCCGGGTGATCGATGGCAACGAGGACGTCAGGAACCTCGGCATCGTCAACGGCAGCCCGATGGTCCAGATCCAGATCAGCCGCCAGCCCAACGCCAACATCGTCGAGACCGTGGCGCGCATCAAGGCGCTGATGCCGCAGTTCGAGGCCCAGCTGCCGCCGACGGTCCGCTTCAAGATCGCGAGTGACCGGACGACCACGACCAAAGAATCGATGGACGATGCCCAGCGCAACATGGTCATTTCGATCGGCCTGGTGATTTTAGTCGTCTTCTTGTTCCTGCGCAGCGGCTGGTCCACCTTCATCCCCAGCATCTCGGTGCCGGTCTCGATCATCGCGACCTTCGGCGCGATGTACCTGCTCGGCTACACCCTCGACAATCTGTCGCTGATGGCGCTGACCATCGCCACCGGATTCGTCGTGGACGATGCGATCGTCGTGATCGAGAACATCACGCGCCACCTGGAGAACGGCCTGAAACCGATGGAGGCGGCGCTGAAAGGCGCCGAAGAGATCGGCTTCACCGTACTCTCGATGAGCGTGTCGCTGATCGCTGTCTTCATTCCGATTCTCATGATGAGCGGCGTGATGGGACGGCTGTTCCGCGAGTTTGCGGTCGTCTTGTCGGTGTCGATCGCCATTTCGATGGTGGTGTCGCTCACCCTGACGCCGATGATGTGCGCATGGCTGCTCAAGGAAGAACGCCACGAAGGCCATGGCTATCTCTACAACCAGAGCGAGAAGGTCCTGCAGTGGGTGATTTCAACCTACGGGTCGGCGCTGTCGGTCGCGCTCGATCACCCGGCAGTCGTTCTCCTGACCGTGTTCCTGACGATGGGCGTCAACGTCTACTTGTACGCCAAGGTGCCGAAAGGCTTCTTCCCGCAGCAGGACACCGGACGTCTGCAGGGCGCGATCGTCGGTGAGCAGCACATTTCCTATCAGGCCCTCGTCGACAAGGCCCGATGGTTCGAGGAACAGGTCCGGACCGATCCGGACGTCGAAACGGTGACGATGGTCGCCGGCACCAGCGGCGGCGGCTTCGGCGGGAACTCGGCGAACATCAACGTCCAGCTGAAACCGGTCGGTGTGCGCCACTCAACCTCCGATCAAGTGGTCGCTCGCCTGCGGCGGAAGACAAACGGCGTCCCCGGCGCGACCATGTTTCTCCAGAACTCGCAGGACGTGCGCATCGGCGGTCGCCAGGGAAATGCGCAATATCAGTACACGCTTCAGGCGCCGGATTTCGAGTCGTTAGCCGAATGGGGACCGAAAGTTCTGGACCGGCTATCGACACTGCCGGAGATTGCCGACGTCAGCTCGGATCAGCAGAACTCCGGTCTGTCGTCGAACGTTGTCATCGATCGCGACACGGCATCGCGGCTTGGACTGACCGCGCAAGCGGTGGACGGCGCGCTCTACGACGCCTTCGGCCAGCGCCAGGTGTCGGTGATGTACAAGTCGATCAACCAGTATCACGTGATCCTGGCGCTGCAGCAGCAATGGTGGTCGAGTCCGGACTTCCTGAACACGATCTATGTGCAGACGCCGAAGGGGACCGACGTGCCGCTGTCGACCTTCACGCACTTCACGCAGGGGATCACGCCCATCAGGCTGCCGCACCAGGGGCAATTTCCGGCCACGACGCTGTCGTTCAACCTGAGTGAAGACGTCGCGCTGAGCGATGCGGTAGCGGCGATCGATCGTGCCGAGGTGGAGATGGGGCTGCCGGCCAACATCACCGGCAAGTTCGCCGGCACCGCCCGGGCCTATCAGGAGGCGCTCGACAACCAGCCGATCCTGATCGGGACAGCGCTTCTCGCTGTCTACATCGTGCTCGGCATGCTCTACGAAAGCCTGATCCATCCGCTGACGATTATTTCGACGCTGCCGTCCGCCGGTGTCGGCGCGCTGGTCGCGATGGTGCTCTTCAAGAGCGACCTCGACATCATCGGCATGATCGGGATCATCCTGCTCATCGGGATCGTGAAGAAGAACGCGATCATGATGATCGACTTCGCGCTCGCGGCCGAACGCAACGACGGGATGACGGCGCGGGAGGCCATCTACCAGGCATGCCTGCTGCGCTTCCGCCCGATCATGATGACGACGATGTGCGCGCTGCTCGGGGCGATGCCGATGGCACTCGGCCTGGGCGCCGGCGCTGAGCTGCGAAAGCCACTCGGCGTCGCCATCGTCGGCGGCCTGGTGGTGAGCCAGATGCTGACGCTGTTCACCACGCCGGTGATTTATCTCTATCTCGATCGGCTCCGCAGCGCGTTGACGTGGCGGAAGCCGACTTATCAGCACCGTCCCGGCGCGCTGGTGCCGGGCGGGCTCGCGGAAGGCACTCATTGATGACTCGACAGGCGATGCTGGTCGGCGCGCTGATGTGCTGTGCAGGGTGCCGCATCGGTCAGCCCTATCAGCGTCCGGCGGCGCCGACGCCGCCCGACTTCAAGGAAATGGCGGACACCGATCAGTGGAAAGTGGCGACGCCGAGCGACGACCTGCCGAAGGGCAAGTGGTGGACGATGTTCGGCGACGCGCAGCTGAATGCGCTCGAGGACAGCCTCGAGATCGACAACCAGAACGTCAAGCAGGCCGAGGCCAACTTTCGGCAGGCGCGGGCGTTTGTTCACGCCAACCGCGCGAACTACTACCCGACGATTGGCGTCAATCCGGCAATTACGCAGTCCGATTTTGGTCCGAATAACGGGCGGGGCGCTGGCGGAACGAGCCAGGCTTTTTCGATTGCCGGCGACGTGACTTGGGAGCCCGATCTGTGGGGTCGGGTTCGCCTGTCAGTTGAGAATGCGAACAGCAACGCACAGGTCAGTGCCGCGGAGCTCGAAAATGTCCGCCTCAGTCAGCAGGCGCTCCTCGCTGTGGCGTATTTCTCTCTGGCCGCGAACGACATGCAGCAGGTGATCCTGCAGGACACCATCGAGGCCTATACCAAGAACATGAAGCTGACGACCGATCGGTTCAACGGCGGTGTCGCGTCGAGAAGCGACGTCACGCTGGCACAGACCCAGCTCGCCGGCGCCAGGGCCCAGAGCACCGACCTTCGCGTCACGCGCGCGCAGTTCGAGCATGCCATCGCCACGCTCACGGGCCGAACCGCGTCGGATCTGCCGATCGCACTCACCAAAATCGACGGTCCGCCGCCGATCGTGCCGATGACGATTCCATCGCACCTGCTCGAGCGCCGTCCCGACATTGCGTCGAGCGAGCGTCAGGTCGCCGCGGCCAACGCCAACGTCGGTCTGGCGCAGACCGCTTACTACCCGACGTTGACGCTATCGGCCAATCCGGCGCTGATCGCGACCTCGGTCGCCAGCATTTTCAGCTGGGCGGCCCGGAGCTGGTCGGCGACGGCGGCGCTGTCGCAGACGGTCGCGGACTTCGGCAGGCGTCGCGCGCAGGTTGAGGGCGCGCAGGCGGCGTACGACGCCACCGTCGCCGGCTATCGCCAGACGGTGCTGACGGCGTTCCAGGAAGTGGAGGACGACTTGGCAGCGCTGCGCTACCTTGCAGAAGAGGCGGGACAACAGCAGGAGGCGGTCACGGCCGCGCAGCAGGCGGTCAACCTCGAAACCGATCGCTACCGGGCCGGCACCGATTCCTACCTGAACGTCATCACCACGCAGGCGATTGCGTTGAACGATCAGCAGGTCGCCGTGGAGATCCTGCAGCGGCGCGTGAGCGCCGCGGTCGATCTGGTCAAGGCACTCGGCGGCGGCTGGGATGCCTCGCTGTTGCCGTCGGCGGACGCCCTACGCTCTGGTTCCTCCGCCGGACCGTGTGGCACCCCGCCGTGCGGCAGTCGTTAGCCGGACGAATCAGAACTGCGACCGTGTCCTGACGGCCGTGCTGGCCGAAATCTCCCAGCGAATCTGACGCGCGTCAGCCGCTATTTCCGCGCGGTCCGTCCGGGCAATGGCAGGGGCCCGTCCTCGAGCACCTTGCTCCACACCCTCCGTCCGACCCGGTCAGCTTCGGCGATGATGCGGTCTTCGTCCACGGTGAGGATCTTGTGGTTGCGCATCACGAACTGGCCGTCAACCATCACCGACTCGATGTCCGACGGCTGGCCGTTGTGGATCCATGCCGAGACGATCCGCCCGGCCGGCACGAGATGAATCTTGCGTGTGTCGAGCACCAGGATGTCCGCCTTCTTTCCGACCTGCAACGATCCGAGGTTGGCCGGACCCGTCGCGCGCGCGCCACCTAGCGTGGCGTCTTCGAGCACGTCTTCCGGCTGCGGCCTCGTTCCAGGAATCGCATCGTCCCGCCGGATGCGCTCGGTCACGAGGGCGACGCGCATCACCTCGAAGAGGTCGTTGGTGTTGTTGTCGGTGCCCAGCGCGATCGGGCAACCGGCCGCACGGAGAGCTGGAATCGGCGCAATCACACCACGATTGGCCGCCATCGCCGCCTGGTTCGACACGATGGTGTGCGAGCGGCCGAGCGCTGCGATCTCGGCGGCGTCGACGTAGCGGCAGTGCGCGGCGAAGAGACGCGGACCGAGGAAGCCGGCCCGATCCAGGAACAGCGCGGGTCGAACGCCGTGGTAGCGCGTCATGAAATCGGCCTCGGCGACGCTCTGGGTCAGGTGCACGGTGTAGCCGAGATCGTGTTTCTCAGCGAAGGCGCGAACCGCGTGCAGCAGCTCGGGCGACGCATCCTCGGCCAGCGTCGCGGCCGGAAAGACACGGATGCGACCGTTCTGTTTTCCGTTCCATGTCGTATAGAGGTCCTCGATCCGCTGGAGCCCCTGGTCGCGCATTTTTGCGGAAAAAGTCGGAGCCTTGCTGTTCGCCAGCTTCTCCGGCGACATCGGGCCCGAGCCGTTCTCACGATCGCGAATCGATTCCGCGAACACGAAGCGCAGTCCGGTCTGCGCCAGCGCGGACGCGGAGCCGGCGATGTTCGACGCGTTCTGCACGATGGTGGTCGACCCGGAGCGGAGACCCTCGAGTGCGCCGACGGTGATCATCAGAATCTCCTCCTCTTCGGAGAGCAGACTCGACGGCTGGACCGGCAACTTCACGGTGTTCGGAAATCCGAAGTCCTCGTTGAAGCCGCGCTCGATGGTCGCTGCCAGGTGCGAGTGACAGTTGATCAGGCCCGGGAAGAGCGCCTTCCCCCGTCCGTCATAGACCTGAGCTGCGGGGTAGCGCTGAAGAATCGGATCGGTCGGTCCGATTGCGACGATCGTGTCGCCCTCGACCGCCAGCGCCACATCGTCGTGCACGGCATCGACAGTCACGACGGTGGTGTGAGAGAACACGACCGTCGTTCTCGGCGGCGCCTGTGCCTGAATGCCACTACGATCGAGAAGGACTGTGGCGGCACCGATGCCGGCGCCGGTCAGCAACTGCCGTCGGCTGATGGTCGGTAAATCAGGCATCTGCTTTTCTCTCCGGTAGGAGCATAAACGATCGAAACGCGCACCAGGTCGCGCTCGATTGTCTGGGAGACAGGCCGGCAGGGTGGGTAGGTGAGGTCAGGCAGATCGGATCGGTCGTGCAGGTCGGGTGAAGCAGACAGGCCTGGCGGAATCGAATCCACCGGGCCCGTCCGCCTCACGTATCAGGCTCTACTTGATGAACAGCATTTCGCGATAGGTTGCCAGCGGCCACAGGCCGTGTGGGATTACGAGCTCCAGCTCGTCGCCGGCCTCCCGTAACGCCTGCATCGCCGGCACCACGACGTCACGGAAGTGCTTCGCGTGTTTTTCGGATGATCCGTTGCTCTCGTGCTCGAGCTCGTGTTCGAGCTTGTCTGCCCGCCGCTTCAACTCGTCGGTCAGCCTCGTGAGCTTGTCCAGCGCCTTCTTACCCTCGACCGATTTCCCACCCGCGGCCTTGACCGCGCTGACGCTCTGGCCGACCTGCTTCTGGTACTCGAACGCCGCCGGGAGGATGTAGCGGTTCGCGATCAGGACCATCAGCTGGCCTTCGACGTTGACCACCTTGTTGTAGGTCTCGACAAGAATTTCGAACCGCGCGTGGACTTCGCGCGAGTTCAGCACCTTGTACTTTTCGAACAGCGCGATCACCGGCTTGGCGATCAGCTGCGGCAGCGCGTCGACAGTGTTCTTGAGGTTCAGCAAGCCGCGCTTTTTGGCTTCCTTCTCCCACTCCGCCGAGTAGCCGTTGCCGTTGAAGATGATCCGCTTGTGCTCTTTGACCACCTTCTGCAGCAGCTTGCCGACCGCTGCTTCGAGCGTCTCGCCCTTCTCGATCGCCTTCTCGAGCTCGGTGGCCATGTAATCGATCGACTCGGTGACCGCGAGGTTCAGCGCGATGTTCGGGTAGCCGATGCTCTGGTTCGACGACACCGCGCGGAACTCGAACTTGTTGCCGGTGAAGGCAAACGGGCTGGTGCGGTTGCGATCGCCGGCATCGCGCGGCAGTTTCGGCAGCACCAGCACGCCGGTGTCGAGGACGCCGCCGCTCTTGGTCGTCTTGGCGCCGCCCTTTTCGATCTGCTCGAAGATGTCGGTGAGCATGTCACCGAGGAAGATCGAGAGGATCGCCGGCGGCGCTTCGTTCGCGCCAAGCCGATGGTCGTTGCCGGCGCTGGCGATGCTGGCGCGCAGCAGTCCCTGCCACATGTCCACCGCGCGAATCACCGCCGCGCAGAACAGCAGGAACTGCATGTTGTCGTGCGTGCTGGCGCCTGGTCCGAGCAGGTTGTTGCCCTCGTCATCGCTCATCGACCAGTTGAGGTGCTTGCCCGAGCCGTTGACGCCGGCGAAAGGCTTTTCGTGCAGCAGGCAGGCGAGGCCGTATTTTGGCGCCGTGCGCTTGAGCGTTTCCATCAGCATCATCTGATGGTCGGTCGCGACGTTCGCGTTCTCGAAGACCGGCGCGATTTCGTACTGGCTCGGCGCCACTTCGTTGTGGCGCGTCTTGACCGGTACGCCGACCTTGTAGAGCTCGGTTTCCACGTCGGTCATGAACGCCATGACGCGATCCGGGATCGCGCCGAAGTATTGATCCTCGAGCTCCTGGCCCTTGGGCGGCTTCGCTCCGAACAGCGTGCGGCCGGCGTTAATCAGGTCCGGACGCGACAGGTAAAAGTACTGATCGATCAGGAAATATTCCTGCTCCGGTCCGCAGGTGGTGACGACACGTTCGGCTTTCGAGCCGAACAGTTTCAGGATGCGGATCGCCTGGGTGGATAGCGCTTCCATCGAGCGAAGCAGTGGCGTTTTCTTGTCGAGCGCCTCGCCGGTCCAGCTGACGAACGCCGTCGGAATGACCAGCGTGGTCGAATTGCCGCTTTTCAGCAGCCACGGCGGGCTGGTCGGATCCCACGCGGTGTAGCCGCGCGCTTCGAACGTGGAGCGCATTCCCCCTGACGGAAAACTCGATGCGTCGGGCTCGCCGCGCACCAGTTCCTTGCCCGAGAACTCGAGCACGGCTTTACCCTCGCCGGTCGGCGAGAGAAACGAGTCGTGCTTTTCGGCGGTGATGCCGGTCAGCGGCTGGAACCAGTGCGTGTAGTGGGTCGCGCCGTGTTCGACCGCCCATTCCTTCATCGCCGACGCCACCGCATCAGCGACCGACACGTCGAGCGGTTCGCCGTGGGTCATCGTGCGGCGCAGCGCGTGATATACCGGCTTCGGCAGGCGCGACTGCTGAACTTCGTCGTTGAACACCAGACTGCCAAACGATTCGGTCGCCCGCGGAGTGCGCGGCTCCTTCGTTTCCGTCACCGACCAGTTGCGAATCGCACTGATCGCTTCGCCGAGCACACTGGAACCCATCACCCCGCCCCCTTAGTAATTGAGAAAAAGCCGGCCGAAACGCGCATCATATCGCGCCATCACTACGGTATCCATTATGCCAATATTCGTGCAAATTATGTCGCGGGCGCTGCGCCAATTCTGCGGAAGGCCGCACGATTCTGCTGAATGTTCGTTAAAACGTGCTAAATGTGCACGAACCAACAGTCGCCAGGCACGCCGAGCCTAGTCGAGGAGGGCCAGGAATTCGGCCAGCACCATTCCGGTGGCGCCCCAGATCTCCTGATCCGCGACGTGGAAGCCGGGAATCATCATGATCACGCCGTCGCGTTCGCGGCGAATCCGCCGCAGGTGGTGCGGATCGCGGAGATCGTCAACCGCGATCTCGAGGATGCGCGCCACCTCGCCGTCGGCGGCCGACAGTTTCGGACGGGCTGCGGTAGCCGCGACGATCGGATGCAGGCGGAAGCCGCTGACCGGAATTTCGAGCGGCGTGAGTGCTCCGAGGATGCGCACAGCGTCCGGCGCGAGGCCGATTTCCTCGTGCGCCTCACGCAGCGCCGCCTGCTCGAAGCTTTCGCCCGGCTCGACCACTCCTCCCGGCAACGATACTTGACCGCTGTGGCGACCGAGCGCATGGGCGCGGACCGTGAGCACGATGTGAGCTTCTTCCGATGATGTAGAACGCAGACTTCGCAGAGAGTCCGGCTGAAGCCGGACTCTACCTGAAGCGTCCGGCTGAAGCCGAACGCTACCTGAGGCCAACTCTGCATCGATCGTCCTCGGAAACACGAGCAGTAGTCCGGCTGCTTCGCGAATGCGTGCGGGATCGAAGGCGGCAGGCCACTTCCGGCGCGGCAGGGGTGCGAGCCGCTCGTGGGCGACGGCTCCCGGCAGCTCGCCAGCCAGCGCGGTCTCGAGGCGGGCGACGACCTCGCTGAAGTTCATGCGTCCGTGTGGTCTCTTGTCCGAACCGCCAGAGACGTCAGGGCACTGCGGTCATGGCCGAACAGCTGTCCTGTGGAGTGGGATAGGCCGCTGAGGTGATGGCGCGCACGACTTCGCCGGCGATGAACGCGTAGCCGGCATCGTTGGGGTGCATACCGTCGGACGAATAGTTTCCCGGCACATAGCTTCGCGCGTCGCACATCAGGTCAACGACCGTGACGCCGTTGGCGACCAGCGAATTGACGCCGGAACGGGTCATCCCGACCGCGGCGCGCTGCGCCGCCGATCGCTGCGACGCAGAAGCGCCGGCGAGGTACGGCAGCGCCGCGACGTTCGGGACGTTGAGAATCACGATCCGCGGCGCACCCGCGCGGGACCGGATCCCGTTCAGCAACGTCACATAGTCGGCGGCAAACGCTCTCACCTGCGTGTCCACGTAGCCGTTCGGATCGGCGCCGCCGGCGCCGGCGCCGAGGGCCGACGTGATCGTGTTGACGTCGTTCACACCGGCAAAGATGGTGACCAGCGTGGCGTTCGATTGCACGAACGACATCTCCTGCTGGATGAAGTTACCGACGATGGTCCGGTTGTAGAGCTGTCCGAGGGCTTCGAAATCGGGGCCGATGACGGCGGTCGGAATGCCGAGATTCCGGACGTCCACGGTGAATTTCTGCGCCCGCAACTGCCGCACGGCCACCTGCACGTAACCGGTGCCGTCGGGACAGTCCGCCAGAGGGCAGACGACCGAAGAACCGACCCCGGTGACGTCGCTTGCGCCTACCGCGCTGTAAAGAATGTTGGATCCGGCGGCGGGCGGCCCGGTGGGTGCCGTTGGGCTGCTGTTACCGAGTCCCAATTTGTCACAGGCGGTCACGAACGCGAACGCACAGCACACGACCGCGATCCGCAGAATTGGAGAATGATGATTCATATGAAAAAAGCTGCGGCCGGAATCAGCGCCAGCCTCCGGTGGTAACTAGAATGACATATTCGGCCTGGAGGCTGCCCCTGCAACTGGTCAAGCCGCTGCGAACCATCGCCCACACGCTGGGCGCGATAGCGGTCGGAGCGGTCAACACACTGATGCATCACGACGAACCTGTGGTCGAATTGAAGCCGGGAGATCAAGCGCCGGACTTCGCGCTGCCAGGGTCCGACGGACGTACTTATCGGCTCCAGGAGCTCGCAGGACAACCGCTGGTCATCGCCTGGTTCCCGAAGGCGTTCACCGGCGGCTGCACGGCGGAATGCAAGTCGCTGCGGGAAAACGGCGCCGCGCTGCGGAAGACACACGCGCGTCATTTCGCGGCCAGCGTCGATACACCTGAGCTCAACGCGAAATTCGCCGCCTCGCTCGATCTCGATTACCCGATTCTGAGCGACGTCACGAAAAGCGTGGCGCGCGCCTACGGCGTGCTTGGCGCAAGCGGGTTTGCCTCTCGTTGGACGTTTTACATCGGAGCGGACGGCCGCATTCTGGAAATTGACAAGAAGGTCAGCGCGTCCTCGCATGGCGCGGATGTTCTGTCGAAGCTGACCGACCTCACAAGCTGATCGCCTCGCGATCAGGCTGGAGACCCAATGGCTCTCATGGACCGATTCCGCGCTCACCCCGGGCACAAGCACCCGGACCCAGCCACCCGGCTCGAATTTCTCGAAGCGCTGCCGCTCGACGAACGGGAACTCATCGCCGAGGTCGCGCGCGAGGACGCCGAGGCTCGCGTCCGCCGTGCCGCCGTCGCCAAGCTGCTGGATCCGGCGACGCTCGCGCTCGTGGCGCGAGACGATGCCGACGAGGGTGTCAGGGCGCAGGCGAATACGATGCTTCGTGACCTTGCGCTCGAAGCATTCGAAGGCTGCGGCGAGACGGAGAGCCTGGCCGCCGCCGATGCGCTGGTCGACACGAAAGCGCTGTGTGTGGTTGCCAAAAGCGCCCCGCGCGAGTCAACAGCCCAACACGCACTCGCACGGGTCGCTGACGGTCACGCGCTCGGTTCGATTGCCCGCCACGCGGGACACGAGTCGGTGCGGCGCGCGGCGTTCGAGCGTCTGGGCGACCATGCCGAAATCCTGAGCGTCGCGTTGAACAGCGAATTCAAGGATCCGACGGTTGCGGCAGTGGATCGGATCTCGGATCGCGCTGAACTCGAGCAGGTTGCGGCCCGCGCGAAGAACAAGGCCGCCTCGAAACGCGCCAGGACTATCGTTCGAGAGATGGACGAACGCCAGGCCGCACTCGACGCTGAGGCTGCGGAGGCTGCCGCGGCGGAGCTGGCCGAACGGCCGGTCGAGAGGGATCCCGCAGAGCAGGCGAGGGCCACCGAGCTCGAAGCGGCGAAACAGGCCGACGCGACGCGCGTCCACGAAGAGACGGCTGCGCGGGAAGAGGCCGCCGCGCGGCGACGTGACGAAGAAGCGGTTGCCGAGCGCGATCGTGCCGCCGCCGCTCAGGAACTGGCGCACAAGGAAGCCGCCCGCCGCGAGGCGCGCCGGGCCGAGTTGTCCGAGCAGGCGGTCGCCACCGCGGCACTGGACGACGTCGCCGCCGCCCGGCGGCAGTTCAATGTGATCCGGCGCGAATGGGGCAGCCTCGGTCCGGCCGGAGCAGACGAGGCAGCGGTCTTCGCCAAGTACACCGAAGCCGATGCTGCGTTCGCCGCCCGCGACACTGCCGCTCACGAAGCGGATCAGCGCACGCGCCGCGAAGCGCTGACCCGAATCCAGCAGCTGCTCGGCCGCATCGAGCCGCTGGCGGCGCGGACAGACCTGACGCTCAAAGCCGGCGAGCGCGCCTTGCGCGACGTGCGCGCCGCGCTCGGCACGCTGCCGCCGCTGCCGTCCAAGCACGATCACGAGGACATCCTGAAGCGGTTGAAGGCCGCGCAGACTGCGTTGACGCCCAAGGTCCAGGAACTCCGCGACGTCGCCGGCTGGCAGCGGTGGGCCAACGTCGGCCTGCAGGAACAGCTCTGCGAAAAGATGGAAGCGCTGGCTTCGATCGAGGATGCGGAGGAGATCGCCAAGCAGGTTCGCGATCTGCAGCAGCAATGGAAGCAGGCAGCCGACGTGCCGCGCGCTCAGGGCGAGGCGTTGTGGCGCCGCTTCAAGACCGCGCACGACGCGGCGTGGTCGCGGTGCGAAGCCTATTTCGCTGCGCAGGCCGAAGCGCGCACGGCCAACCTGGCCCGGAAGGTCGCGTTGTCCGACCGCGCCGAGGCGCTCGCCGACTCCACCAGCTGGGTGCAGACGGCCGACGAGATCAAGAAACTCCAGGCCGAGTGGAAGACCATCGGCCTGGTCACCCGCGGACAGGAGAAAGCAATCTGGGAACGTTTCCGCACCGCCTGCGATCGATTCTTCACCCGTCGTCACGCCGACCTCGCCGAACGCAAGACGATGTGGGCGGAGAACCTGGCGAAGAAAGAGGCGCTGTGCGTGGCGGCGGAGGCGTTGTCCGGTTCGACTGACTGGGACGTGACGGCTTCGGAAATCAAGCGCCTGCAGAACGAGTGGAAGAGCATCGGACCGGTCAAGAAGAGTCGATCGGAGGCGCTGTGGCAGCGCTTCCGCGGTGCATGCGATCAGTTCTTTCAGCGCTACGCCCAGCGGCACGACATCGCCCGCGGCGAGCGCGTCGCCGCCCGCGAGGCGATTTGCGCCGAGCTCGAGGAATTGGGGCAGGCGTCAACCGATGAAGCAACGCCACCCGTGGATCTCGCGGCCAGGGTTCGGGCGTTGCGCGGACGGTGGCAGCAGGAGATCGCTGCGCGCGGCGTCGATCGCGACCGTGCGGCAGTGCTCGACGTGCGGTTTGCCGCAGCGTTTTCCGGCGCGCTGACGCGTTGGCCGGCGGCGTTCGCGGGATCCGATCTGGATCCGGACGCCAATCGCAAGAAGATGGAAGCGTTGGTACGTCGGATGGAAGAACTCGCAGGCTCCCTGACGGGTGGGCCCGGCGCAGGCGCTGCCGCCGTCTCACCGACGACCAGGCTCGCGTCGATGCTCAAAGAGGCTTTGGCCGCCAACACCATCGGCGGCAAGGTCGACGAGGAGAGCAAAGTTCGAGCGGCTAACGAGGAAGTTCGTCAGGCGCAGGCGGGCTGGATGCGGGTCGGGCCGGTGCCGGACGCGACCCGGCGTCCACTTGCCGATCGCTTCCAGCGGGCACTGCGCAGAATCGCGGACGCGACCACTCCCAGGGCGCGAGCGTAGCGTGCGGAACGGCCTGAAAGGCCGTTCCCTACTGGATCTTCAAGAGCTCGATGTCGAATACCAGCGCGCCGTAGGGCGCGCTCTTTCCCTTGTAGGCCTGATCTTCCGGGATCCAGAAGCGCGCCTTCTCCCCTTCGAACATCAGCTGCACGCCTTCGGTCCAGCCGGGAATCACCGAATCGAGCTGGAAGGTCGCCGGCTGGCCGCGGGTCACGGAACTGTCGAACATCTTTCCGTCGGTCGTCCAGCCCGTGTAATTGACGGTGACGCTGCTCGACGGCCGCGGATGCCGGCCACCGGTACCCTCGGTCAACACTTTGTAGGAAATACCGCTTGCGGTTTTCTTCGCGTCGGCCGGCGGCGCTTTGACGTCGGCCGGCGCCCGGTTCGGGATGCTGAGCAGCTCGACGTCGAACACCAGCATGCCCTTGGGCTCCCGCTTGCCCATGTAGGCGAGCGACTCGGGAATCCACAGGCGGCGCTTTTCGCCCGGCACCATCAGCTGAAGACCTTCACTGAAGCCGGGAATCACACGTGCGACGCCGAAGGTCGCCGGCTTACCTCGCGTCACCGAGCTGTCGAACATGGTGCCGTCGGTCTTCCATCCGGTGTAGTGCACCGAGACCACGTCGTCGCGAGTCGGATGATCCTTGTTGTTGCTCGGCGCGAGGACACGGGTGTAGAGCCCCGACGCGGTCTTGACGGCGGTGTCCGGCGGCGCGGCCACGTCGGAAGGAGCTGAGACGGTCGACGGCGGCGTCGTGGGCGCCGGCGGTTGAGCCGCGACAGACGCGCCAATGAGTGCAAAAAAAGCCAGGACCGGAATCATGCGCATATCTGACCATTTTACCTGTGGTATCCTGCCGGCGTACCTAGCGGAAATACATAGGCGATTTGGCGATCGGTGATGGGCGATCGAACATCGAACCGCCGATCCCCAATCGCCGATCACCCGATCGGCGATCGCCGATGTATTTCCTACCTGCCGGCTCGTTCTCGCCGAGCCCGTGGATGTAGGCATTAGCGAGCACACACGAAAGGTGTGCCAATGCCGCATTTCACGAAGCTCACGCCAAATCTTCTCGTCGCCAACGTCGAACGGAGCCTCGCGTTTTACGTGGAAACGCTCGGCTTCGAGCGCGGGATGACTGTCCCCGGCGAATCCCCGTTCGTCTTTGCCGCCGTCACCAGCGGCGCCATCGAGATCTTCTTCAACGACGCAGCGACCGCCATCAAGGAATATCCGGCGTTCGGCGGCAAGCCGATCGGCGCGACCGGCACGCTGTTCATGGAAGTCGAAGGGATCGACGCCATTCACGACCGACTCGCGCCGCTCGTCACCATCGTCATGCCGATCGTGACGCAGTGGTACGGCATGCGCGAATTCGCGATCGCCGATCCCGACGGCTACGTGATTACATTCGCGGAACGCCAGGCGCAGACCGAAGGTTAGCGTCGCCGGCCAGCTCGCCGTTCAGATGCACCATCGCTCACCCTGCAGCAGCGTCGCCGCGGCGAACAGAGGGACTGTCGGTGCAGGCCGTCGCAAGGCGGTTAGATCGACCTCGAATCAGCGTTTCAGCGAATTGAGTTGTTCCAGTTTCCGCTTCAGCGCGTCGAGTTTCTGTCCCGCCTCGCCGAGCTTGCCTTCGGCGGTCAGGCGCTGGTAGTCGGCGAGGTCGCGGGCCGCGCCGCTGATCAGGCCGTTCAGGTCGGACGTATTGCCGCCGACCGGCGCCGCCGGGACACCAACTGCGGCTGGCGCTGTTCCGGTCGCCGGCGCCGGATTGTTGCTCCGCGGCGCCGCCGCGACGCTCGATTCGCCGTTGCCAAACAGCGCCGCCATCGCCGACTCGAAGGTCGGCCCGTAGGCCAGCCGATCCTGCAGCGCCAGCACCACCAGCCGCAGCTCCGGCATCGGGCTTCGTTCGGCCTGCAGATAGATTGGCTCCGCGTAGAGCAACGCCTTGCCGACCGGAATCACGATCAGGCCGCCGCGGCGGACGTGCGATCCCTGCTGATTCCACAGCGACAGCTGGCCCGAGAGCTGGGCGTTCTGATCGATTCGTGCCTCCACTTGCAGCGGACCGTCAACGAGCTTGGTCTTGGGAAAGTCGTAGACGATCGCGGTGCCGTAATGCTCGCCGTCACTGCGTCCCGCGATCCAGCCGATCAGGTTGTTGCGATTGGCCGGCGTGAACGGCAGAATCTCGATGAACTCCGTTTTGGTCTCGCCGGGCAGCGTCATCAGCACGAAATTCGGGTCCATCGCCTGCTGCGCCTGCTCGCGGCGCGAGTTCATGCCGACTTCGCTGGCGACGCTCCACAAATCTTCGCGGTTGTAGAACGCTCCCGCGTCGGTCATGTGATACAGGCCGTAAACCGCCGCCTGCATCTTCAGGAACAGCTCGGGATAGCGGACGTGCTTTCGCAGGTCCTCGGGCATCGCTGCCGCGTCCTTGAACAGGACCGGAAAGAGCCCGCGGTAGGCCGCGATGATCGGGTCCTCCGCATCGAAAACGTAAAACGTCGTCGTGCCGTTGTACGCGTCGATGACCGCCTTGACGCTGTTGCGCATGTAGTTGATGCGCTCCCGGCCCAGGACGAAGTGGCGCGCGTACGGGTAGGTTTCCGACGTCGTGTAACCGTCGATCATCCACGACAGCCGCCCATCGTCGCCGATGACGATGTAGGGATCCTGATCGAAGGTGAGGAAGGGCGCGAGCGTCGAGACCCGCTCGCGGACGTTACGCCGCATCAGCAACCGGCTCTCCGGCGTCACATCGTCGCTGAACGGCAGCTTGGCGACGTCGCCGCGGTCGATGGCGATGATCAGCCGGCGCAGCAAGCCGCCGAGCACGATGCCGCCATCGCCCTCGTATGACGTCAGGCTGTTGCTCTCGCCCTGCGGATAGTTGAATTCCTTCTGCCGGGTCTTGACGTAGACGTCGGTGTCGGTCAGCTCGCCGAAATAGATTTCCGGACGCTTGATCGTAATCGACGCAACCGTGCTCTGCACCGGCATGTTGCTCAGCACCAGCGTCGGCAATCCCTCGGCCGTGAAGCCGTTGACCGGAGTCATCGTGACGCCGTAGCCGTGGGTGTAGATCAGCTTCTCGTTGATCCAGTTGCGGCTGCTTTCCGGCAGCTTCTCGACGTTCAGCTCGCGCGTCGCGAGCATCATTTGCCGCACCGATCCGTCCACCTGGTAGCGATCGATGTCGATGTCAGGGAAGTCGTAGTAGGTACGGATTTCCTGAATCTGGCGCAGCGTGTCCTGCAGCGCCCGCCAGTCCCACAGCCGGATGTTCTGCAGCGTCGCCTGATTGCGCTCGGCGTCCACCGCTTCGACACCGGACTCGGCGGGAAACGGCTGTTGCGCGATGCGGTCGAGCGCGTATGCCCGTCGCGTCATCTCGATGTTGTGCGCGATGTAGGGCGCTTCCTTCACCAGCTCGTTCGGCTTGACGATGAAGCTGGTGACATACCAGCCGAGCAGGCCGACGCCCAGAAACGCGATCGCGGCCGGCACGACCGAGGCGACCAGCCAGCGGATCCGCGGCGCCGCGACCGCGTTGACCAGTGCCATCGCCGATCCGAGGAGCAGCGCGGCGCAAACCACCAGCGTGCCGGTCAGCGTGATGTGGGCATCGGTGTAGGTCGCGCCCGAGAAGATGGTGTGATCGTCGAACAGGCGCTCGAAGCGTCCGAGGTAGGTGCGCAGGGCCAGGACGGCGAGCGCTGTCGCCACTGCCAGCGACAGTCCCCGCCATGCCGCCGTGCCGGAGTCGCGGCGTCCGCCGATCAGCCGCGTGCCGCTGGTGATGGCGATGAACACGGCCGATACGGCGCCGACCACGATCGCCAGCGTCATGAGCCATCCGCTGACGAGCTGCCACGCCGGAAGCGTGAAGAGATAGAAGGTCAGCGGCTTCCCCAGGATCGGATCGACCAGACCGGAAGGCGGCGGCGCGTACCAATACAGCGCCAGCGTTGGCCATTCGGCCATCAATCCGGCGCCGGTGGCGAGCGCGATGATCGCCGAACCGCCAAACGCGGCGATTTTGAGTACCGGTTCGACCGGCAGCTTGATCGGCTGTCCGTTGATGACGATCGGCAGACCCGCGAGCTCGCCAAGCCCGGCGGGTTTGACCGCGTGGAACGCGCCGTAGATGACCGCGAACGTCGCCACCGTGAAGAACGCGAATACGGACGCCTGCAGATTCAGCGTTTTCCAGAACACCTCGGCGTAGCCGAGCGAGCCGTACCAGAGCGCATCGACGTAGTACGACAGGGTGGTGCCACCGCCGAGAAAGAGGATGGCGAGAAGCGCGAGCAGGAGGAGACGGCCGCGCGGCCGCGACTTACGCGGCGGCGGCCAGTCGATGGTCTCAGCCACCCTAGTGCGATTTGACCGAGAAGCCTTCGACGTGGACGTTGAGGTTGTGGTTGATGCGCAGACCCGCGATGCCCGCCGTGTCTACCTTCGCCGGATCGGCCGTCGACACTTCCGTGCCGTTCACGAGAAAGCGAACCTTGTCCTTTGTCACGTCGATGGCGAGCGCGTTGATGCTCTTGCCGCCGGCTTCAGGCTTTTTGATCGCGGCGTTGTCGGTCCAGTCCGTGACCGTCGGCGTCGCCTCGCCGTTGCGACGCTTGATCATGAACTTTCCGTCCTGCCGCACCAGGAAGTAGGTGTATTTCTGACCAGCGCCGTCCAGATCCGAACCGCCAACGATGATGCCGTACGCCTCCGGATGAGCCGCGGGCTCCATCTGCGTGAACGTGGCCTGTACTTCGAACGCGCCCGTCGCCTTGTCGCTCGGACGGTAGTAGATGCCGGCCGGTCCGGTCATGAAATGGACACCGGTGCCCATCTGCATGGCCTTGACGCCCGCGAACGTCTTGTCGCCGCTGTCCAGACGTCCCTTCCAGCCCGCCGGGATCGAACCGGGGCCTGCCATCTTCTTGTCGGGATCGTCGTGGTGCTGCCGGGCCACGAGTGGCATAACCGCAACGCCTGCGGCGACGATGGCGAGAATCAGTTTTTTCATGGGAGGGTCTCCGTCTCGGCTGGAATCAACATGCCTTCGTCGGCATTATTCCACGTTTGAGCTGACCGCCCGCACTCAGCACCACGCACCAGCACCGTTCTATTGCTCTTTAACCCCATAATCCTTCCCAGCGTAATCCTGCTCGACCGCGCCTGGAATCGTCAGTGCATTCCCGGCGACAGGCTCGGGAATCCGTTGACGCACCGGCTTCAGGTGGCGCAGGTAGACGACCACCGCATACCGATCTTCTTCAGTCCAGTTGGAAAAGATCGGCCACGGCATGACGGATCCTTCGACGACATGACCGTCGGCGAAGGTGCCGCTGCGTAGTACGCGTTTCACCTCCTCATCGGTCCGGCGTGCGAGCCCCGTTTCTGGATCAGGAGTCAGGTTTCGGCTGATATAGGTGTGGTGCGGCGTCTGAAATTTCAGGCCACCGCCGGCCAGGTATTTCGTCAAGTCCGGACCCTGTGAGCCGTTGGTGGCGTGACAACCGATGCAGCCGGTCGTCATCACGATGTAGCGGCCGCGCTCGGCGATCGCGCGTTGAGCGGGGTCGCTGATGTCGGCCACCGGCGGCGGCGCCTCCGCCATCTGCCGGCCGAATTCTTCCGGCGGCGTCGTGTAGAACGGCGGGATGAAATACAGGAATGCGCCGAACCCCCCGAGGGCGACGACGAGGAGCACGAGCAGCGTCCATTTGAGGATCGTCTTCATCAGCGCGCTCCTCTCGTACCGACGTTGCCTGCGAAGAACACCATCGGCAGGTCGCTGCCGAGGATCAGCATCCTGAACTTGCCCCACAAGTACACCGGCAGTAACGGTCGCGACGATGGCGGGATCTTGTTCATCACCGGCGGAACCGTGCGCAGATAGGCCACCATCGCGCTCAGGTCGTCGGGCTTCAACGTCGAAAACGAGCCGTAGTCCATCGGATAGGGCAAGAGGCGCGAGCCATCGCGCAGGATCCCCCTGGTGAACGCGCGCTTGATTTCATCGTCGGTCCAGTTGCCCAGGCCGGTAGCTTTGTCAGAAGTAAGGTTGCCGCTCGGAAAATCGCCGAATGGCTCGATCCGGATGAGGAAGCCGCCGGCCAGATACATGCCGGGCAGGATTCGCTTGCTCTCGTCCACCGGCGAGTGGCATTGCGCGCAGCCGAGCGTTTCGACCAGATACTTGCCGCGCTTCACCGGATTTGCCTTTGCGTCCGCGTCCTGCCTGGCGTAGAAGCGCTGGATCTCGTCGGTGTTCATCGACCACACCGGTGTTCGCGTCAGCGACACCACGTAGTTCGCCAGGTCCCACATCTCGTTGTCCGTCGCCGCGTCGGCAAACGACGGCATCGGCGTGCCCATCATGCCGGTGCGGAAGCGCGTGTAGAGATCGCGGGCGGTGGCGCCGCCATGAAACGTCCATGGTTCCGCGAGGTCGGCGGCACGCAGCGGCTGCTCGTGGTCGTCCTCGAAATCGGTCCTCACCGCGCCGGTCCCGCGGCCGTCGGTGCCGTGGCATTTGCTGCACTGCAGCCGGTCGTAGACTTGCGAGCCGCGCGCAACGCTAGTCGGTGAACTCGGCACCCCGTCCCCGATCGCGATCGGCCTGGGCGGCGCTGCGAACTGCGTCGAGAACGATTTGACGTACGCGACCAGGTCGGCGATTTCCGAGTCGGAGAGGATGCGTTCCCAGCCGGGCATCGAGCTGCCGTACAGGCCCCGGCGTATCGATCCGTTCAGATCCTCGTCTGAGGGCACGCTGCCGGTCTCGGTCGTGCGGATCTTGAACTTGCCGGTGCTGAAGTCGCGAGGGCGCGGCACCAGATAGCTCGCGGACGGTCCGTCGCCGTGTCCTGTCGGACCGTGGCACTCGACGCAGTGAGCGTCGTAGACGGCTTTGCCGCGCGGCTGGGCCGCGAGCCGCGGCGACATCAGGACCATCGTGCCCGCGAGCGCGAGGCTGGAAGCCGCGACGGCGAGCGCGGAAGCGAAACGTGGACTCTGCATCATTGAGTGTGCATCATGGAACGAGGACGATCTTGCCGTGAGCGCCCGGCTCCATGACGGCGGCGTGCGCGCTCGCAGCCTCCGCCAACGGCAGTGCGCGGCTGATGACCGGGTTGAGCGATCCGTTGGCAAGGCCGGCGACGAGGGCGGAGTTGATTTCCTTTCGATCGTTGTCGTCGACGTTGAAGAGCGTCATCCCGAGAATCGTCGCGTCACGACCCATGGCCGCCCGCGGATCAATCTCCACCCGACCCTTGTTCCCGACAATCACCACCCGTCCGAACCGCGCCAGCATCGTCAAGTCCCGATCGAGGTTGAGGTTCGCCGCCATCTCGATGATGACGTCGACGCCGCGGCCGCCGGTCGCCGCCATGATTTGCTCGGCGGCATCGGCGTCGCGGTGACTGATCGCCGTGTCGGCGCCGTGTTCCCGCACAAGAGCGAGTCCCTTCGCGGTGCCGGCGGTGCCGATGACGGTGAGCCCGCGTGCGTGCGCCAGTTCAACGCAGCCGATGCCGACGCCGCCGCTTGCGCCGTGGACCAGGACGGTCTCGCCCGGCCGCGCGTGGGCGCGATGAAACAGCGCCCGGTACGCCGTCATGTACGGCACGCCGAGGGCGGCACCCTGGTCGTACGAGACGCGCGCCGGTAGCCGGCTCAGTTGGGAGGCGACACACAGCGCGCGCTCCGCGTAGGTGCCCGCACCGGCTGCGGTGTGAGCGGTGCCGGCGATGTAGACGCGGTCGCCGACCTTGAACTCGGTGACGCCGGCGCCGATCGACTCGACGTCGCCTGCACCGTCCATCCCGGGCGTATAAGGCAGCGGCGGCTTGCGCGCGTAAGTGCCGGTGTGGATATAGGTGTCGACCGGATTGATTCCCGCGGCCCGTACCCGCACGACGATCTCGCCTGGTCCGGCGATCGGATCAGGAATCTCCTCGAGCTTCATGACGGCCGGGCCGCCGTATTCGTGAACGCGAATTGCGCGCATTGTGCGATCTCCTCATGATGTAGCGTCCGGCTGAAGCCGGACACTACGAGCGGTTCGAATCCGGCTGACGCCGGACACTCAGGATGTAACGTCCGGCTAAAGCCGGACACTACACTCGAACGCGACGTCCGGCTGAAGCCGGACACTACATTCAGGCGCAGTGTCCGCCTTCAGGCGTGCTTTCCGGGTCTTCAGGCGGAGTGTCCGCCTTCAGGCGGACTACTGAACGATTGTCGCGGGATGCTACCATGGGATCTTCCATGCAGCTGGTGAAGCTCCACAAGACAGTCGGCGTCAAAGTCGGTGACGTCCAGGTCGGCGGCGGCGCGCCCATCGTCGTGCAGTCGATGACGATGACCGACACCGCGGACGCGCCAGCGACGGCGCAGCAATGCATCGAGCTGGCCGAAGCAGGATCGGAGCTGGTGCGAATCACTGTGAACCTTCCGGAGGCCGCCGCGGCGGTTCCGGAAATCAAGCAGCGCATGCTCGACGCCGGCTGCAAGGCACCGCTGATCGGCGACTTTCACTACAACGGCCACCTGCTGCTGACCAGGTATCCCGACTGCGCATCGGCGCTCGACAAGTACCGGATCAATCCAGGCAACGTCGGCACCGGTCGCCGGCGCGACGAGCAGTTCTCGACCATCTGCAAGGTCGCGGTGGACCATGGCAAACCGGTCCGCATCGGCGTGAATGGCGGCTCGCTCAACCAGGAGCTGGTTCTCGCGAAAATGCAGGAGAACACCGATCGCGATCTGGGGAAGTCGTCCGAAGACATCATCAACGAGTGCATGGTGCTGTCGGCAATCGAATCGACCGCGCTCGCGATCGAGAGCGGGTTGCGCAAGAACCAGATCATCATTTCCTGCAAGACGTCGCGGCCGCGGGATCTGATCAGCGTCTACCGCGAACTGGCGCGGCAGACCGATCAGCCGCTGCATCTCGGCTTGACCGAAGCCGGCATGGGGACCAAAGGCCTGGTATGGTCGTCAGCGGCGATGGGCGTGCTGTTGAACGAGGGGATCGGCGACACCATTCGGGTCTCGTTGACTCCACGTCCCAACGGCGACCGCCGCGAAGAAGTGTACGCGGCGTGCGAGCTGCTGCAGGCGCTGGGACTGCGCTCGTTTTCGCCGAGCGTCACCGCCTGTCCCGGCTGCGGCCGCACCACCAGCAGCACGTTCCAGGAGCTGGCCGAACGGATTCAGGACTACATCCGCGAACAGATGCCCACCTGGAAGACGACGCACGAGGGTGTCGAGGCCATGACCCTTGCGGTGATGGGCTGCATCGTCAATGGTCCGGGCGAGTCGAAGGCCGCGAGCATCGGCATCAGCCTGCCGGGTACCGGGGAGGAGCCGAGCTGCCCCGTGTTCATCGACGGCCAGCACGTCAAGACGTTACGTGGCACCTACGACGAGCTCGCCGCGGAGTTTCAGCAACTGGTCGATGACTACGTCGAGCAGCATTACGCCCGACGCTGATCGTCTGCTCGTCGACGCGCTCCACCGCGTCTGGGGCTTCTCGGGATTCCGTCCCCTGCAGCGCGAGGCCATGCACGCAATTCTCGAATCGCGTGACAGCGTGGTCGTCCTGCCGACCGGCGGCGGCAAGTCGCTCTGCTTCCAGGCGCCGGCGATCGTTCCGCGTTCAGATATCGCGATCACGTCCGGTCCTGGCAGGGCTGAGGGTCCGCCTGAAGGCGGACACTACAACGTTCTCTCCGCCCCGCCTCCCAAACAAGGCATCGCGCTGGTCGTGTCACCGCTGATTTCGCTGATGAAGGATCAGGTGGACGGCCTTCGGGTGGACGGCGTGCCGGCGTCCTATTTGAACAGTTCGTTGCAGCCGCACGAGCGCGACGAAGTGCTCGCCAGCGTGCGCGAGGACCGCTGCCGGCTGCTCTACGTCTCGCCCGAACGAATCGCCGGCGAGGGCAGCCAGTCGCTGCGGCGTCTGCTCCAGCAGGCGGGATTGCGCTTCATCGCGATCGACGAAGCGCACTGCATCAGCCAGTGGGGTCACGACTTCCGGCCGGAGTATCGCCAGCTCGGGCGACTGCGGGAGGATTTTCCGGGCGTGTCGTTTCACGCCTTCACTGCCACCGCTACCGAGCGCGTCCGCAAGGACATCGTCAACGAGCTTCGGCTGGCGGATCCACTCATCCTGGTCGGATCGTTCGACCGCCCCAATCTCGTCTATCGCGTGATTCGCCGCGGCCACCTCCACACCCAGCTGACGAGCATCCTCGATCGCCACGACGGCGAATCGGGGATCGTCTATTGCTCGTCGCGCAAGGAGGTCGAGGCGCTCGCGGAGTGGCTGAAGGGCGAGGGCCATAGCGCCGTGCCGTATCACGCCGGGCTGACCGACGAGGTCCGCAGCCGGCACCAGGAGATGTTCCTCGACGAGCGGGTCGACATTGTCGTCGCCACGGTGGCGTTCGGGATGGGGATCGATCGGTCCAACGTCCGCTTCGTCGTGCACGCCGGCGCGCCGCGATCGCCGGAGCACTATCAGCAGGAATCGGGACGCGCGGGACGCGACGGCCTGGCGGCAGAGTGCGTCCTGATTTATTCCGGCGGCGACTTCGTGCGCTGGCGGCAGATGCTGGAAAACAACGGTGAATGGAGCGAAAGCTCGCGCGTGCTGCTGCGGGACATGGAGCGCTACGCCGCCGGCACCCGCTGCCGTCATCGTGCCCTGGTCGAGTACTTCGGCCAGTCGTATGCGGGCGCGTCGTGTGGGGCCTGCGACTGGTGCCTGAAGGAACTGGACGCGGTCGACGATTCGGTGACCCTGGCGCGAAAGATTCTGTCGTGCGTCGCCCGGGTCAAGCAGACCTGGGGCACGGCGCACGTCACCGATGTGCTGACCGGCAAGCCTACCGAGAAAGTCGTCGCCTCGCGGCACCACGAGCTCTCGACGTTCGGCTTGCTGAAGGAAGAGACCGGCATCGCCATTCGCGGCTATATCGAGCAGCTGGTTGGCGACGGTCTGCTGTTTCGCGAAGGCGATCCGTATCCGGTGCTGCGATTGACGACGGCGGGGGCATCACTGCTGCGGGGCGAGGGCGAGTGTCAGCTCTATCGGGAAGTGAAGCCGCCGACGTCGAGGAAGCGTGGCCGCTCGACGATACGTGACGCGTTCACGACCAGCGTCGACTCGGATTTGTTCGATGTCCTGCGTGATGTTCGGCTGAGACTGGCGCGCGAGCGCGGGGTGCCGCCCTACGTCATCTTTCACGACACGACGCTGCGCGATATGGTTGAGCGGCGGCCGAAGACCCTTGACGACCTCCACGAGGTCTACGGTGTCGGCGCGAGGAAGGCGTCAGACTTCGGAGACGCGTTTCTGGATGCGATTCGAACCTTCGGCCGCCCGGACGCCTAGTGTCGCAAGCGCCGAGACGAGCAAGAGCGTGCAGATCACTGCAGCCCCGCCCCACACCCACTTTGTAGACGGTTGCACCATACCAGTTATATCGGCGCTGTTTCGAAAAGGTGCAGGCCGGCGCTGGCAGGACGCGTATCGTCCTGAAAGCAGCCTAGTGGACGGTGTAGGGTTCGTGCAGTGCGAACGGCGCGATTTCGACGTCGAAGTGGTCGCCGTCGTCGGTGACCATGTGGTAGGTGCCGCGCATGACGCCGGTGGCGGTTTTCAGCGGGCAGCCGGACGTATATTGAAACGACTCGCCCGAGCGCAGCGTCGGCTGTTCGCCGACCACTCCCGGGCCTTTGAACTCGTCAATGTGACCGGCGGCGTCGGTGACCACCCAATGCCGGCTGAGGAGCTGGACCGTGCCTTCGCCTTCGTTGGAAATGCGCACGGTGTAGTGAAAGAACCATTCGTTCTGGAACGGCTGCGAATGCTCGGGCGCGTACTGGGATTCCACTTCCACCCGGACGTTGTTGGTGACGGCTTCCGAGCTGGAGGCGTGCAGCGGCTGATCTTTGAGTTCCATGGGCGACTCCTCATGATACCAACGTTTCGCGTCTCTCGTCCCTCCCCGCCGGAATGCTCCACGCTACACTAGGCATAACCGCATGCATACGATCCAGGCGGCCCGCCTCAAGCCGGGCGTCACCCGCGCCGCCGTTGCCGGTGCCGCCGCCGCAGTCGAATCCGCGACCTCCACGGCGGTGATTCGCGGCAAGGCGCTGATTTTCTGGGACCTGAAGGTCCTCGCCCCCCGGCGAAAGCTCGACGCCATCGACACCGATCAGATCACACCGGCGGCCGACTGCGTCTCCGAGAGCCTCGACACCCTCGACGAGCGCTGGAAGGCCGGGGCGTTTCGCTACCTGATGCCGGATTTTCGCGCGCGCGTGCACCGCGGCGAAACCTTCCTCGTCGCCGGAGACCGTTTCGCCATCGGCTCGTCGCGCGAAATGAGTCCCGCCGGATTGAAGGCGATCGCGGAGGAAGCCGGCCTCGAGATGGTGGTCGTCTGCGGCAACAACATGGGCGATATCTTCCGCCGCAACGCGCTCAATCTCGGGCTGCAGGTGGTGCAGAGCCCCGAGGCCGTTGCCGACGCGAAAGACGGCGACATGTTCAGCTTCGACCCACGATCGCGGCGGCTCTCGAACGACACGCAGGGAAAGAGCTACGAGCCGGTGCCGCTGAGCGCGAAGGAAGATGAAATCCGGCAGACCGGCGGCATCTTTGCCGCCGGCCGTCGCGAGTTCAAAGCGTCAGTTGAAACGCCGCCCCGGATTACCTGGCCGGATTCGGACCAGGCCCGCCGCATGACCTCCACCGAGCAGGTGATCTGGGCGCACCGTGTGGACCAGCACGCCGAGGTGACGCCGGGCGCGACGCTTCGCGTCTACGCCGATCTGCTGCCGGCATCGGACGGCACCGCGCCGTTTTCGATTCACACCTTCAATCAGATCACCGGCGGCAACACGATCTATCCGCGTCAGGCGGCGATCGCCAACGATCATTTCGTCTTCACCGGAAAAGCAGACGACAACAAGCAGACCGCGATTGGCCGTGAGTTCGCGCGGCTCCACGGCATCGAGAAGCCGTACTACGCGACACCTGGCGACGGCATCTTCCATTTCTATTTCCCCGAGCAGGGACTGGTGATGCCTGGACAGTTCATCCCCGGCGCTGACTCTCACAGCCGCGCCTACGGCGCCTACGGCGCGGTCGGCATGGGCGTCGGATCGACGACGCTGGGGTTCGGATGGGCGACGGGCTATATCTATTTCACCGTTGCCAAGGCGCGTCGGGTGGTGTTCAACGGCAGGCTGCAGCCGTGGGTGAGCGGCAAGGACATCGTCCTCGAGCTACTAAGACGGTGGGGCGCGAAGCAGTCGCAGGGCATGTCGGTCGAGCTCGTGGACGCGGACAGGCAGCTGCCGATCGCCTACCGGAATACCATCGCCAACATGATGGCCGAAGCCGAGGCA
>DASXGC010000320.1:0-4681 GCA_036489235.1 Vicinamibacterales bacterium
GACGATGAGGGTCAGTGGCATCGGCAGCAGGTCGGCGACCGGTTTCGCAAAGTGGAACGCACGGCCCGTGACCAGTGCCACCTCGATGCCACGGGCGGAGGCAGCGAGCAACGCGTCGCGATGCGCGTCGGGCAGGCGCCCCCGTCCATCGAGCAGCGTGCCGTCGATGTCGACGGCCAGCAGGCGGATCACTTGACCGGCAACGACGTGTAGGCAACGACGGCGATCTTCCAGCCGCCGGGCTCCCGAATCAGCGTGAACTGATCGACGCCATGGGACTGCGCAACGCCGTCGCGCATGACCTGGAAATCGGCGCGCAGGTACGCCAGATGGTCGCTGTCCACGGTGACCGTGACATTGGTCAGCGGCTCCCGGAATGCAACGGGATTGGGGTTGGCCTTCAGCGCCACGATCCACTGGTCACCGGTCTGGTAGCTCGTGGACCACTCTCCGGCCCGTTCCCGCGCGATCGTGATGATCGATTTGGGTGCGAGATCAGTCGCGACCCGGTCGTACTCACGATCGCCCAGATGCAACAGGAACGCTTCGACCGCGGACTGTATTTCCGCCGAGGTCGATGGGGCGGCGCTTTTGTCGACCACGACCGCACCGCCCTTCATCACCCAGCGCACGTGGTCGATCACGACATGCACGTCCGCGAGCGGATCGCCTTCGACCGCCACCAGATCGGCGAAGTAGCCCGGTGCGACCGCGCCGAGGTTCTTCTCCTCGCCAAGCAGAGCAGCGGCAGTCGTCGTAGCCGACGCCAGCGCCTGTGCCGGCGTCATCCCGGCTTTCACGAGCCATTCCAGTTCGCGAGTGTTCTGGCCGAACATCGTGTAGACCGCGTCCGATCCCATTCCGATTTTGACGCCGGCCTTGAACGCCCGCCGCGTCGATTCAAGGTTCTTCTCGATGTATGCCTGAAGCGGGGGAATGGTCTCGGGCGCGAAGCCGAACTCGTCCCTGGCCTCGACGTAGTAACGATTGTGGTCGATGGTCGGCACCCAGACGGTGCCGCGACGGACCATTTCCGCGATGGTCTCGTCGTCGAGGTCGATGCCGTGCTCGACCGAGTCGGCGCCGGCGCGGACCGCGTCTTTGACGCCCGACGCTCCGTACGAATGGATCGCCGCGCGATGATGGTTCGCGTGTGCGCCATCGACGGCCGCCTTCATCTCTTCATAGGAGAGCGTCTGCGTCGTGTCCACGCTCTGATAGCTGCCGCGCGAGCCGTAGATTTTCACCCAGTCCGATCCGGCAGCGACCCGCGCCTCCGCAAGTTTCGCGAAATCGGGCGCCGGCGTGCCGGGACGCGCGGCCGACAACCCCTGGCCCGCGACGAACATACGAGGCCCGACCATCCGCCCCATGTTGATCAGATCGCGCATCGCGTAGTCCGTCTCGTTCGACGCGCCCAGATCGCGCACCGTCGTCACGCCCGTTTCGAGCGTGCGCCTGGCGTTCTCCGCGGCGAGGACGACCGTCACGCCGGCCGGACGCCGCGGCTGGTTGAGCGGTCGGGTGCCGGGCGACCGATCCCAGAAGTAGGTCATGTGGGTGTGCAGGTCGATGAGCCCGGGAATCACGGTGTAGCGGCTCAAGTCGATCACCTCGACGCCGGCGGGCGGGGCGGCGATGCCAACCGACGTGATCCGATCGTTCTCCACGATGATGACGGCGTTGACGGTGACGTGGCCAGCGGCATCAACCAGCCTGCCGGCGCGGATGGCGCGCGTCCCTGCGTCAGCGCCAGTCGCCAACAACAGCATCAGGCCCAGCGCCGCGATCAGCCTTGTGTCGATGCGCCGGCTCCGGCGTTCTCGTGCGTTCGTGATCGCGGTCCTGTGGCTCACGCGTACCTCGCTCGGGCTTCTTCGAATTGATCGGCGATTTCACGGACCAGTGTCTCCGGCGAGACGACGCGAGCGAACGGGCCGAAGCTGAGGATCCAGCTGTGGAGCGCGCGATCGCGGCAGACCTCGAGCGTCAGCGACACACCGCCGTTGGCCTCGTCCCGCATCTGCTGCGACGGATGCCAGCCGCGCGCCCGTACGTAGTCCGCGACGGCGGCATCGAAATGGATTTCGACGTGTTCCGGCGGTCCCGAATGGACGCCGAGCGAGTGTGGAAATGCCGAATCCGGCAGTTCCTCGATTGGCGTGAACCGTTCCTCGAGCAGCGACAACTCCTGGATCCGTTCGACCGCGAACGTCCTGACCTCGCCGTACTCCGGCACGTAGGCGAGCAGATAGAGGCCGCCCTGTGCAAACGCCAGCCGATAGGGATGGACGAGGTAGGTTTTGGTTCGATCGCTCGATTTCGAGTGGTAGGTGAGACTGGCCTGCCGCTGGCCCAACGTGGCTTCGAGCGCGCGCGCGATGAACTGCTGCTGACGTGGGTTGTCGTGCCGCCGCATCGGATCGGCCTTGGTGGCGATGACCCGCGGCAGTTGATCGAGGAACTGCCGCATGTGAGGGGTCAGCGCCGAGCCGAGCTTTTCGAACGCGCTCTCCACATCGTCACGAAACGGCGTGCCCGACAATGACTCGAGAAGTGTGCGGCTGAAATACAGCGCGCACAGCTCCGAAACGGTCAGTCCCGCTGACAGCCCCTTGAACGCCTGGCCGTTGACCTGCCACCGCGTCTTGCCGTCGTCGTGCGAGCGGTCGTCGTACAGCGGGAAGCCGGCTTCCTCGAGGGCCTGCAGATCGCGGCGAATCGTTCGTGTGGTGACGGCACAGAGCGACGCCAGTTCGTCGATGGTGACCCCGGCGTTTCGGGCCCGTTCGACCTCGCGAAGGATCGTCCACTGCCGGATGACTTCAGCGTTGCGCGGCACGTTGGAATTCTACACGCGGCCGAGACGATACTAGGAGCATCCGACTCGCGTCGCGTGGTCCGTATAAGTGACAGGGCAGCGGGAATCACCCGCATGGTTAGAATGAATGATGCTTCGACGTCGTCTCCTCGCCGCCACGCTGTTGACTGCGTGCGCAGGCTCAGCGTGCAACCAGGGCGCTTCAGGCGGACCGCCCAGTTTTCCGCCGACACCAGTCGTGCTGGCACCGGCAGCGCTCAAGCCGATTGAGGATGCGACCGAATACGTCGCGACGCTCAAGTCGTTGAAGTCGACCGCCATCCAGCCGCAGATCGACGGGCAAATCACCCAGATCTTCATCAAGCCCGGCGATCGCGTCCGGGAAGGCGCGCCGCTGGTCCAGATCGACCCGCGCCGGCAACAGGCAGCCGTCTCCGGTCAGGAGGCCGATCGGGCCGCTCGGGAAGTCGCGCTGAATTTCGCGCGGCAGCAGGCGCAGCGTGCGCACGAGCTCTACACCGCCGGCGCAATCAGCAAGCAGGAAATGGAGCAGGCGGACACCAACCAGCAGGCCGCCCAGGCGCAGTTGAGCTCGCTGCAGGCCCAGGTTCAGCAGCAGCAGGTGCAGTTGCGTTACTTCACTATTGCGGCGCCGACCGCCGGCGTGGTGGGCGACGTGCCGGCTCGCGTCGGCAACCAGGTGACGCCGCAGACCGTGCTCACGACGATCGATCAGAACGGCGTGCTCGAGCTCAACGTGTCGGTGCCGATCGAGCGCGCATCTTCGCTGCGACTGGGATTGCCGATCCAGATTCTGAGCGGCAGTGCGGCCGGGCCGGTCGCGACCACGGTCGTCAATTTCATTTCGCCCCACGTGGACGATCAGACGCAGTCGGTGCTGGTCAAGGGACAGGTCCGTAACCCCGACGAGAAGCTGCGCGCCGCCCAGTACGTACGGGCGCGCATCATCTGGAGCACAACCGACGGACTCGTGGTGCCGGTCACTGCGGTGCTGCGGGTGAGCGGACAGTTCTTCGCGTTCGTGGCGGAAGACGCCGGCGGTAAGCTGGTCGCAAAGCAGCGAGCGATCACCGTCGGCCCCATTGTCGGAGAGGCGTATCCCGTCCTCGACGGCCTCAAGCCGGGCGAGAGGGTTGTGGTGTCCGGAGCGCAGAAGCTCGCGGACGGCGCTCCGATAGCATCACAGGCGCCAGCCGCGCCGGTCCCTCAAGAGACGCGCTGAACGTGTTCGTAGACACTTTCATCCGCCGTCCGATTCTCGCGAGCGTGTGCGCGCTCGTCATCATCCTGGCGGGAGGGATTGCGATCCCGACGCTGCCGATCGCGCAGTTTCCCGAACTGGCGCCGCCGCAGGTGGCGGTGTCCGCGTTCTACAACGGCGCCAGCGCGCAGACGGTCGAGACCGCCGTGACCACCCCGCTCGAGCAGGCCATCAACGGCGTGCAGGGGATGCAGTACATCCAATCGACCAGCGGCAACGACGGATCGTGCGCGATTACGGTCACCTTCGATGTCGATCGCAATCTCGACCTGGCCGCGGTGGACGTACAGAATCGAATCTCCCAGGCCGAAGGCCGGCTGCCGAACGAAGTGAAGCAGGTCGGCCTCGCCGTGACCAAGGTCTCGAGCAACTTCGTGCTGGCGGCGGCGGCATTCTCCGAGCAGGGCCAATACGACCCGCTCTTCATCAGCAACTATCTCGACCGGTTCGTCATCGACGAAATCAAGCGCATCCCGGGCGTTGGCGACGTTCAGGTCTTCGGCATCGGCCGATACGCGATGCGGGTGTGGCTGGATCCCGACCGGCTCGCCGGGCGCGGCCTCACCGCGGACGATGTG
>DASXGC010000344.1:0-2432 GCA_036489235.1 Vicinamibacterales bacterium
CGATCGCCCGGGTGAGTTCGCGGCGCGGTCAGGACCTGCCGCGCTGGTGCTGATGGCGAACCTGCGCAGCACGGTCACCGATGCGATTCGTATCATCCGCGCCCTGCCGCACGCGCGTCTGCGCGAACCGGTCACGATCCAGGGATACGACACGACCGTGCTCGCGGCGATCTTTCACGTCGTCGAACATTTTTCCGGCCACACGTACCAGATCATTCTGCTCACCAAGCACGTGACGCGCGAAGATCTCGGCTTTTACGGCTATCTCGCACAAACCGGCCGCAAGGAAACGCCCTGAGGCCCATCCGTTGCCGCGCGACCCGCCTTACAGCCATAGGTGACGACCGGTCCCGCAGCGCTTGGCAATCCCGACAGACCGCACGGTCGACTCCCACCCGATCTTAGTCTCCTCCCTCAGAGAATAGTCGGACGCGGTGCCGCGATTGTGAAAGCGAGAGCCCGAAAAATGATCGGAGGGGCATCCTTGCCTTCCGCTGCAGCCCGGGAGGACTAAGACACCACCAAGGGCCACGCTGGTCGATCGTCGGAAGGAAATCACGAGGCGTGGAGCGCCTGAATGTCACAGTTCTCGAGGACAACGGCCTAACGGTCGTTCCCGCCAGTCCCGTGCATTGCGGTATTCACCATCGCATGCGCCAAGGTGTCGGCTCGAACCACCTGGTTCGGAAACACCACGCGAAACACGGGAAGCGAGTAACGCCTCCTTATTCTCACAACGCGTACTCAGATGGTCTGGTCGCCACCTCCATCCCGTCCAAATGAAAACGCTCGATCCTGCTTGACATCGTATTTAGAACGATCTACATAATTGCGTGGTGATGACGAAAACTGAAAAACGGACCGCGCGAATGCGGCTGCTGGCCGCCACGGAAGCGATGCTGCGCGAAGTCGGGATGGCCGGGACCGGCATCAAGGACGTCGTCGCCCGCAGCGGCGCGCCGATCGGATCGCTCTATCACTATTTTCCCGGCGGCAAGACCCAACTGGTCAGTGAAGCGCTGCAGATCAACGCCGACAGGTCGCGGGCGCTCCTGGGACGGTTCTTTGGTCGCAATCCAAGCGCAGCCGCCGCCCTGCGCGCGCTCTTCAACACTGCCGCCGACGGCTTCGAGCGCGGCGGCTCGGACAAGGGCTGCGCCGTCGGCGCAGTGACGCTCGACCTAACACCCCAGGACACGGCGCTACGCGAGATCTGCCGGAGCACGTTCGACGACTGGGCCGCCCTGATCGCGCCATGCCTGCCGTTCCCGGACGCGCCGTCGCGGCGATCCTTCGCGGTGACGGTGGTGGCGACGCTCGAAGGCGCGTTCGTCCTGGCGAGAGCGGCCCAAAGCGGCGAGCCGTTCCGTCACGCGGGCAAGTCGTTGGCGGCCATGGTCACCGCTGCATCGGGGAGGCGGCGATGAGGCTCGCCTTGTGCACGGTGATGATCGCCGGTTGCCTTGGTCTGTTCCACACGGTGACTCGGGGTCAGGACGCGGCATCGCGCGGCAATGACCAATTCAAGGAGACACAGATGACTTCGTTGGCTGGGAGGACGATCCGCTGGACATTCGTCGACGGACCGGTGGCTGGCATCACGTTCGAGCATCGGTTCGGCGAGGACGGCGCCGTCACCTGGCGATACGTCACAGGCACCGACAAGGGCGCCAGCAACCGGGAAAAGTCGTACGCCGCCGTCAGGATCAACGATAAGACATGGGCCGTCTCGTATCTTGCCGCGTCCGGCCACACGCTCACCGTGGTCTTGAACCTCGAGGACCATCGGGCCATCGCGTTCGCATCCGACAGCACGTCATGGTCCACCCAGAACGGCACGTTCGAGATCGTGGACTAAACGTCACGTCACTTTCTGGAAGAGGACCGCGTCGGTTATGTTCCGCGCGTGGTTCGCGATGGCGCGGCTGGACGAGTGCGACGCGATCATCGGCGCCTTGGTCGTCTCGATCGCATCGAAGAACGTGTTGTCGGCCACATGCGAGATGTCGACCATCACGCCGAGCCGGTTCATCTCGCGGACGACATCCTTGCCGAAGGTAGCGAGGCCGTTGTGGGCCGCGTTGTGGGCCGCGTTGTCGGTCGACGAATCGGCCCAGTTGGTGTTCTTGTAGTGGGTAAGCGTCATGTAACGGACGCCGGGCGCCGCGTACACGCGCAGCAGCCGCAGATCGTCGTCGATCATGTGGCCGCCTTCCATGCCCATCAGCGCGGCGATCTTGTGATCCGCGGCCGCCTTTCGCACATCCGCGGCGGTCGTCGCGAGCATCAGATCGTGGGGATGCGTGCGGACCCTTCGCGCACGGCGTCGATCTGATCGAGCGCGCGCTTCACGGCCGTCGGACCGGTGACCTCGCCCGGCACCCAGATCGAGAAGAACAGGGCGTCCAGGCCTCCCTCGCGCATGCGCGGGA
>DASXGC010000348.1:0-5740 GCA_036489235.1 Vicinamibacterales bacterium
CTGTACGCTCAGACGATTTTGGAATCGCTTCGAACGGCTAGACGGCGAGTATCGACAAGCGACCGGCCCCGAACGTGATTCCTGCCTGCGCAAAACGCGAGAATCATCGTAACGTGGAATATTCCGCGCGTGCTTCCTTCACAACTGGGATCTGGCTGTCGGCGTCCTTCCATAGGCCGAGCACATCCTCGTAGGCGGCTTTCGCCTTGCCTGCGTCACCGGCAATCGTCCAGGTTCTCGCGACTTGCAGCCGCAACATAGCGCCGATCGGATCCTCGAGCATGACGCCCGGATGCTCGACGATCTTCTGGAATTCCGCCGCAGCCTCGGCAGGTTTCCGCAGCGCGAGATACGCCAAGCCGCGAACGTAGAGGGGATACATCGCGCCGAACGCCACGCCACCCGCACCATAGAAGCTGATTCCGGGCTGGGCGAACTCATAGGTGGATGCGGGCCGCAACAGCTCGATCGCTCGAGATGGGTCGTCGGCCTTCAGCGCCACGAGCGCTCGCAGCGTCGGCAGGTAGTTGTGCTGGACCGACGTATCCTCGGGAAAACGACGGTCGAGATCATCGGCGATCGTCCGCGCCCGAGCGGTGTCCCCGGCAATCGCCAAAGCCAGGGCGCCCGCGTAGGTGACGTGGCGTCCCTTTTCGGCAGCGAGGACGTCCGTCGCACGCCGCGTTGCAAGGGTGGTGTTGCCGTACCACGCCTCCCAGACGGCCATTGCGACTTCGTACGCGGCGGCGCGCTCGCGATTGCCGGCTGCTGACGCGAGCTCGATGGCGTGGCGAGCCGCCTCGCGGGCCTCCCCAAGACGGCCGGCGCGTGCGAGCGCCAGCGCCTGAAGGTTGGATAGCGAATCTTCTCGGTCCCGTTCGCGCTTGGCCAACTCGATCTGGTGTTGCATTCCGGGCGAGTCGGCTTTCAGAAACGCGATGTGAAACGCATCCGACGCAGCTTCCGGCTGGTCCGCGCGTGCCACCGCAAGCCGGAGCGCCGCTTCGGCGTCTCTCAGCCGGCCGAGGGCCAGGTAGCCCCACGCCACGTTGTAGTACGTGGGAATGACTTGCCCCGCGTCGGGACTGATGGCAATCGCCTCTCTGGCTTTCTCGACCATCAGTTGATATTGGCCGGTCCCTACCGTGAAGAATCCCGAGGTGAGCCCGGGCGCAACCGGATCGCGCGGATATGTTTGCGCCCACAGGCGGAGCGTCTGACCTTCCCTCTCGAGGTTGCCGGTCACCTGCCGGTCGTAAATCGTCGTGATGAAGAAGCGATCGCGGTCAGTCGCATGATCGCGCAGCTCGTATGCTTTGCGCGTGCTTTCTTCTCCGAGAACCGTTTCTCCTATCGTGCTGTACCTGAGGGCCAGCAGCGAATGTGCGATCGCGAAATCGGGATCGATCTCGACCGCACGTTTGAGCAGCGGGATTGCCGCTGGCCTCCCGAGCGCGAGATACGCAGTGCTGTACGCCTTCAGCGCGTCGAGCGACGAGGTGGCAGACTCCTCGAGCGGCGTCGAGTGCTGTTGCACGGTGGCCAGCGATTCGCCGACCCGCGTCCTGAAGGTAGTCGCCAACCGGCTGAGGACGTTCAACACGTCCTCCTTCCGCGCCGCCTGGAGCTGTTCCTGATCGAGCGCGTCGCCCGTGGCGCAGTTCTGCGCGCGCAGGCCGAGGACGTACTGACTGCCAAGAGTGGCAATCGAGCCGCTGACGACCGCGGTACCGCCGACCCGCACGCAGATCTCGCGCGCGATGTCGCCGGTCAGCGGGGAGTTTGGCGTTTGGCCCATCAACTGCAGCGCGCGCCTGATGCGATCGTCGGGCACAATGCTCAGAAATGGCGACTGACCGAACTGCACCGCGAGTCCCTGACGGAGCGTTTCATCGAAGACCACGTCGCCGGTGGTGTTGGTGAAATCAGCGAGCACGATGGTGTCCTTCTCCGTCAGCTTCGCCGGGCCGCGACGGTAGAGGGCACCGCCGAGGACGGCGACGGACAGGACGACAACAGCGGCGGCGATCAACATCCCCGGTTTTTTCAGGCGCGTGACGACGTCGACCGCCTCGGTTGGGGCGTTGCCCACCAACTGTTCCGAATCACGATCGCGCTTCAGGCGCTGCAGGTCTGCTCGAATCTCCGATGCGTGCTGATAGCGCAGCTCGCGATCTTTCTCGAGGCATTTGGCAATGATCCGGTCGAGTTCCTCCGGAAGGTCGGGACTGAGCTGCCTCACGGACACCGTCGCTCGACGCAGAATGGCGTCGGAAATCAGTGCCGGGCTCTCGCCTTGAAAGAGCGGAGTGCCGGTTGCCATCTCGTGCAAGACAATGCCGAACGAAAACAGGTCGGTGCGCGCATCGAGGTCCTGCGCCCGCACTTGTTCGGGCGACATGTACGCGATTGTTCCCAGCGGACTTCCCGGACTGCTCAACCCGACCGCCGCCGTCATCGTGAGCGAGGTGTCATCTCTTTTGTCACCTAAACGAACCTTGGCCAGCCCGAAATCGAGAATCTTCGCATGGCCACGAGAGGTGACGAACAGGTTGGCGGGCTTGATGTCGCGATGGACGATCCCGACGGCGTGCGCGGCTTCGAGCCCGTCGGCAATTTCGATCGCAAGTGGCAGCAGCTGATCGATCTCGAGGGCGCGCCCGGAGAGGCGATGCTTCAGCGTCATCCCCTCGAGCAACTCCATGACGAGGAACGCGCGACCGCCCTGTTCGCCGACATCGTAGACCGTGCAGATGTTGGCGTGATTCAACGCCGATGCCGCGCGGGCCTCGCGGCGGAATCGCGCCAGGGCCTCGGGACGCTCGGCGAGGTCCGGCGACAGGAACTTCACTGCAGCGAAGCGCTGCAGCCGCGCATCCCTGGCTTTGTAGACGACGCCCATCCCGCCGCCGCCCAGTTTCTCGACGACGCGGTAGTGTGAGAGCGTTTGACCGATCAGCGGATCGCTCCCGGCCGGGGCATCCTCGCCGCCGGCTTCAACGCTCCCTCGTCCAGCGAGCTCGCGCGCGGCCGCATCGATCGCCGGAACGCCTAGAAAGCTTTCCGCGCGGTCGTGTGCAGCGAGCAACGAGCGGACTTCACCCTCCAGTTGCTCGTCGTCACCGCAGGCGCGTCGCAGAAAGACGTCGCGGTCCGCTGTGGGACAGTCGAGCGCAGATTGCAGCAGCCTATCGACGTGGTTCCAGCGTTCGTTGTCCATTCGCAGTCGGGCCCGCCAGCTCGCGATACAACCAGGCTCTGGCGCTCTTCCATTCGCGCTCAACGGTGATTGGCGACACGCCCAGGACATCGGCAATCTCGTCGATGTTCAGGCCGCCGAAGAAGCGCAGCTCGACCACCTTGGCTTTTCGCGGTGCTCGCTCCGCCAGCGCGGTCAGGGCGTCGTCCAAAAACACGAAGTCGTCGGAGCGATCGGTACAGAGGACGGCTTCGGCATCAAGGGAGACATGCTCGACATTCCCACCCCGCTTCACGTTCCGGCGCCTCGCACGGTCGACCAGGATCCGGCGCATGGCCTGCGCGGAAACGGCAAAAAAATGCGCGCGGTTCTGCCAGTGCATGCGTTTGTAATCGACCAGACGCATGTAGGCCTCGTTGACCAGCGCTGTCGTCTGCATGCTGTAGCCGGCCCGCTCGCGTTTCATGTAGCGATGCGCGAGCCGGTGGAGCTCGTCGTACACGATCGGGGTCAGTTCATCGAGTGCGCGCCGGTCCCCGGCGGTCCAGGCACGGAGCAACACACTGACGTCATTCCGAGCCGGTTCACCCGTGTTTACGGCCCGGGGCATTTTGGTTGCGCGATTATACGTGGTCTTCGCCATTTCTTCGTTGATAAGAACCTCGCGCCGTCTGCGCCTATTTCAGTAGAACGCGCGGCTGAATGAACGGCCGGCGTAAGGAGCGACGCATATGGTGAAGAACATCGTCGGAGCGCTGGTGATGAGCGGCCTCATCGCCGCCCTCGTCACGTCAACGCAAGTGGTCCGAGCGGCCGAACACGGGAGCGGAGCCGACGCTCGCCACGGCCAAGTCAAGATGGCGTTTTCGGGAAGCATGATCTCGACGGCGATCGATGTGCAGCCGAACACGATTACCGACGAAGAGTTGCTGGCCGGCAGCGGTACGCTGGGCCCATTCACCTTCCGTAAACTACGCACTGACGAAACTGTGCCCCAATTTGTGGGCAGCTGCGGGAGCGGCTCCGGCCCAACTTTCCAGGTCGTGGCCGGCGGGGGCGTCTTTCGCTTCGAGGACGGAAGTCTTTTGACGGTCATGGTGACGACGGGAGTTCTTTGCGTGGATTTGGATCATCGCGTCGGCCACCTGACGGAGACTTATCAGATCACAGGTGGAACAGGGCGTTTCAACGGTGCGTCCGGCACCCTTCAGTCAGCGGGGACATTGCAGGCGGTGTTGTTCAACGCCGCTAGCGCGGCCGTACTTGACACGAATACAGGCGAGCTGAAGGGAACCGTCCAAGTGCCGTAGGAGCGTTCGCCGAACTCCGGCTCCAGCAGACTCGGAATTGGGGCAGATCACTTCGAGCCGACGAAGCGATCTGATGAGGGCGCCGCTGGTGACAGCGGCGCCTGCCCTGATTTAAACGCGACCTGTGCAGAAATGGTGGTGAATCGTGTGCGGCGCTGCTCAGTCACTGACGACGCGATGGAAATCGACGCTGCATCGAAGCTGGTGTTGTGCAAGTAGCGAGGAAGAGTATGCTCTTGCCGCGCGTGAACCAGCGTTCGCACGGTACCCGACAGTCGTTCAGGAGGATGGCAATGAGAAACACTGCACTGAAGCGTTGCTGGCGGCTCGGTTCTGATTCCACTGGCGGTCTACGCCCAGCCGAGGCCAGGAAACCCGACGACAGCCACCGTCATCACCAAGGCTGAGATCGATCAGCGCCACGGAACAATCCCAGCGGACCCGCGACGAGAATGCCAGGGTGGTCGATATTGGCGACGGCTGGAGCATGGAGCTGGGCATCATTCACCGCGCCTCTACTCGGAACCCGCCGCCCGCACCGGCCGCCGCAGCGAGCGCTGCCAGGGGAGCCACGCAACCCGTCCCGTGTGGAGAACGAGTGGCAACTCCGCCGCCGGACGCCATTCCGGGCGCGATCACGCACGACAATCAAACCGAAGGCTACTACATCGTCTCCGGCGGCGGTACCGCGTTTATCGACGGTCACGTACGCTCAGGATTCAACCACGCGAGTACGGTGTCGCGTTCGATCAGATCGTGCTGAGCCCGACAACGTACTTCAACGCGTCGGCTTCGTGCCCGAACACGTGCGGCGGCGCGCCCGGAACGCAGTCGAATGATCACACGATCGTACCAAAGCCGTAGTGTGTCAGGCCGCGTCGCCCCCGGGTCGGAGGTCATGAGGGCCTGCGGGGCAAGCGGCGAACTCGTTTGCGTAGCCTGGGTTAGTTGGCGGAGAGAGAGGGATTCGAACCCTCGGTAGAGTTTCCCCTACACACGCTTTCCAAGCGTGCGCCTTCAACCACTCGGCCATCTCTCCAGTCGAATGGAATCAATAGCTTACCGGAGGGCGGCGAGCCGCTCAACGTCAAACTGTGACGTGATTGTGACGTGAGGCCATCGGCCACCTCAATGACCGCCGCGACGTGGCTGCCGTGGCTGTTCCCGTTCGCCGTTGACCTCAAATCGTCAGCCACGCCGTCGATGTCCGTGAAGGCAGCGCTGCGATCCT
>DASXGC010000357.1:0-13673 GCA_036489235.1 Vicinamibacterales bacterium
ACTTCCATCGACGGATACTTGTCCAGCCACTCCGCATATTTCGGCAGCACGCGGTCGACTTGCGTCTGCTGCAGCATGATTTCTGACACGAGGATGTGATACGGGTCGTCGGTTTTTCGCCACGGTAGATCGCGGCCGTGCCGGCGGTACCAGGTGAGCAGTCGCTGCCGAAACCGGCGTCGATCGGCGGACGCCGGAATCGGTAGCGGGCGAGTCTTCTTCGTCGTCTTCCTCTTAACGGCCATGTCGACGCATTTCGTATAATTCGCTCGTGAAAATCTACACGCGGACCGGCGACACCGGCGAGACCTCGCTCTTCAGCGGCGATCGGGCCCGCAAAGACGATCCGCGCGTCGAGGCCTACGGCGCGGTGGACGAGCTGAACGCCTGGCTCGGATTCGTGATCGCGTCGCCGGGCGGTCCGTCGATCGATGCCGAGCTGGTGCAGATCCAGCGTGATCTCTTCGCCCTCGCCGCCCAGCTCGCCGACCCATCAGACAAGCTCGCGCCTCGGGTGACCAAGGCGATCATCGGTGATCCGGACATCCTCCGCCTCGAGCAGTTGATCGATCGGCTCGAGCAGGAACTGCCGCCGCTCCGCCGCTTCATTCTCGCCGGCGGGACTACTGCCGGCGCCTCGCTCCACATCGCCCGCACGGTCTGCCGGCGCGCCGAACGCCGGATGGTGGCGATCGATCCACCGGTCGATCCCGTCCTGTTGCGCTACATCAACCGGCTGTCGGACCTGCTCTTCGTCATGGCGCGGTCGGTCAACCACCGGGACGGGACGCCTGAGACCGAGTGGTAGCGGGAGGCACCGAGCGTACCTACCACGGTGACACTCAGACGACGCGCGTACTCACCACGGAGCCACGGAGGTCACGGGACCACTCACCACAGAGACGCCCATCCATCATAGAGACACCGACCTTCACGGAGACGCCGAGACACAGAGTCAATTGATTCTCAAGGACAACGCACGCAGCATGACGCCAGAGAAAAAGAACCTCGGTGACTCCTTGCCTCCGTGGTTGAGCCTGGCGGCCTTTGTGGTGAACAGCTCCATCATAGAGATACCGACCTTCACCACGGAGACGCTGGAGACACAGGGTCAATTGATTCTCGCGGAAAATATGCCTGAAGACCAACGCGACCATCTCAGTGAAGTCCGCACGCCGCGCGACGCCAGAGAAGAGAACCGTGGTTGAGCGTGGCCTTTGTGGTAAACCGAGCCACTAACTATCACCACGGAGACGCTGAGACACAGGTCCAGTGACTCTCGCGGAAAACGTATACTGCGTGACGCCAGAGAAGAATCTCGGTGACTCCGAGCCTCCGTGGTTTGAACCTGGCCTTTGTGGCGAACTTGCCCATAACTCCCGTCACTCGCCGTCTCGTCGTTCCACCTCCCGCTTCACTGTCTCGAAGACGCTCCTGGCCAGCTCCTGTGACACGCGTTCGCGAATCGCGCCGCATGGCACCAGCAGCACACCGTCGCTGGTTTCGATGGCGACGTCCCAGCGATCGCGCGCGATGCCTTCCGGCCGATCGTCGAAGCTGGTCGCCTGACGCTCGGTTCCACCGGCGTGCCGCCGCGAAAGAGACGAGGCGATTGGGGCGCCGTTAATCAGGACACGGACCGCCACAATCAGCTGCTTATCGACAAACTGCTCGCCGTAATAGAAACGCTCCGAATCTTCGCTGAACAGGACCAGGTCGTCCGCGTCGGGAATTTCGGCGATAACGGTCCGCCCCTGTGCCCGTTCGGCATCGCGCGCGCGTACCCGCCGCCGCCGGAATGCCTGCAGCGTCGTGCCGAGGCTCGCCGCGACGAAGAGCAGAAAGAAGGCGACGAGAGCGGCGAAGACGTCACGCATATCGGACTAAAATGCGACAGTGTCCCTCTGGCCCGAGCCGCTTGCACGCGCCTATGCTGCGTGCGAGGCGCTGGCGCGGTCGCACTACGAGAACTTTCCCGTGGCGTCGTGGCTGCTGCCGGCTGAAATGCGTCCGCATGTGGCCGCGGTGTATGCCTACGCACGCGTGGCCGACGACATCGCAGACGAGGGTTCCGCGCCGGCCGCTGATCGTCTGATGCGGCTCGAGGCCTGGAAACGGCGGCTGCACCAGGCGACGTCCGTCGAGCGATCCGGCGACCCGCCGCACGCCGACGAGGATCTGATTGTCGTCGCGCTCGCTCATTCGATTCGATCGCTCGATCTGCCGATCGCGCTGTTCGACGATCTGCTGAGCGCGTTCGGTCAGGATACCATGACGACCCGCTACGCCTCCTGGGCCGACGTGTTCGACTATTGTCGCCGCTCGGCGAACCCGATCGGCAGGCTGGTACTACGGATCGCCGGCGTCCGCGACGCCGCGCTCGATCGATCATCCGATGCGATGTGCACCGCGCTTCAGCTGACGAATTTCTGGCAGGACCTGGGCCGTGACTGGCGGGCGGGTCGCATCTACGTGCCGCGTGAGGTGCAGACTGCGTGCGGCGCTTCGGAACATCAGCTGGCGGACGGATCCACCGATGCGCTCGCCCCGGCGTGGACCGCTGCGCTCGCGCAGTGTGTGACGATGACGCGCGAGCAGTTTGCCGCCGGCCGCGCCGTGTGCGACGGCGTCGCCGGCCGGCTTCGCTACGAACTTCGCTTCACATGGCTGGGCGGTTCGCGCATTCTCGATCGCGTGAACGCGGACCGCTCGCGACTCATGACCAGGCGGCCGACGCTGGGCCGCGCCGATCTGCCCTCGCTGGTCTGGCGCGCCGCGCGCTGGCCGTCGCTCGCCTGATGGCCAGAAAAACCAGCTTCTACTACTCGTTCCTGGTACTCCCACCCGAGCAGCGCCGCGCCATCGTCGCGGTCTGGGACTTCTGCCGCGCCGTCGATGACGGCGTGGACGAGGAGGCGACGACGACGGAGTCAGGGCTGCCAACCGGTCGCGAGGCGGTGGCGTTCTGGCGCGCTGAGCTGGCTGCCGCATTCGAGGGCGGCGCGACGCGCACGTCGCAGGGTCGCGCGCTGGTGCCGTTCATCACGCAATTCGGACTGCCGCGGCAGGCGTTCGAGGACGTGATCGACGGCGTCGCGATGGATCTCGACACCACCCGTTACGCGACCTTCGACGATCTGTTCGAGTATTGCCGCCGCGTCGCGTCGGCAGTCGGCATGATCTGCATCCGGATCTTCGGATGCCGTTCGCAGGCGGCGACCGTCTATGCGCTCAATCTCGGCGTGGCGCTCCAGCTCACCAACATCCTGAGAGATGTGACCGCGGATATGGCGCGCGGCCGGGTGTACCTGCCGCTCGACGATCTGGCCACGTGTGGCTGTACGGTCCAGGACCTGGCCTCCGGCGTGGTCACCGAACCAGTACGCACGCTGATTGCGTTTGAGTGCCGGCGGGCGCGCGATTTCTACCAGCGCGCCCGCGACGCGATGCCGCCGGAGGATCGCAAGCGCCTGGTCGCAGCCGAGATCATGCGTGCCGTTTATTTCGAGACGCTGCTCAGGATCGAGCGGAGCGGTCATGACGTGTTCACCGCCCGGGCCCGGGTCCCGCGACCGCGCCAGGCGCTTATCGCATTGAGGCAATGGCTGTGGCCGTAACGTCGTACGACGCAATCGTCATCGGTGCGGGTTTCGCCGGATTGAGCGCAGCGGTGCGCCTGACGCGTGGCGGTGCGCGCGTCCTCGTGCTCGAGGTGCGGTCACGTCTGGGCGGACGGGCCACGGCGTTCCCGGATCGGGAGACCGGCGAACTGGTCGACAACGGCCAACACATCCTGCTCGGCTGTTATCGCGACACGTTCGCGTTCCTCGAGGACATCGGCGCTGCCGCCAACGTCAGGCTGCAGTCGCAGTTGGCGGTGACCGTGATCGACCGGGCCGGCCGGCGCTCGCGCCTCTCCTGCCCGGACCTGCCGCCGCCGTTTCATCTGTTGGCGGGGATTCTCGACTGGGAGGCGCTCTCGTGGCGCGATCGGCTGTCGGTGCTCGGCATGGCGACGCCGCTGAGGAACGCGCGCCGCGAATTGCTCGGCTCGAGCGTGAAGGCTGCGTCGCCGGGAGAAACGGTCGAGAACTGGCTGATCCGCAATGGACAAACTCCGCGGCTGCGCGAATTGCTGTGGGATCCACTTGCGGTGGCCGCGCTCAATCAGCAGACTGATCGAGCGGCGGCGCCACCCTTCGCGCGGGTACTCGCGGAGATGTTCGGATCGGATCCACGCGCGGCTGCGATCGCCCTGCCGACGAAGCCGTTGCACCTGATGTACGCCGAGCCGGCCCGTGAGTACATCGAGCGCCACGGCGGCGCCGTGCACACCGGGACACCGGCGAAAGTGATCGTCGACGGCGATGCCGTCGGCGGTGTTCGCAGCGAAGATCAGGAGTGGCGGAGCGACCGGGTCATCTCGTCGGTGCCGTGGTTTGCGCTTGCGGCGCTGTTCGACCAGCCGCCTGCGGCACTCGCCGACGTCATCGCTCGCGCGGGCACGATGGAATCCTCGCCGATCGTCACGGTGAACCTGTGGTTCGATCGGCCGGTTCTCGACGAGCCGTTCATCGGCTTGCCCGGTCGCGCGATGCAGTGGGTGTTCGACAAGCGCCTCCTGTATGGTGGGGACGCATCGCATCTGTCGCTGGTGTCGAGCGGCGCCGCCGCGATCGTCGCCCGGACCAACCTGGAGCTGATCGCGCAGGCGCGCGCCGAGATTTTCGAGGCACTGCCGGAGGCCCGCGCCGCGCGCCTGGTCGGCGCCACCGTCGTCCGCGAACCGCGTGCGACGTTCTCACTGGCGCCGGGCCAGCCGGCGCGACCATCGGCGGAGACCGCCGTCCGCGGTTTCGTTCTCGCCGGCGACTGGATCGAAACCGGTCTGCCGGCCACGATCGAGAGCGCGGTCAGAAGCGGACACCGCGCGGCTGAATGTTGTATCAGGTAATGTGATGCCATCCACGTCGGCTTGCCCCATTACCCAATCACGCATTTGCTGAAGTCATGAACTCCGTCGTCATTCACTACAAAGAGCTGGCGCTCAAAGGAAAGAACCGCCCCTGGTTCATTCAGTTCCTGGTGCGCAATCTGAAGACCACCCTGACAGGGCTGCACGTGCGATCGGTGCGGTCGGTGATGGGGCGGATCGAGCTCGAGCTTGGCGACGACACGCCGCAGCAGGAACTCTGCGATCGGCTGGCGCGCGTGTTCGGCATCGCGAATTTTTCGATCGCCAGTCGCGGTCCACAGGACCTCGACCAGTTGGCCGCAGCGATCCTCGCCGAGATCGGTGAGCGGCAGGTCGAATCGTTCCGCGTTTCCGCCACCCGTTCCGACAAGCGTTTCCCGTTGACCTCGCCGCAGATCGAGCGTCACGTCGGCGGATTGATCCAAGCCGCGACCGGATGGAAGGTGGACCTCGAAGAGCCGGCGCTCGAGGTGCGCGTCGAGATGCTTTCGCACGAAGCGTTCTATTTTTTTGACAAGAAGCCAGGCGCCGGCGGCATGCCGTCCGGCACCGGCGGCCGCGTTGCGTGTCTGCTGTCCGGCGGGATCGATTCGCCGGTGGCCGCGTACCGCATGATGCGGCGCGGCTGCTCGGTGCTCTTCATTCACTTCCACAGCTACCCGATTCTGTCGCATGCTTCGCAGGAGAAAGTGCGCGAGATCGCGGCGCTGCTGACGCGCCATCAACTGCGCTCGCGATTGTTGCTGGTGCCGTTCGGAGAATTGCAGCAGCAGATAGTGCTTGCGGTGCCGCCCGAACTACGGGTCGTCATCTACCGGCGACTGATGCTGCGCATCGCCGACAGGCTCGCGCGGCACTGGCGTGCCCGTGCGCTCGTCACCGGCGAAGTGATCGGGCAAGTGGCATCGCAGACACTCGAAAATCTGACCGCGATTGCCGACGCGAGCAGCCTCGAGATCCTGCGTCCGCTGGTGGGTTCGGACAAGGACGAAATCGTGGCTCAGGCGTTGCGAATCGGGACCTACCCGATTTCGATCATCCCGGATCAAGACTGCTGCACGTTGTTCACGCCGCGGAACCCGGCCACACGCGCGCGCCTGCCGATGGTCGAGCGGGCCGAGCAGGCGTTGCCGATTGAAGAGATGGTCGGCGCCGCAGTCGCGGCGACCGTGACCGAAGACTTCCGCTTTCCGACAGCGGTGTTAGAATATCGGGTCGCTCACGACAATACTGAACGGTCCTGACATGTCAAAAGTCGAAGAGATCCTGGGCGCCGCCGCCGGCGACCTCCTGCAGCACGTTTGCAAGACCGTCCCTAAAGAGCAGCTTCATCTGCCCGGGCCTGATTCGGTCGAGCGGTCGTATGGCATGTCCGACCGGCCGACCCGCGTGCTCGGCAGCCTTCAGTCGTTGATGGGCCATGGCCGCCTCGGGGGAACCGGCTACGTGTCGATCCTGCCGGTGGACCAGGGCATCGAGCACTCCGCCGGCGCATCGTTCGCCAAGAATCCGGCGTACTTCGACCCCGAGAACATCGTCAAGCTGGCGATCGAAGGCGGCTGCAACGGCGTCGCATCGACGCTCGGCGTGCTTGGCGCGGTGGCGCGGAAATACGCGCACAAGATTCCGTTCCTGCTCAAGTTCAACCACAACGAATTTCTGTCCTATCCGAACAGCTTCGATCAGATTCGGTTTGCCAGCATCCGTCAGGCGTTCGACATGGGCGCCATGGGCGTCGGCGCGACGATTTATTTCGGTTCGGAAGAGTCGAAACGTCAGCTGCAGGAAGTGACGCACATGTTTCAGCAGGCGCACGAGCTGGGCATGTTCACGGTGTTGTGGTGCTACCTCCGTAATGCCGCGTTCAAGACCAAGGAGGCTGACTACCACACCGCCGCCGATCTGACCGGCCAGGCGAACCACCTCGGCGTTACCATCGAGGCCGACATCATCAAGCAGAAGCTGCCCGACTGCAACGGTGGGTTCACGGCGCTGAACTTCGGCAAGAACGACAAGCGGATGTATTCGGAACTGAGCACCAACCATCCGATCGACCTCACCCGCTACCAGGTCATCAACTGCTACATGGGCCGGGCCGGGCTGATCAACTCGGGCGGCGCTTCCTCGGGTGACAGTGACCTGATGGAAGCCGTGAAGACAGCAGTCATCAACAAGCGCGCCGGCGGGATGGGCCTGATTTCGGGACGCAAGGCGTTCCAGCGCCCGATGAACGAAGGCGTCGGATTGCTCAATGCGGTTCAGGACGTTTATCTGAACAAGGACGTCACGATCGCGTAGAACGATGAGCGCTTCGAGTCGTTGTTCGCGGTTCGCCGGCGTCGTGATGGCGCTTTGTTTTTGTTCGCTGGGTTGCGCCGCACATCACACCACCACCGGCCTGGTTCTACGCGTCGATCGGCCCACAGTCACGATTTCCCACGACCCGTTTCCGGACTACATGAACGCCATGGTGATGCCTTTCGATGTGAAGGGCGACGCGCGCTCCACGAAGGTGAGGCCGGGCGATCGCGTGCGCTTCCGCCTGGCGGTCAAGGGCGGCCACTCATGGGTGGATCGCCTCGAGGTGATTTCGGCGGCGCCGGTGGATGCGGGCCTGCAGGAGTCGCCGGCGGCTCCTGTTCTTGTTCCGGTTGGAACGGCGATGCCGGACTTCGATCTCGTCGATCAGGCGGGAGCGCGGGTCGAGTTGTCGTCGCTGAAGGGCAAGGTCGTCGCGGTGACGTTCATCTACTCGCGCTGTCCGTTGCCTGACTACTGTCCGCGCATGGTCGAAAACTTTCGCGCCATCCGGCAGCGGTTCGCCGATCGCATGGACCGCGATCTTGTCTTCCTCACCATCAGCTTCGATCCAAAGTACGACACGCCCGAGGTGCTGGCGAAGTATGCCGCGTCACAACGCGCCGGCGGGCCGGGCTGGCATTTCCTCACCGGCGATCCGAAGAAAGTCGAACGCGTCTGTAACGCCTTCGGGATTCAGTACTGGGCGGAGGAAGGATTGATCACCCACTCGCTTCAGACTGCGGTCATCGATCGCGAAGGGCGGCTGGCGGCGACGGTCGAAGGCAAGGATTTCACGCCGCAGCAGCTCGGCGACCTGGTCGGCGCAGTTCTCGGCACCGTCCGGTAGCGAGGCGATGTTTAGTGTCGCGCGCCCACGGCGGCCGTGCTGGTGCGCAGCTGCTGCACCTGTGGCAGGCTGGCATCGGCGTTGGCCCAGGCTTTCGCGGCCTTGGCACGCGCGTCGCGCGCCTCGGCGGTCTTTCCCTCGGTGTCGAGCGCCGCGGCGAGGCCGAAGTAGGCGCGGCCGCTGCCCGGCTCGCGCGTCAGCGCTTCGCGGTATTCTTTTTCGGCGGTCGCTGAGTCGCCGGTCGCAGCCGCAACGTTCGCCCATCCTTCCACCACCGGGCGCGGATAGGACGGCGGCTCGGCGTATAGCAGGCCAGCTTCGCGGTCCGCGGCCTTGCGGTACAGCTCATTCGCTTTCTTGCGGTCGCCGTCGCGCGCCGCGATCGTCGCCTCGAGCTCCAGCGCCGCCACCACGATCGGTTCGCGTCCGGTCTTGATCGCCTCGAGATCTTTTCGCATGTCCGCGAGCGTCGCCTTGGCCTTGTCCGACTGACCAGTCGCCGAGTAGGCCAGGCCCATCGCCCAGTGACGCCAGGCGTGCTGCTCTGGCTTGTCGTAGATCGGAATGGTCCTGCCGTCGAGAATCTCGTTCCACTTCTCGAAGCGAACGGTCGTCTTGATCAGCCCGAAGTAGCCTTGGCGCCACACCGTCCGCTGACTGTTGCCGGCCCGCTCGCGTGGGTTGTCCTTATAGGTGAAGAGGTCCTGCACCCACGTCATCGAATCGTCGTAGCGGCCGCCCAGATTCAGGACGTGAATCAGAAAGTGCACATTGTGGCCGTAGTGTCCGGTCGGATAGAGCGAATCGGACGCGATCCATTTCTGCTCGTCGATCGCCGCCGCAGAGAAGGCGGAAATCGCCTCCTGAATCTTGTCGCTCTGTGCGTAGATGTGCCCGGGCATGTGCAGCGCGTGCGGGATGTCGGTCACCATCCCGGCGTAGCGCTGATTCGCATGCCACGCTTTCTCCGGCGTCTTGCTGCCTTCGTAGGCGTGAATCAGATAGTGATGCGCGCCGAATTGCAGATCGTCCTTTGCGACCACCTCTTCGAGCAATGCGATCGCTTCGAGCGTGTGTGGGCGCGGTTCCTTAGTGGCCGACTCGAAGCCGTTGTCGAGTGCGAGCCCAAGCATCGATTTCGCATGCAGGTCGTCCGGATACGCGGCGACCAGTCGCCTGAGTCCGTCGATGTATGCAGCGTCAGCCGCCTCACGCGACCCGATCGCTCGACGGGCCGCCTGCGATTCGATGTAGAGGCGCTCACGCGGTGTCACCAGGTCGCGCATCGCCATCGCTTTGGCGATGGCTTCACGCGCCCGCACCTGCGGATCGAGAGCGGCGCCGCTGGTGGAGCGTGGCACCGATTCGGCGCTTGGCGGGAGGGCGTCGGCACCCCGTCCGCCGTCGGCCGGGTCACGAATCAGCTGAAACGCGGGCCGGTAATCGCTGGCTGCGCTGAGCGCGATGCACCAGTACGCCATCGCCATTTTCGGATCGAGCTCGAGCGCCTGCGTGCACGACCGCTCCGATTCCTGGAACCAGAACGAGTGAATCTGCGAGATGCCCTGGAGAAAGAATTTGCGCGCCTCCTCCGACGAGGTGGTGACAGGGAAATCCTTGGCCGGTGTCACGCCCATCCCCGGCAGCAGCTTCGCCGGCAGCAGCGGCTGCGCGCCTGGCGGCACCACACACAGGTCGGGCTGCGCCGCGGGAGGCTGCTTGCCCTTGGCGATGACATCGGTCGCCGACGTTCCAGCGAGAATCAGCAACGCCAGAGTCGAAGCCAGGTACTTCATGGGCTGAGCATAGAAGAGAAATGGCCCGGCGCCAAGCGTGATTGGCAATCAGGCGAAGGCGCTGCTCGGGCCGGTCGCGCCCAGCTGGTCTGGCGACGTTCAGAACGGGTAGTAGGCGCCGCTGTCGCTCGGAAACGGCACCAGGACGACGTTCGATCGCTCGGTCACCGAGCGCACATCCTTGACGCGGGCGTCACCGGCGGTGACGAAGAATCCGACCATTTCGCCAGGCGCCGGCTGGTGCCCCGCCAGCGGTCCCCAGACTGCGGGGCTGTAGTACCAGTTGGACGCGAACTGCGAGGGCGGGCCGCCGCTGCGCCCCAGCCCGTACCAGTACTCCACGCCGCCCGAGGTGTACCAATGCCCATCCACGTTCACAACCATCCACAACGTGTACTGCAGCGCTCCACTCCAGCCCGGTGGTACGACGTCGGGCCAGCGTCCCGCGCCGTCCTTTTTCGTGAAGCTGACCGCGACGCCGCTCGACTGGAAGTCGAGCGCGGTGAGACGCGCCGTCGCCGGCCAGTTTCCGACATCCGCCGGCGATCCGCCGGTGATGGTCACGCTGCGAAGGTCGATGGCGTCTTGTCCGCCGGCGCTCGGCACGGGTGCGGGCGGATCGGTTACCTGAAACGCCTGCAGCACCGACCACGGACCGGGCGTGGTCGGATCGGACGCACGCACGTGCCAGTAGTAGACCTTGCTGTAGGAGAGATCCTTCGGCATCTCGAACGATGTCTGAGACGTTTGTTCCGCCACGGTCCACGAGGCCACGATGTTGGCGAAGCCGCCGTCGGCCGCCACCTCGATCTGGTACGAGACCGCGCCGACCGGACCCGTTCGCGTGGCGTTGGTGACGGTGAATCGTGGACGCAGTGTCGAGACGAACGCGTTCACGCCTGGCGAAACTGGAATCGGTGCGGCGAAGCTGACCTGCACAGCCGGTTGAGGCCGCCGCAGCACTTCGGTTCCGCTGACCGGGCCAAGACAGGTGGTGCCGCTGAACGGGATGCGAAGCGTGTAGCCGTTGTCCTCGATGGTACCGGTCCCGTTCAGGGTGAACGCGCAGTTCGACACGCCTGGAAGGGCAGCCGTACCGATGGCCGTGACCGCGACCGAGTTTCCGTTGAGCGCGCCGGACGCGTTGCCCGAAAGTCCGATGCCTCCGGTGCATGTCGCGGTGAACGAACCGAGGATGTTGGTCGCGGTCTGCGTGGCGATCTGAAACTGGAAATCACCGCACGTCGTGGAACTCGATACCGTAGGCAGGGCGGCAGTGGATGCCCAGGCGCCGACGATCGACGGCGTCGTACTGCTGCTGGTCGTTCCGGAAGGCGTGCCGGTTGCGGCGCTGTTGCTGGCCGCAGTCGGCGCCGTCACGCTCGTGGAATGCTGGAATCCACAGGCCTGGGACACGATCGCGGCGGCGACTAGTGTGGCGAGAACGACACCGCTTTTCATCTGACAGACCTGTAACGGCTATGACGGTTTCGTTAACGTGCGACTTCGGGAAGCCCGTGATTCGCTCGTGAATCGCGCAGCCAAGGTCATCTATTGCACAAGAGACGCCAGTGGCGCATCTGTTGTATCGAACGGATACGCCTTGGAAAATAGCCCTCGAACGCCCGCGTCAGGAGACTACGAATCAAGCGCGATGGGGTGGCGTACCCCGTTGAAGTAATCGCGAAGCGCATCGGCCGTGCTCCTGAATGCCAGCTCGCCCCACGGAATGGATGTGCTATCGCATTCCGACGCCTCCAGGCATTCATCGTCTATCTGCAGCGTGCCGCTGATCGCGGTCGCCGCGTAGACGATGATGACAGGGGCGCTGCCGGGATAGGAGTACACGTTGATCAGGTGATCGAGCTGCACGTCGAGGCCGCATTCCTCGCGCGCCTCGCGGCGTGCGGCGGCGGTGAGGGCTTCGCCGCGATCGACGTAGCCTCCAGGGAAGACCCATTTGCCGTAGCCCGGTTCGATCGCCCGTCGCACCATCACCAGGCGACTGCTGTGGGTGCGGATGATGGTACCGACGGCGACTTTGGGATCGACGTACAGGACGTAGCCGCAGCGCTCGCAGGCCGGCCGAGGCCGTTCGCCCGCCTTGCTCTCGCGCGATTCGAGCGGTCCGGCGCAGCGCGGGCAGAACCGATAGCTGTGCGACTCGTCGTGCGGATCCAATGTCACTCAGCCTCAGTATAATTCTGTCCGAGATGTCGATTCTAAAGGTTGCGCGCATGGGCCATCCGGTACTGCGCGAAAAGACCCGCCCGATAGAAAAATCGGATCTGAAAAGCGCCGTCGTTCAGCGGCTGATCGACGACATGATCGACACGATGGTCGAGTATCACGGCGTCGGTCTGGCGGCGCCGCAGGTGCACGAGCCGCTGCGGCTGTTCGTGGCGACGCTCGATTCAGACGACCAGGCCGACGGCGCGGACGAGCAGGAACCCGAGCCGATCGCAATCATCAATCCCGAAATTACCGCCGTCGGTACCGACCTGGTCGAAGACTGGGAGGGATGCCTGAGCATTCCGGACATCCGGGGAAAGGTTCCACGGGCGCACGAGATCGTCGTGCGCGCCTTCAATCGCAAAGGCGAGCGGATCGAGCTGCGCGCGCACGGCTTTTCAGCGCGGGTGATCCAGCACGAAACCGATCACCTCGATGGGGTGTTGTTCTTCGATCGGATGCGAGCGTTCGGGACGCTGACCTTCCTGGACGAGTACTCGCGCTACTGGGCGAAAGATCGGGACTAGCCGGCGCTGCGCTTCTTCTCGAGATTTCGCTCCGACTGAAGTCTCTCCAGCTCGACTTCCGAGTGATCGGCGAACTGCATGGCGGCAGCAATCGCCCGGTGGCCGGCAACCTCGGCGATCGCTCGGTGCATCTGCTGGCAGACCCGCCGGTACGACGGATGACCCTGTGGCGCGGTGCGCAGCTCAATGACGTGCATCGCTTCGCGGGCGTTCATGTCCATGTAAAAGCGGACGCGATAGGCCATCACCACGGCATATGGCGCTGCCTCGCGCAGCCCGTTCGCCGCCAGCTGCTCGTAAAGGCCAGCTGATCGGGCCATCACCTCGCGCCAGTCCGCGAGCGCTCCAGCCTCCTCGATTGCCGCAGGCTCAGTGAAACCGTGGCGCGTGCTGAGCGGCTGCCATTCGAGCGTCAGCAGGCGGTGACGCTGAAGATCGCGGAAGGCCCCGTAATCGGCGAGCACGTCGAAGCGGTAGCTCGTGCGCTCGAACGCGCGCCCCGGCTTGTGACGGCGATTCCCGCGTGCGCCGACGTAGGTGCGCAGCAGCAACGCGCGATCGTCCGCCGACAGCCGGCGCGCGATCGCCAGCAGCTGCTCGTCAGGCAGCGCGGACGTCGAGTACAGCGCCGCTGCCACCACCTTGCTCTCGCCATCGGCGTCAAAATCGGTGAGCGTCACTTCGTTGCTCGGAGCCGCCGGCTCTTGATCGAGAAACCGGCTCGCCGTCTGCTCGAAATCCCGGCGTGTGTCCGCGAAGTAACTGATCCACCGGCCGCCTCGCGCCGGTTGATCGACGCGCACCAGAAACGCAGGGATCACATGGCGCAGCTCGTCGAGCATCGCCGCCGCGCAACCGCGGACCTCCGCCAGCGGGTGAGCGAACATCCGCAGCAGCAGCGCTTCGAATGCCTGTCCCGTACCAAACAGGCCGACATTCGACGTCGTCGCCGCCGGCAGCAGACCGCGAAGCGTGTCGAGCGCCTTGGCGCGGAT
>DASXGC010000329.1:0-23118 GCA_036489235.1 Vicinamibacterales bacterium
GGCGGCTACTACCTGCGGTCGCTGGTGCCGACCGACATGATCGCCAAAGGCAAGATCGGCGTGTTGAAAGTCGAGGATACCAACCACCCGGCGACGCGCATGCTCGGTCCGAGCTGGCCGCTCAACGAGGAGTTCTACGAGTTCGGCCACGCCGTGTGGGACGCCGGAAAGCCGACCGAAAATGTGTCCGCGGTCGGCCGCCTGCATATCCTGATGCCGTTCACGCGCGATCGCGTGCACGTCCTCCTCAGCCTCGACACTGATAAAACTGATCTTTCGGATCTTCCGAACGTGCCGAAAGGGGACTACCCGCAGTCGTGGACGCACACGTCCGGACGAGGCCGGACGTTCTACACGACGCTCGGACACCGCGACGACATCTGGGCCCACGACGCCGTCTTCAAGGCGCACGTCACCGGCGGCATCCGATGGGCGTTGGGTCTGGAGAACTGAATGTCGTCCCGCGTTTCAACAACGGCAATCCGGCTGGGCGCAGCGGCGCTCGGAATTGTGGTCACCGCCTTGTCGCAGCGCGCGTCGATCGCAGCCCAGACGCCCGCGGCGTCATCCTCGCTGCCGACGCCGGCGTTCCATCATCTCCATCTCAACTCGATCAATCCCGACGCCGCGATTGACTTCTACACGCGGCAGTTCCCGTCCACGTCCAGGGCGACCTTCGCCGGCCAGCCGGCCCTGAAGTCGCCGACCGACGTCTGGGTTCTGTTCACCAAGGTCGATACGCCGCCGCCCACTCAGCCGGAGACGGCGTTCTGGCACTTCGGCTGGGTCGTCACCGACGTCCACAAAAGCGCCGAGGTCTTCAAGCAGCACGGCGTCACGCTGCTTCCGCTCTACGCCGAAGAACATGGCGCGACCGTCGTCACGAGCGCGGACACCTGGCCCGGCACCGGTGGCGTGCTCGGCCTCACCAAAGCGGGTATCGCCGACGCCAAGGCGCGCGGCGCAAAGCCGACATTCGGCGCCGGCTTCGCCTACCTCCGCGGGCCGGACGATGCGACCATCGAATACCAGGGGAACATGCCGGCGGAGCGCTTCAATCACATACACATGTACATGGAGCAGCCGTTCTGTGCGCAGCTCTGGTATCAGAAGCATCTGAACATGCCGGCCGGAGGACGGGGTGGCACCGCCGCACCGGCACGGACCGAAGCCAACTGCCGCGTCGAACGAGGTCAGGACAAGACGTGGCCTGCACTCGACAGCGACGGAATGTATCGGACGCCGTCGCTGACCAGCATGGCGTTCAGCGACGTTTCCCTGTTCACGTACATGAACCAGAGCGAGACGCCACTCGCCGACACCCGCGGTCACCTGGTGGATCACTACGGCCTGCGTGTCGCGGAACTGGATCCCTGGATCGCGAAGCTGCGCGCGGAAGGCGTGCGCTTCCTTGGCGACCCGTACAAGGTGGGCAGTTATCGGGCGGTGATGATCGAAGGTCCCAGCCGCGAGGCGATCGAGCTGATTGAGATCGCGCCGTAGCTCACGCCCAGTCTCCCCAGGCTCCCGACAAGTGTTTTGGGGCTGTATCAATTTGAACAGCGGTCGCCTGGCGCTGAGAGCTAAACTCCGGGAATGACCAATCAGATGACCGTGCAGACCGATCGACCGAAGCTGGTAGTGGGCCGTACGCGGGCCGACGGCTTGATGGCCCACGCGCACATGACGTCGCCGTTGCAGACCAAGATCGTTTCGGCCAGGCGGCTATTCGACGAGGCCGAACACCTGATGAATAGTCCCGGCGCCGCGACCGCGGTGTATGGCCGCGCGATCGACGAGAAGATCACGTGGGCCAACTCGATCCTTACGATCGTCGATGAAGCACTGGACGGCGACTAGGCGAGCGCATTCGATGACGCGTCGAAAGAGAAGGATTGATCGGGAAGGTGGAGCGGGCTACGGGGATCGAACCCGTGTCCGAGGCTTGGGAAGCCTCTGTACTACCATTGTACTAAGCCCGCGAATCGAAGCGCCGTCGGCAAGACTGGCGACGGTCTGACCTGGCGATCTTAACTCACCGACTCACTCGATCTCCAGCCGCCGCTATCCTCGCATGATGGCCAGGACTTCGTCCCGCCTCGCCGCCATCATCGCCGCCGTCGTCGCCTCGAGGTTGAGGCGGAGCAGCGGCTCGGTATTTGACGGCCGCACGTTGAAGTGCCAGTCCGGGTAGTCCACCGAGAGGCCGTCGAGCTCGTACTGATTCCCGTCGGCGTACTTGGCCGACAACGCCTCGAGACGCGCGGGCACCACATCCATGTTCGCCAGCTTGGTGTTGATTTCGCCGGAGATGAAATACCGCTCGGACAGCGGCTGCAGCAACTGCTGCAGGCTCTGGCCCTTTTTCGACATCAACTCCAGCATCAGCAGTGCCGGAATGAAGCCGTTGTCGGCGTAAAAGTTGTCCCGGAAATAATAATGCCCGGTGACCTCACCGCCGAAGATCGCGTCGGACTCGCGCATCCGCCGCTTGATGAAGGCATGCCCGACCCGGTTCATCAACGCGGTCCCGTCGTAGCGGGCGACGATGTCGCGGACGGCGTAGCTGGCGCGCAGGTCGTAGATGATCGTCGAACCGGGGTGGCGCAGCAGAAACGCCTCCGCCAGCAGCGCGGTGACGAAATCGCCCGAGACGAATTCGCCAGTCCCGGTGATGAAGAAACAGCGATCGGCGTCGCCGTCCCAGGCGATGCCGATGTCGGCCTTCTCCGCGACCACGCGCTCGACGATGTGCCGCCGATTTTCTTCGATCAGCGGATTGGCTTCGTGATTGGGGAAGTTGCCGTCGACGTCGAAGCACATGCGAGTGGTCAGACAAGGAAGGCGATCGAACAGCTTCGGCGCCACCAGTCCGGCCATGCCGCTGCCGGCGTCGAGCACCACCTTGAACGGCTTGACGATCGACGGATCGATGAACGACATCACGTGCTCGACATACGGCTCGAGAACGTTCTTCGTCGTCACCTGTCCCCGGCGTGAAGACGGTGGCGGAATCCGATCGTTGGCGATGATCTCGCGGATATCCGAGAGACCGGCGTCGCCGCTGAGCGGCAGCGCTTCCTGCCGGACCATCTTCAGCCCGTTGTACTGCTTCGGGTTGTGCGACGCGGTGACCTGCACGCCGCCTTCGAGATGGTCGGCGGCGACGGCATAGTAGAGCATGTCGGTCGCCATCATGCCGTAGTCGACGACGTCGGCGCCCTGCAACGTGGCGCCCTCGATGAAGGCCGCCGCCAGGGCCGGAGAAGAGAGGCGCATGTCGCGTCCGACGCCAATTGTCCCGGCGTTCAGGTAAACGACGAAGGCGGCACCGATGGCGCGAGCCGACTCCTCGTTGAACTCGCCCGGGTAGACCGCGCGAACGTCGTAGGCCTTGAAGATGTCTGGGTTGATGGTCACGGACATGGCTGATCGCTAGAGCCGGCTGAAATCGCTGACCACGGACTTGTCGCCGAGCACGACGCCGGCCTCGACGATCGCGTTGCGTCCGATGTGGGCGTGACGGCCGAGAATCGAGTCGCGAACGATCGCGTCCTGGCTGACGCGGGTATTCGCCCAGACGATCGAGCGCTCGATGACGGCGTGTTCCTCGATGTGACAGTGACGTCCGATCACGGCGTAGGCACCGATGCGTGCGCCGGCCTTGACGACCACACCCTCGTCGATGAAGCACGGACCCTCGATGACCGCGCCGTCTTCGATTCGGGCATCCGGCGACACCCAATGGGCCTGCGGCGTGGCGGCGAACGGTGGAATTCCTTCGCCACGATGGCCGACATACCTGGCGTCCATGATGTCGCGGTGGACCTGCATGTACTTGTCCGGCGTGCCGATGTCGATCCAGTAGCCGCGGTAGACGTAGGCGAGGAAGGTTTCGCGGCGCTCGATCAGCGACGGGAAGAAACTGCGTTCGATCGACCACGGCGTATCCTTCGGAATCCGATCGAAGGTGTCGGGTTCGAGGATGTAGATGCCCGCGTTGATGGTGTCGCAGGTGATCTCGTCGGGGTTCGGCTTCTCGAGAAAGCGTTGGATGTTGCCGCTCGCGTCGGTCTCGACCAGTCCGTAGGCGGTCGGATTCTCGACCGGCGTCAGCACGATCGTGGCCCTGGCCTTGCGCTCGCGATGGAGCGCGATGACCGCCGCGAGGTCGACTTCCGTCAGCACGTCGCCGTTGAACACGACCACCGACTCGCGCAGCGACTCGCCGGCGTAACGGACCGCACCCGCAGTGCCGAGCGGCGCCGGTTCGACCACGTAGCGGATGCCGAGGCCGGTGTCCGCGCCGTCGCCGAAGATCTCTTCAATACGCCGCGGCTGGTAGTTCAGACTGAGGATGACCTCGTCGATCTCCGGGACACGCTTGAGCAGGTCGAGTTGATAGTGCAGGAACGGCCGATCGAAAATCGGAACGATTGGCTTGGGAGTGTGAATGGTCAGCGGGCGCAGGCGCGTGCCTTTGCCTCCTGCGAGCAGAATCGCCTTCATCGCAACTACCGATGTTATCATGTGACCATCCGGTTGTTCCGCCATGAACCTCCCGAACTCGATCACCATCTCGCGCATCTTTCTCGTGCCGCTGCTGGTGGTGGTGCTGTTGACGAAGTTCGAAGGTCGACAGATTCTCGGTGTCTCGAAGGAAATTGTCGGGGCCGCGATCTTCGCGCTGGCGTCGCTCACGGACTGGGCCGACGGCTACCTGGCGCGGCGTCGCAAACAAATCACACCACTCGGTCAGGTCATCGATCCGCTGGCGGACAAACTGCTGATCTCAGCGGCACTGATTTCCCTGGTCCAGCTCGATCTGGCGCAATCGTGGATGGTCGCGGTGATCATCGGCCGCGAGTTCGCGGTCACGACGCTGCGCAGTCTGGCCTATGCGCGCGGCGTGGTCATGCCGGCCTCATCGATGGGGAAGATCAAGATGGTGGCGCAGATCGTCGCGATTCTGGCGCTGATTCTTTCGCACGGTCAGATCGGAGCGGAGCTCTATCTGCCGCGCACGTTGTACGTGATCGGCCAGGCGGGGCTGTGGGTCGTGGTGGTGACGTCGCTGATCTCGGCCAGCGACTATTTCCGCCGGTTCAACTACATTCTCAGCCCGCGCGTCGCCGACTTTCGCGCGCCGCGCGAGCCGCAGACCGACCGGAAGACCAATCGACGAGCCGGCTGACTACCGTGGTGCTATCTACTGCCGCGGCACTCCTACCGCGGTACTACTTCCGTGGCACTACGTAGTCGCCGACGAAGATGGCGTCGCGCGATCGCGTGATGCGGGCGAGCGCCGTGGTGGTGCCGGTCGAGACAACCACGGCCTCGCCGATGCTGGTCAGCGGCAGCCCTTGTCCGACGTTTCGATACACCGCAAAACGCGAACCCGCTGCGACGCCCTGTTCGGTGCCGCGATCGATCAGCGCGAAGTCGCCCGCACCGACGATCGAACGGCGTTCGCTACCGATCACGATCTTTCCCATCGCCCCGAAATCAGGGTCGCCGGCATCGTCCGCATGGTCGGATCCAGACGGCGCCGCCGGAGGCACGAAGGCTTCGAGATAGTCCCGGCGCAGGATTGCTCCGCACAGGTGCTCGATGCTCGCAATCGCGGTCGTTTCGTTGACAGCGACAATGTTGACCCAGGCAGCGGTTACCGCGGTACCATCCGGGATCCCGCCGAAGTCATTGGCGCGACGGACGTAGAAGCGCTCGCCGATCTGGACGCCCGCGGCGGTGCCGCCGTCGACGACCAGTAGATCGCCCGTACCGTAGAGGACGCGGTCGATGGTGTCCTGCGCCCCGAGGATGTGCAGCTTGGCATCCATCTCCGCATTGTTCGTCGGCGGAGCACAGGCGATCGCCTGTTCGAGTTGGGTAAGCTGCGTCGCTGTCTGCGCCGACGCGACAGCGGCGCTGGCAAGCACGGACGTGAGCGCGGTAACAACGATGACGGATCTCTGGCCTCGCACGCTAGCCTCCTGACGGTTTGACCGGTGCCGGGGGAGCGGCAGATTTGAGCTCGACGATCTTTTTCTGGGCCAGAATCAGATATTCACTCTTCTCGAATTCCTCGACCAGCTTTTCGAGATACGGCAGGGCCTCAGCCTCGCGGCGGACCTTGGTGAGCGAATCGGCCAGACAGTAGTAAACGGCGTCGCGACCGCCGAAGCTGGGATCGTCCTTGAGCACCGACTTGAAGCGGTCGATCGCGCCGGGATACCACTTCTGCTGCTTGTAATAGAAGTAGCCGACGAGGTAGCTCGCCTCACTCAGGCGATCGCGCGCTTCGCGCAGCTTGCCCTGGACCTCGGGCATCAGCTTGCTGGCCGGATACCGGGCGACGAAGGTATCGAATTCCTTGATCGCGTCGCGGGTCTCGGTCTGGTCGCGCGCGGCGGCGCGCATCTGCTTGAAATGCGCCATCCCGATTTTGTACTGGGCGTAGTCGGCGCGCGGGTTGGTTGGATAGAACGACAGGAACTCGCGGAACTCGTTGATCGCGAGGACCAGGCCTTCCGAGCTGCCTTCGCCCATGTAGGTGTCGCCGATGCCGAGCTTGGCGTCCGGCCGATACGTGCTCTGGGTGTAGGTTTCGGTGACCTGCTTGAAGAATTCCCGCGCCGTCAGGTACTTCTTCGCCTTGAGTGCGTCGGTGCCCTTGTCGAACAGATACTTGTCGGGCTCGCTCGTGCCCGCCGGCACCATGGTGCGAGGCGCGGACGCGCACGCGGCCGTTACCGCCAGCAGGGCCACGGCCAATATCAGACGTCCACGTGCGCCAATTCCTTCGATGTTCACAATATGCTCATCAACCACTGATACTCGGCCGTCAACCCTTCTTCGAGTCCGACCGTCGGCGTAAATCCCAAATCCTGGCGCGCCAGCGTTGTATCCGCGAACGTATGGCGCATGTCGCCCTTCTGTTCCGGATTCGCGGTCAGAATCGGCGGACGTTTCGCCACGCGCCCGATCAGCTCGAGCACGTGGTTGACGGTGACTCTCGAACCGCCGCCAATATTGTACACGCGGCCAACCGCACCTCTGGTCGCCGCCGCGATGGTCGCGCCGACCGCATCGGCGACGAACGTGAAATCGCGCGTCTGCTCGCCGTCCCCGAAGACCGCGATCGGCTCTCCAAGAATGGTCGCACGAAGGAACCGGTGAAAGCCCATGTCCGGGCGCTGTCGTGGACCGTAAACAGTGAAATACCGTAAAGAAACGGTCGGAACTTCGTAGTTGACCGCGTAGAGGTGACACAACTGCTCAGCGGCGAGCTTCGAGACACCGTACGGCGAGACCGGCTGCGGCAACGCGTCCTCGCGCATCGGCATCGGCACGTCATCGCCGTACACGGACGAGCTCGACGCGTACACAAAGCGCTCGATCGTTGTTTTCGTGCACGCTTCGAGCAGAACCTGCGTTGCCTCAATGTTGTTCGTTGTGTAGATCTCGAAGTCGCGTCCCCAGCTCTTGCGCACGCCGGCTTGCGCCGCGAGATGAAATACGTGCGATCGATCAGCGAGCAGCGCCGCGAGATCGGCGTCCTGAATACGCGACTCGATGAACCGGAAGTTTTTCTGACCGGCCAGCCCACTGAGGTTACGTTCCTTGATCGGCCGCGGGTAGTAGTCGGTGAAGCTGTCGATGCCGACGACGTCCGCGCCCTCTGCGACCAGCTGTCCTGCCAGCGTCGATCCGATGAATCCGGCGGCTCCGGTAACCAGTGCCTTCACGACAGCAGGGCCCGGACGCGATCGGGCAGGCGGCATGGCCGACCAGTGCGATCGAGGGTGGCGTGCTCGGTGCTGCCGGTGGCGAGAATCACAGCGTCCGAAGATCGGACGACCTCGTAAGTGAACTGCACGCGAACGGGAGAAAGCATGGTTCCTGTGGTCCTGACTTCGATGTCGTCGTCGTATTTGGCCGATTCACGGAAGGCGCAACGCGCGTCGATCACCGGCAGCGCAAAGCCGTCCGCTTCCATTTCGCGATAGCTCCAGCCGGTGGTGCGCAGCAGGTCGGTACGGCCGACCTCGAACCAGACGAAGTAGTTGGCGTAGTACACCACGCCCATGTTGTCGGTTTCGGCGTAGCGGACGCGAATCCGTGACACGGATCGGGCGGGCTGTGCCGGAATCATCGAGCGGTTGGCGAGGGGACCGCCGCCACCGCCGCCGCCCTGAGTTCCCGGGTGGCGCGTTCCGGATCCGGACTGTGAAAGATCGCCGAGCCGGCGACGATGATGCTGGCCCCGGCCGCCACGACCCGGCCGACGGTGCGCACATCGATGCCGCCGTCGATTTCGATCGGAGCGGCGGTGTTACCCGACCGATCGAGGACGGCACGGACGTCCCGGATCTTGGACTCGCTATGTGCGATGAAAGTCTGGCCGCCGAAGCCCGGGTTGACGGACATCACGAGCACGAAATCGACATCGGCTGCGATGTCCTGAATCATGATCGCCGGCGTAGCCGGGTTCAGCACCACGCCCGCCTCGACGCCGAGCGCCTTGATCGCGTGCACGGTGCGGTGCAGGTGACGGACCGCTTCGACGTGCACCGAGATCATCGCTGCGCCGGCTTCCGCGAACGCCTCGATGTAGCGGTCCGGTTCCTCGATCATCAAGTGCACGTCCATTGGCACCGTGACGACGCGCTGCAGTGATTTCATCACCGGCGGACCGATGGTGATGTTGGGGACGAAATGGCCGTCCATCACGTCGACATGAATCAGATCGGCGCCGCCGCGCTCAACGGCGGCCACCGCATCGCCCAACGCCGCGAAGTCGGCGGACAGAATGGATGGGGCCAGACGGATCGTCATCGGCTGGTCTCGAGAGACACAGGTTCGCCGGGGCCAATCTGGAATCCCGCCTGTGGGCTCTGCCGGATCACGATGCCGGCCGCTACACCCGGATACGGGTTCGAGCCCACGACCGCGACACGGAATCCATGAGCCCGTAGAATCTCGGCGGCGCGGTCGCCGTTTACGCCGATGAGATCCGGCATCAGGTAGCTGGCGCCGCGTTCACCACGATTGACGAGGAGGGCGACTTGGCCAGCTGCGCTCTTTGCTGGAGGCGTCTGAGCGACGACGATGTCGGGCGCGAAATTCTGGGAACGGATCTCTGACAGGCCGGTCAGGGTGAGACCGTCCTGCGACACGCGAAGCTGCGCGGTCCGCTCGGTTTCGCCTACCAGGCGCGGGATGGTCGAGGAGCGGGCTCCGGCGCTCAGCCAGACGCGGAGGCTGCGTTGGCGCCGCGCGGTCGATCCGGCGGCAGGTTCCTGCGCCAGCACGCGACCAGCCGCGATCTTCGGATCGGTTCGCCGGCTGTCGTCGACTTTCAATGCCAGTCCGAGTTCGGTGGCGAGGCCCGCGGCTTCGTTCGCGGTGCGGTTGGTGAGGTCGGGCACCTGCACTTCGCGGGTGCGGAGGGCGATGCGCATGGACGCCGCCGCAAACAGCACGTAGGTGCCGGCCAGCGCGGCGACGAGCGCGATGATTTTTCCCGCGCTCCAGACGCGCGTACCCAGGTCCATGAACGCTGGATCGTACTACAAGACGCGGCGCTCGAATACCGCGCCGAAGAAGGCATCGAGCGCGTCGCGGTGTGGCGCCGTTTTCAGGTGGCCGCGCTCATCGACAAGCGAACGAGGCACGCCAGGCGCCGAGCTGCGAACGTCGATCGGCGCGAAGGCCGGTGTGGTCGCGAGAAACGCGTCGACCACGCCTTCGTTCTCGTCAGGTTCGCTCGAGCATGTCGCATACACCAGCCGTCCACCCAGCGCGACCGCCTCCGCCGCGTTCTGCAGCATTGTCAGTGCTGCGGCGGCGAGCACCGGAAGATCGGATTCGGTACGGCGCCATTTGATATCCGGATCGCGTCTGAGCGTTCCGAGGCCCGAGCACGGCGCATCGACGAAGACGAGATCGAACCGCGAGGAGAACGGCAGCGAGTGGAGCAGGTCTGACTGCACGATCCGGATGTTCGACGCGCCACTGTTGACGACCGTCCGCCGCAGCAGATCGACCCGCCGTTCACGTACGTCGCACGCGACGAGCATTGCGGAATCGTCCATCGCCGCGGCGATGGCGGTGGCCTTGCCACCGGGGGAGGCGCAGGCGTCGAGCACGCGAGCCCCGGGCGCAGTCCCCGCCAAAAGCGCGACCAGCTGCGACGCCTCGTCCTGAACGACAAAAGCGCCGGCCTCGGAGCCGCCGCCCCGCAGCGGATGACCTGACACCACCGTGAGTCCGTCGGGAGCAAAGGCGGCTGGGCTGACGACGACCCCGTCTTCGGCGAGTCGCGCCGTCAGTTCCTCGCGCGTGAACCGCAGGCGGTTGGCCCGAAGCGTGACCACCGCCGGCGTATTGTTGTAGCGGAGCCACCGTTCGGTGGCGTCGAAGCCGAGGCGATCGTACCAGCGGGCCACGAGCCAGCGCGGATGCGACAGCGCAATGCTGAAATAGTCGAGCACGGCGCCGCGATCGTGCTCGCTCTCGGGCCGCGGCGGCAGCGGCAACGCCTTTCGATTTCGCGATACGCTCCGAAGAATCGCGTTGACGAAGCCGGTCGCGCTCCGCTTGCCCGCCCTTCGCGTCAACTCCACCGCATCGTCCACCACCGCCGACGCCGGCACGCGAGTCAAATGCAGCAACTGGTAGGTGCTGAGGCGAAGGATCTCGACCACCTCCCGGTCCAGCCGATCGATCGAACGCCTGGAGAACGCGACGATGAGATGATCCAGGGCCGCGCGCCAACGCAGCGTTCCGCTCGCGATTTCTGCGACCAGCGCGCGATCGCGGTCGTCGGGCAGTGAAGGACGGGAGGCGGCGAGCGCAGTCGGCAGATCGGTTTTTCCCGCCGAGACGGCGACCAGGATATCGAACGCCGCGATCCGGGCCGGCGCGATCATGGAAGCGGCGAAAAGGTGTCGCCCGCGGCCAGCGGATGACCGGCGAGAAATTCCCTCGTGGTCATCGGCCGTTTGCCCTCCGCCTGGATTTGCGTGAGCGCGATCGTCCCGCTGCCGGTCGCGACGATCAGACTGTCGCCGGCCGCCTCGATCACCGTGCCGGCGGCTGGACGCGCTTCCGGTGTGCGGTCGGCCTCGACCGTTGAGGCGATCAAAATCAGCCGTTTGCCGTGCACGTAAGTGAAGGCGTGCGGCCAGGGATGCAGACCGCGAATCAGGTTGTGCACGCGCGAGGCCGGCCAGTGCCAATCGATCGCACCGTCGGCTCTCGAGAGCCGCTTCGCGTATGTCGCCGCGGCCGCGTCCTGCTCGACTTCGACGACCTGGCCTTTGGCGATCTGATCGACGACCGCGGTGAGGAGGCCAGCGCCGACTCGGGCCAGGTCGCGCTCGACCGCGTCGCTGGTGGCATCCTCCGGAATGACGACGGTCTCCTGAGCCATCATCGGACCGGCGTCGAGTGCCTTCACGACGCGCATGATCGTGACGCCGGTGAGCTGTTCGCCATCAATTACGGCGCGGTGAATGGGTGCCGCACCCCGGTACTTGGGCAGCAGGGATGCGTGCACGTTGATCATCCCAAGCCCGGGCGTTGCGAGGACGGCGTCGGTCAGGATTTTCCCGTACGCCGCGACGACGCCCAGGTCGGCGTTCAACGCGGCGAGGCGTACCAGAAAGGCCGCATCCTTCATCACGTCGGGTTGCAGCACGGGAAGCGCCGCCGCCACAGCCCGGGCCTTTACCGGAGCATCGGAGACTTTCTGTCCGCGGCCGCGCGGGCGATCGGGCTGCGTCACGACGCCGACGACGGTGTGCGGGGTCGCGCCGAGCAGCGCGTCGAGCGACGGGACCGCGAACGCGGGCGTACCGAAGAAAACGATGCGGAGGGCGGTCACCATTTGCCGGCGCGCGTCAGCTTGCGGATCTTGCGGACGATCAGGTCGCGCTTGATGCCGCGAAGGCGATCGACGAACAGCGTGCCGTCGAGATGATCCATCTCGTGTTGGAACGCGCGGGCCAGCAAGGTGGAGCCTTCAACTTGATGTTCGGCGCCGCCGCGATCGAGGCCTTTGACGACGGCGCGCGTCGGCCTGACCACGGTCGCGTTGAAGCCAGGGACGCTCAGGCAGCCCTCCTCTTCGAGTTGGACGCCTTCACGCTCGATGAATTCGGGGTTGATCATGACAATCAGTGCCGAGGGGTCGTGGCCGAGCGATACGTCGACGACGAAGATTCGAAGCGGCACGCCGACCTGGGTTGCGGCCAGGCCGACACCTGGTGCGGCATACATGGTCTCGATCATGTCGTCCACGAGGGTGACGATGTCGGCGCTGATTGCGTCCACCGGCCGGGCGCGTTCGTGAAGGGTGGTATCGCCGTATTTGAGAATGGGTCGAATCATGTAATGTCGAACTGCAGGCCGATAGCAAACGCAGAAACCGCGCGGCGCGGCGAAATCACTCCTGACTGAGTGCCGTTGCGATCAGGGTCGGACGAAGCGATCGGCGGTTCTGGCGCGGAACGCTTCCCAGTTACGCACCAGCTCGTCGATCGAATCGCCGCCGAACTTTTCGATCACCGCTTCCGCGAGCACGAACGCCACCATCGCTTCGCCGACAACGGCTGCGGCAGGGACCGCGCAGACGTCGCTGCGTTCGATCGCGGCCGGGCTGACGGTCATGGTGGTCAGATCGACCGAGCGGAGCGGCTTCATCAGGGTCGAGATCGGCTTCATGTAGCCGGTGACGCGAAGATCCTCACCGTTGGTGACGCCGCCTTCGAGGCCGCCGGCGTTGTTCGTCGGCCGCGCGATCGGCATCGTGCGACCGCCAGCGGAGTCGGCGGGAAGAATCTCGTCATGGACCCGCGAGCCGGGAATGATCGCGACGCCCGGGCCCCGTCCGATGCCGACCGCTTTGATTGCAGGAATCGACATCAGCGCCTGTGCGAGTCGTCCGTCGAGCTTGCGGTCCCATTGCACGTAGCTGCCGAGCCCGGGCGGCACTCCACGCGCGATGATCTCGAAGCTGCCGCCCATCGTGTCGCCGGCATCGCGGGCGCGATCGATCTCGGCGATCATCTGCTGCTCGACGCCGGCGTCGGCGCAGTGCAGCGGCGAATCGATCGCAATCGCCCGCGCCGCTTCGAAGGTGATCGCCAGCGGATCGGCGATCGACACTCCGCCGATCGTCGTGACATGGCTGACGATCTCGGTCCCGACACGGCACAGCAGCTGGCGCGCGATTGCGCCGACCGCCACGCGGGCCGCGGTTTCACGCGCGCTGGCCCGTTCGAGAACGTTGCGCATGTCGTCGAGGCCGTACTTCACGAAGCCGGCGAGGTCGGCGTGTCCCGGCCGTGGTCGTGTGACGGGCGCCCGGTCGGCACCGGAGGCGGCCACCGGCATCTCGGGCTCCGAGTGCATGGTGCGCTGCCAGTTTTCCCAATCCTTGTTGGGAATAAGCAGTGCGATTGGCGCGCCGGTCGTGACGCCGTGCCGGACACCGCTCAGCGGCTCGGCGCGGTCGGACTCGATCGCCATCCGTCGTCCGCGACCGTAGCCGGTCTGGCGCCGGCGGAGTTCGGCGGTCATGGCGTCGATGTCGATCGTGAGACCAGCCGGGACGCCTTCGACGATGGCGACGAGCGCTTTTCCATGCGACTCGCCGGCTGTGAGAAATCGCAGCATGCGTTTTTATTCTATCCGAAAAAATTGCCGCTTCCGGCGCCGCCCATTGCCGGATCGTGCTCGTGCGAGGCACGGGCCGCCTTCTTGCACCACGTTGTTCACCTAGCGCAGGAGGACGCCGTGCATCTTGTGGCGGATCGATTCGCAGTGGACGACAACCGCCGGGCGATCGACCTGGCGACCGGCAGAGCAGTGACGCTTGTGATCACGACCGCCGGCGGCGTGGCCGAGCAGCTGCGCTGGAGCGGACGATGTGATGTCTTGTGGAGACTCCACCATCGCGCGCTGGCATCGCTGGTTGACTACGGCCCGATCGGCGAGTCTTCGCGCTTCGAGGCGTGGTCGTCGAACGGCGCGTGGCGGGGAGCTCCCGCTGCGGCGGTTGTGGCCTTCGACGAAGTGCGCCGGGTGTTCGGGGCGGTCGGTTTATCGCTGGGCGGCTCGCCGGCTTCGGTCAGGACTGGAAATCGCGGAGAGGTACGGTTGCTACCCGATTCGGAGACCGGCTACCCGTCCGAGGTGAGCGAACTGATCGACGAGCTTTCTCTTCGTCAGCGGGGTATGGCAGTCATCGACCGGGCGGTGGTGACTGCGATCGCCGAGATGTTCGAAGGTCCGCCCAATCATCGCCTGCACGCCACAGCGTTGTGGGGGCCCCGAGGATCGGGAAAGGGCCTGGCGGTGCGCGAACTGGCGCGCCTGGCGAGACTGCGCGGGTTCGTTCCGGTCACGGCGCGGTTCGTGAACTCGCAGTTCGCGCGGCTCTGGTCCGATCGCAGTTTGTTCGTGATCGAAGACGGGCCGCCGCAAAACGCCTGGCCGGCGATCCTGCACGCCACGCTGTCGGTGTCGCAGCCGCACGCGGTACTGGTTGTCGGCCTCGAAGAAGCAGCCGGCATACATGGCGTCGGCCTCGATCGCATCCCGCCGGACGTTCTCGTCGATGCGCTTCGTCCCGCGACGCTCGGTCCGCGTGCCGAACGCACGGCTCGTCGCGTCGCCGAGCGATCACGCGGCCTCCCCGGAGCGTTTGCCAGATTGCTGGGTATCGAGCTTTCGAACACGTCGGATTCGAAGAAATCCCGGCGGTCACGGGTCGTGATGGCGGCAGAGCACCCGGCGGTCTACGGCATCGAGGAAACAGACAGCGCCGGAGTGGGGAAGCCGGTCCTCGACGCCTCATCCAACGGTGGTCGGGGGTGGGCGTCACCGGGCGAGTTGACGATGTTGCGCCGGCGGATGGATGGCGCGATGACCCAGATTGATGCCGGAAGGCACGCCCCGGGCATCCGGCAACTGCGCCACTGCATCGGCGCGCTCGCGAGGCGCGACGATTGGACGGAGGCGTGCCGGGGAGCGATCGATTTGGGTTGGACGCTGTTACGTCGTGGCCGGACTCGCGAGGCTCAGAACGCGATCGAGAATGCCCGGAGCTACGCCAGCCACAGCGACCCCCAGAATTTGCTACTGGAGGTCGCACTGCTCAGTGGCGAAGCGTGGATCGATCTGGCACGACTCGACGAGGCGGAACGGGTGCTTGGGACGGCGCTCGTGTCGGCGCGAGCGGCACGCGACCACGAATGCGCCGCGCGTGCCGGCGTGTCGCTGGCCCGATGCCTGTTCTGGCGAGGCCGGTACGCCGATGCGGATGTGGCGCTGAGCGCGGTTGGCGACAAGGATGCAGTGGCGATACGGTCGCGTTACGCGCGTCAGGCGGCACGGGTCGCGGTCGGCCTGCGCGACGTCGGCAGAGCGATGACGCTGGCCTCTGGCGCCTGCCAGCAGGCACGTGCGGTCGCCGATCCGTCGCTCGTTGCCGCCGCCTCGTGCACGGCCGCCTTCGTGCACCTCTCGGTCGGCGACCTCGACGCCGCCGCTCGCGATGTCGATGAGTGTCGCACCGCTGCCCGGACCGCCCACGATCCACTGCGCGCGATCCGTGGCGTTTTGTTGTTGTGCGAAATCGAGCGGCGGCGCGGATCGTCTTCAACGGTCGCGGCGCAAGCGCGGCGCCTTGTCCGGATTGGCCCAACCCTGCCGCCAATTCTAAGAGCGCGTGCGGATCTCACCGGCCTGGTAATGTCAGGCGACCCGAATCCAGTCAGCCTCGTCCAGCGCCGCGTCGCGGCCACTGGTCTGGACGCGCTTTCGCTTTTCGTCTCAGCACCGCCGCGTTTGGATTTGACGCGCACGGCCGATCCGATCGCAGACGATATCGTGGGCGTGCTGCGTGCCTGCCAGACCGCGGAAGACGAGGTCACGGTGCTGAAGGAGGTCTGCGCGCTGGTCCGCGCCCAGATGCGAGCAGCCTCGGTCGCCTTCGTCGTTCCCAACGACGGGCGAGCCGGCATCCTGACATGCGACGGCTCGCGTCTGGACATCGAGATCGGCCTGCGTGCGCTGGCGGCGGGCGTCACCTTGCCGCCGCACCGCCACGACGACCGGATCGACGCGGCGGCGCCGGTCCACTATGGCGGCGCACTCATCGGGGCGCTGTGCGCCCGCTGGACCCTGGGCTCGACTGAAGACCTCTCGCGCGCGCCGATCGTGCTGACCACGAGCGCGGCAGCTGCGGCGCCGATCCTGTCGGCGGCGCTGGCCCGCCGCGAGCAGGCCAGCGCGGCGCCGAGCGAGCTTCTGGGCGTGACGCCGTCCATGAACGAACTGCGCTCCAGTGTGGAGCGCGCCGGCGCGGCGCCCTTTGCGGTCCTCGTCGACGGCGAAAGCGGCAGCGGCAAGGAACTGGTGGCGCGTGCCATTCATCGCGGCAGTCCGCGGCGCGATCGTCCGTTCTGCACGCTCAACTGCGCGGCGCTACCCGACGATTTGGTCGAAGCCGAACTGTTTGGTCACGCGCGCGGCGCCTTCACCGGCGCCATTGCCGATCGACCGGGCGTGTTCGAGGAAGCCAACGGCGGCACGCTCTTCCTCGACGAAATCGGCGAACTTTCGCCGCGCGCGCAGGCCAAAATCCTCCGCGTCATTCAGGAGGGGGAACTGCGCCGTGTCGGCGAGAACGTCACGCGTCGCGTCGACGTCCGGATCGTCGCCGCCACCAATCGCGATCTGCCGGCGGAAGTCGTGGCCGGACGGTTTCGCCTCGACCTGATGTACCGCCTCGATGTGGTCCGTGTGCGCGTGCCACCACTGCGGGAGCGCCGCGAAGACATCCCGGTCTTGGCGGATCACTTCTGGCGCGAATCGACCCGGCGTCTGGGCAGCCGCGCCAGCCTTGGCTCGGCAACGATGGCGGCGCTCGCACGTTATGATTGGCCGGGAAATGTGCGGGAGTTACAGAACGTGCTGGCGGCGCTGACCGTTCGGAGTCCCAAGCGCGGCGTCGTGCCACCTGAAGCGCTGCCGGCTTCATTCACCGACGTTCAGAGGCGCGAAACGTGGCGCCTGGACGAGGCACGCAGGACGTTCGAATCACGATTCATCCGGGCTGCGCTGGTCCGGAGCGGGGGGCATCGCGGCCGGGCCGCTGCCGAACTCGGGGTCACGCGACAAGGTCTGACCAAACTGATCACCCGGCTCGGGATTGGCGCCGAATGACTCGCTTCCTCGTGCGCCGGCTGCTGCTGACGATTCCGGTCCTCCTTGGTGTGGCCACGCTCGTCTTTTCGCTGATTCACCTGGTGCCCGGCGATCCGGTCCAGGCGATGCTGGGAGACAGCGCGTCTCCGCAGGACATCAGCGAGTTGCGAGGTCGCCTGGGCCTCGACCGTCCGCTCTACGTCCAGTACGGCGCGTTCCTGAAGGGTCTGTCCCGGGGCGACCTTGGTGCGTCGCTTCGCACGAACCAGCCGGTGACGGCTTCGATTGTCGAGCGCCTGCCCGCGACCTTCGAGCTGGCGTTCGCGGCGATGGCACTGGCGACGTTGATGGCGATTCCACTCGGGATCCTGGCGGCTGCCCGCGCCGGCACGCGTGTGGACCACGCGGCGACCACGCTGGCGTTGGTCGGCATCTCGATTCCGAATTTCTGGCTGGGTCCGCTGCTGGCGATCGTTTTCTCGGTCACGCTCGGATGGCTGCCGGTCTCCGGCCGCGGAACCCTGGCGCATCTGGTGTTGCCGGCGGTGACGCTTGGTGCGCCGCTCGCCGCGGTGCTCGCCAGGATGACGAGGGCGAGCGTCATCGAGGAACTGCGCGAGCTGTATGTGTTGGCCGCCCGCGCGCGCGGCGTCTCGCGCGTCGGCGCGATCGTCGGTCACGCGTTCCGCAACAGCCTCATCCCGATTGTGACTGTGCTCGGCCTGCAGTTCGGCGCCGTTCTCACCGGCGCCGTGATCACCGAGACGATCTTTGCCTGGCCCGGCGTGGGGCGGTTGTTGATTCAGTCGATCAGCTTCCGCGACTATCCGCTGGTCGAAGGCTGCATCCTGTTGATTGCCGTTACCTACGTCGGGATGAACCTGTTGACCGATCTGGCCTACGGCCTGCTCGATCCGCGGATCCGGTACCGCTGACGTGCTGAAGATGGGCGCCGCGATCGTCATCGCCGCGGCGCTGGCCGCGATCGTTGGACCGTCACTGACCCCGTTCGATCCGGCAGCACAGGATCTCGCGCTGCGGCTGGCGGGCCCGAGCGCCGCGCATTGGTTCGGTCTCGACGAACTCGGTCGAGACATCCTCGCGCGGGTGCTGGCCGGCGCTCGTATTTCCTTCCTGGTCGGGCTCACGGTGGTCTCGGTCTCGGCGTCAGTCGGCACGCTGCTCGGCGCCGTCGCCGGCTACTTCGGCGGCGTGACCGACGATGTGATCAGCCGGATCATCGACGTGCTGTTGGCATTCCCGGGGCTGCTGCTGGCGATTGCCCTGGTCGCGGTGCTGGGTCCGAGCCTGGGCAACGTGTTGTTCGCGCTGACAGTGATTGGCTGGGTCGGGTACGCGCGGCTGGTTCGCGGCCAGGTACTGCGCGCGCGCGAATTCGAATACGTTCAGGCCGCGCGTGCGGCGGGCGCGGGCACGCCTCGCATTCTCTGGCGGCATGTGATTCCGAGCGCGATCCCCGCCGTGGTCGTACAGGGCACGCTCGGCATGGCCGGCGCAATCATCGGTGAGGCGGCGCTCAGTTTTCTCGGATTGGGCGTCCAGCCGCCGACACCGAGTTGGGGGACGATGCTGAATGGCGGCCGGGCCCATCTGCTCGACGCTCCACACCTGACCGTCGTACCCGGCCTCGCCATCGCGGTCCTGGTGTTGGGATTCAATTTTCTCGGCGACGGCCTTCGCGACGCAACCGATCCCAAACGCGCCGGCCGCTGAGACGGATCGCGCCGGCTACCGGATTCTGCGTGCCAGGACGGCGAGCTGGGTGTTCTTCGGATCGTGATCGAGCCCGCGGGCGATCGTGGCCTGCGCAGCGGCCCGATCACCGTTGCGAAATTGCGCGTCGGCAAGCGAGGCCAGCAGTAACGCGTCGTTCGGGCTGGCTGCCGTGGCCTGCGTCAACCATTCGACCGCGGTCGGCGCGTCGTTCAGGCGAAGCGACAGCGCCGCGATCTGCGCGGCGTGGGAGACCGCGTTCGGGTCCGGCCTGATAAGTGTCCCGTAATCGATCAACGCGTTGCGCGCCGGCATCAGGTGATTCTGTTTCTCGGCGACCGCGGCGTAGAGCAGAAACGCCGAAGGCTCGACCGGGAATCGCGAGATCGCCTGCTCCAGCGCGCGCTCGCCATCCTCGACCGCGCCCTCATCGAGCAGCGCGCGGGCGTACAGCGTGAGCAGATCGCTTGGCGCCGCCGGGCTGGACGCCGCCCGTTCGAGCGCCTCCCTCGCCTTACCCAGAAACGCCGCATCGTCGCGCGGACGCTCGAGCCAGATCTGGCCCAGGGCGCGATAGATGAGCGGATCGTTGTGGTGGCGCTCGAGCGCGCCGCCGAGGGTCAGGACCGCGAGATCCCAGTGGCCGGCCTCCGCGTGCGCCATCGCCACCGCGACCTGACGCTCGACCCGGCCCGGATCGAGCGCGGCCAGCACCTGGAGCTGTTCGATCTGGTCGGTCCGACGACCGTGAGCACCGTACAAATCGGCGAGTTCGTCCCGGGCAGCGACGAGGCCGGGGGCGAGGGCGAGCGCCCGCTCGAAGGCGCGCATGGCTTCGGTGGTGCGTCCCTTTTCACGCAGACACATGCCCAGCAGATAGTGCGCGTCCGCCTGCCGGTCGTCGAGGCGTACGGTCCGCGAGATCGCGTCCAGTGCGGCGTCCACATCGCCGTCGCGATAGCGCGCGAGGCCCAGTTTGTGACTGATCCGCGCCGAGCGATCGTCGAGGGCGATGGCCCGTTCGAAAGCGTCGGCGGCCCGCCCGTAGCGGTCGAGTTGATAATTGACATCGCCCAGCTCTTCGAGCGGCGCGATGGCGGCAGGGTCAAGGGCGGCCGCCTTCCTGAAGTCGCGGGCGGCGGCGTCGAGATCGCCGCGATCGCCGCGGCGCCGGTACGTCTGGCCTCGACGGAGGTAGGCGAGCATCGAATCCGGATGGAGCTCGATGGCGCCACTGTAGGCCTCGATCGCGGCAAAGCTCTGGTCGTCGCGCAGGGCGTTATCGCCTCGGGTCAGGGCGGCGCGGTAGTCCCGCTGGCGTGCGGTGGCCTGATAGAGCAGCGCCGCGCCAGCCGCAGTCAGCAGCAGGACCATTACGACCGCGATAGCTCGAGTCACGTGGTCCTATCCTACCAGCCGCCCAGCCGGGGCTTGGACCGGTGGCCCGGGCGACCTGGCCCGCGGCTCCCTCGGGGCGGCGGCCGGACCCAGGAACTTTCGGGCACGATCGGGGTCTAACTTGTTATAGTGGAAGCCTCTGTGAAGCAGGAGCGGGTTGCCAGTTGGTCCGACGTTGACGGCCGTGAAGCCGGCTTGGTGCAGCGGTGCGCCGCTGGCGACGAGGCTGCCTGCGCGGACCTGGTCACCGAACATCAGCGGATGGTCGTCCAGCTGGCGATGAACCTGCTTGGCGATCGCGAGGAAGCGCTCGACCTTTCGCAGGAAGTCTTCCTCCGGGTCTTCCGAACCATTCATCGCTTCCGTGGTCAGTCGAGCCTGCGTACCTGGATCTACCGAATCGCGGTGAACCAGGCCCGGAACCGGCACCGCTTCTGGCGGCGTCGGCATCGCGCGGACCAGGTTCCGCTCGAGCAGCACATCGCCGCGCACGGCGACTTCCCATCGTGCCGGCAGGAAACTCCCGACCGCATGTTCGCGCAGAAGCAGCTCGCCGCGAAGCTGCAGGAAGCGCTCGATCACCTGCCGTTCGATCAACGCACTGCGATCATCCTGCGCGAGATCGACGGGTTGAGCTACGACGAAATTGCGTTCTCGCTGGGGGTTGCGGTCGGCACGGTCAAGTCGCGCCTGACTCGCGCCCGTCAATCATTGCGTCTCGAGCTGCGCGACGAGAGGTTTGCGTGAAGGCTGCCTCCTGCGCGACCATTCGACGGCGGCTCCAGGCGTTCCACGACGACGAACTGCCGATCGCCGACCAGATTACGGTGATCTCGCATGTCAAGGACTGCGCATCGTGCGCGGCCGACCTGGCGGATCTGAACGACGTCAGCGGCGCGCTGCAGGGACTGGTGTCGCAGCGTCTGGCGCTCACTCACGAAGAAGCCGCGGTTTTCAACACCACCGTGGTCAGCCGTCTGACGGCCGAAAACGGCGCCTCGCTGATGACCCATGTGCGTGAGCTGTTCGACGACATGCACGTCGTCTACGCGGCGCTCGGCGCCGCCGGCGCGGCAATCGCGTGCGTGACGATCATGCTCGGGATGATGCGTTTCGCGACCGCCGAGCGCCCCGACTCGCTCGCCGCGATTGTCAACGTGCTGGCCACGCCGCTTGAATGTGAATCGGGCAACGAAGCCGGCGATGCGTCCGGCTGCCGGGCCCGCTGGGAAGAACGGTGGACGGAACGTTTCCAGCGCGCGAACGAATCGGCGGAGCAGGACGCGGTGTTCACGCTCGAAGCCGTGGTGACCCATCAGGGCCATCTGGCGAACCTCAGCGTGTTGAAATCGGCTCGGCATCGGCGCGCCACCGATCAGGTCAAGCTGATTGAGGGGCTGCTCGAGGTCGTGGCGCGCGCGCGGCTCGACTACCCCGCGGTCTCGCAGGCGCCTGCGACATCGAGCATGCTGTGGCTGGTCGAGCGTGCCACGGTGCGCGCCAGCAAGCAGCCGGCGCCTGCCCTCGACGCGCCGCTCCCGGCGAAAAAGCGCGCCGCGAACTCGAACGGCCGCTCGACCATCACCGCATAAGCGCGTTAACAGCTTCCTTATTGTGCAATTCCTATTCGTGGATTATCGTCCGCGCATGAGGGATGCGAAGCCATGACCGCTGGTCAATGGGTGGTAATCATCTCGGTTGGGCTGTGGGTCGCCGGTGGTGTTTCGCTAGCCATCCAGATGGTTCAGGGCGGCTGGCGCAATCGCGGCAACTGGACTTGGAGATCGCGCCTGCGGCTGATCTGCGTTACGGAGGGGCTCGGCCTTTCCCTGCACTACCTGCTCTCCCGGATTACCGCCACGCCCTACAGTCTGAAGCAGTCGTTGATGACCGGCGCGATCGTAGCGGTGAGCTTGCTGGCGAGTACGAAGCCTTTCGAGTTGAAAGCTCGCCGATCGGACGTCTGAGGCGCTCGCCTTCCCGCGACAGCTAGCGTCGTGACGAGGGTGCGCCGACCTGCGCAGTCGCGACGTTGTTCATTGAATCGCTCGCCCTCAAGGTGAGGCCGCGCTCGCCGATCTCGCCGTCGATCGCCAGCTCGTAGTGCTCCTGCCGCGAATCGGCGATCCCGTCCACCGGAAACACCCCGCGCCAGCGTTGTCCGTCCTGCGAGAACTCCACGCGCTGGATGGGGGAGTGATCGTCGCGGACGTCGAAGGTCACCAGCGTCTGGCCGCGCTCGACCCGGACCGCGCCCACGATGATGGTCGGTGGCGTATTGTCGATGTCGAATGCGACGCTGTCCATCTCGCCGGTCAGCGCAAGGCCGGCCGGGTTGGACGGTGCGTCAGACGCAATCACCCGTACGAAGTAGGTGCCGTTCGGCACCGTCGTCGTGTCCCACACCAGGATCGTGTCGGGCGTCGCCTTGCGTAGCGTCTTCCAGCCCGTCTCGCCTTCGCGGCGGTAGAGGACGTCGTAGACCAGGTCGTCATCGTTCTCGTCATCGGCTTTCCAGATGAGGGTCTCGAGTCCCTTCTGGTAGGCGCGCCGGCCGAGGCCGGTCGATACGCCCGGAGTCTGACTGGCGGAGGCCGCGAGTTTCCGCTCCGGTGTTGACTGATCCTCGAACCCGGCGAGCTCCGGGTCGCCGGTCGAGAATGGCTTCTGGAAGACGATGCCGGGAGGATGCACGGTGATGGAGCGTACTTGCGGCCGCAGGTTGCGCTGCAGGTATGCGGCGCTCACCGAGGTAATCACCGGGCT
>DASXGC010000360.1:0-10019 GCA_036489235.1 Vicinamibacterales bacterium
AAAGCATTTCACTCTGGTCGAAGCGGTCACCTGGTCGCCGCGCAATCAGGTCAACCGCCTCGGTACCTTCTACTTTTCAACGCTCGATGATTACGCCGCCTCGCGGCCTTATTCATTCATTCAGCAGGCCGGGGACGGCCAGGTGCGTTTTCTCGAGAAGGTGCTGGGCGCCTTCGTGCAGGACGACGTCCGTCTGACGTCGAACCTGTCACTGAATCTCGGCTTGCGGTACGACTGGCAAAGTTATTTCCACGATGAGAACAATTTTGCGCCGCGCGCGTCGTTCGCGTACTCGCCTGGACAGAATGGCCGGACGGTGCTGCGTGGAGCTGCTGGATACTTCTACGACCGTTCCGGGCCGGGTCCGATTCCGGATCTGATCGCTACGACGGTAACCATCTCCTCAGGTACGTCATCACCGATCCCGGGTATCCGATCCGGTCCAGCCCGGACAGGGTCTGGGCGTGCAGCCCATCAGCACGGTGGTGCTCGAACCCGGGACGACGATCCCGTTCCTGCTGCACTACGGTGCCGGCATCGAACGGCAGGTCCTGGCGCGGACGACGCTGGCCGTGAATTTCGTCGGCACGCGTGGGTTCGACGCGTTTCGCTCCATCGACATCAACGCGCCGCCGCCGCCGGCGTTCACGATCCGGCCCGATCCGTCGATGGGCATCGTCCGACAGATTCAATCGGCGGGGCGGACGGACAGTCAGTCGGCGCAAGTCACCCTGTGCGGATGGCTGACGCGTTTCTTCAATGGCTCGCTCGAGTACACCTATGCCCGCGCCCACAACGACACCAGCGGCGTCAATTGGATGCCGCCGAACAACTACGATCTGTCACTCGAGTACGCGCGAGCCGATTTCAACCAGCTGCACCGGCTCGAGATGTTCGGCACCGTCCCGATTCGCAAAACCACGAGCCTGGGCCTGTCTGCCAGCCTCGCGACCGGGCGGCCTTATTCACTGACGACAGGGGCTGGACATCTTCAACGAGGGAACGGCGAACGCGAGGCCGGACGGCGTCCCCCGCAACAGCCTGGTCGGTCCCGACTACGCCAACGTGGACGCGCGTTTCTCGCACGACTTCGTCCTCGGGACGGTCAACGGTCGTCAACGCGTGCTCACGGTCGGCGTGGATGCCTTCAACGCCCTGAACCGTGTGAACTTCTCGTACTTTGTCGGCAACCAGAGCTCTCCGTTTTTCCGGGAAGCCGTCTCATCCGCGCCGGCCCGTCGCATTCAGTGCTCGCTTCGCTTCCGGTACTAGATAATGTTGGGTCGACCCAACAGCCTTCGGGCGGTCCCATTGAGCATGGTCTAATGTGTGGTTATGTCCAATCCTGAGGTCGAGGGCTCCGATCGAGTCCTGACGACGGCTGCGGTTGCGTTCGTCGAACATCTCACCCGGCGATTCCGGGACGGCATCGACGAGATGCTGAGCCGTCGCGTGACGAGGCAGGCGGCGTTTGACGCAGGCGACAAGCCGGCGTTCCTGCCGGAGACGGAAAAAATACGAGCCGGCGACTGGCGCGTCGCGCCGCCGCCTGCGGATCTGCTCGACCGGCGCGTCGAAATCACCGGCCCGGTCGACCGCAAGATGATCATCAACGCCCTCAACTCGGGTGCGCAGGTGTTCATGGCCGACTTCGAGGACGCCAACTCGCCGACCAGGGCGAACTGCGTCACCGGTCAGGCCAACCTGATGGATGCAATCCGCCGCACCATCACCTACACGAACCCTGCGAACGGCAAGCAGTACGCGCTCAACGAGAAGACGGCGACGCTGCTGGTGCGGCCCCGCGGCTTTCACCTCACCGAAAAGCATCACATCGTCGATGGACGGCCGGTGCCGGCGATGCTGTTCGATTTCGGCCTCTACTTTTTCCACAATGTCGAAGCACTGCGCGCGGCTGGAACCGGTCCGTACTTCTACCTGCCGAAGATGCAGAGTCACGACGAGGCGCATCTCTGGAACGAGGTGTTCGTCTACGCGCAGGACGCGCTGAACGTCCCTCAGGGAACGATCAAGGCAACCTGCCTGATTGAGACGCTGCCGGCGGCGTTCGAGATGGACGAGATCCTGTACGAGCTGCGCGATCACAGCATCGGCCTCAACTGCGGTCGCTGGGATTACATCTTCAGCTCGATCAAGACGCTGCGGAACGATCCCGCGTTCGTCATGCCGGACCGCGGCCAGGTGACGATGGAAGCACCGTTCCTCAAGGCGTACACCCAGCTGCTGATCAAGACCTGTCATCGCCGCGGCGCACACGCCATGGGCGGCATGGCGGCGCAGATCCCGATCAAGGACGACCCCGACGCCAACGCCAAAGCGATGGACAAAGTCCGCGCCGACAAGCTGCGCGAAGTGCGCGAGGGTCACGACGGCACGTGGGTGGCGCACCCGGCGCTGGTGCCGATTGCGAAAGAGGTCTTCGATCACGGCATGCCCGCGCCGAATCAAGTCACCCGTCAGCGAGACGACATCGTCGCCAACGCCGCCGTCCTCGTCGAAGCACCGACGGGCACCAGGACCGATGGCGGCCTGCGCCACAACATCCGCGTCGGGATTCAGTATCTCGAAGCGTGGCTCGGCGGTCAGGGCGCCGTCCCGATCTACAACCTGATGGAAGACGCCGCCACCGCGGAGATTTCGCGGACCCAGATTTGGCAATGGATCAAACACAAGGCAACGCTTGATGATGGCCGTACCGTGACGAGGGCACTGGTCGAACAGTGCATCGGCGAGGAATACGCGCGCGTCCGAGACGAAGTCGGCGCGGCGCGTTTCGATGGCGGCCATTTTCCCCAGGCGCGCCTTCTTTTCGAGCAGGTTGCGACCTCCGACCAGCTCCAGGAATTCCTTACCGTCCCCGCATACGCGATTCTGGTGCAGACATCATGAGTACATCGCAATCGATTCCAACGACGCTGCTCGACATTCTCGCGGAGGGTCCCGGAGATCGGCCCGCGGTGATTCTTCCGGATCCGCACATCAGCGTCACCTACGACTCGTTGTTCAAACAGGTGCTCGCAGTCGCCGAGCAGCTTTCGGCCGCGGGCGTGGGACGTGGGGATCGTGTTGCGACGTCGCTGACCAACGGCCTTCCTGCGATCGTGTCGTTCCTGGCCGCGTCGGTTGCCGGAACCGCCGCGCCGCTGAACCCCGCATACAAGGAGGACGAATTCAAGTTCTTCCTCGAAGACACCGCCGCGAAGGTGCTGCTGCTCCCACCCGATGGCGCAGACGAGGCTCGCCGGGCCGCCGGCGATCGCGTCCCGATTCTCACCATCGACATGGATTCGGCCGGCGTGGTCAGTTTGAACGGAGTGACGGGACGCCAGCCTTGTCCGCCTCCGACGATCGACGATGTCGCGCTGGTGCTGCACACGAGCGGCAGCACGGGACGACCCAAGCGCGTGCCGCTGGCGCATAAGAACCTGAGCATCTCGGCGCAGAACATCGCGCGCTGGTACGGCCTGACGATGGACGATGTGTCGATGTGCGTGATGCCGTTGTTCCACGTGCATGGACTGGTGGCGTCGACGCTGGCGACCTTCTCGTCCGGCGGAACCGTGGTGGTTCCGGCGAAGTTCAGCCCGCTGTCGTTCTGGCGTGTCGCACGCGATCACGAAGTCACCTGGTACTCGGCCGTGCCGACGCTGCATCAACTGCTGCTGGCGCGCGCTGGTGATCCGGGTGACGGATCGAAACGCCCCGCCGGCGCCGAGCGCCTGCGCTTCATCCGATCGTGCAGCGCGTCGCTGCCGCCCGCGGTCATGCAATCACTCGAACAGGCGTTCGGCGCGCCCGTGCTCGAGGCCTACGGCATGACTGAAGCCGCGCATCAGATGGCCTCCAATCCGCTGCCGCCCGACGAACGCCGCGGCGGGTCGGTCGGTCGCGGCACCGACGTCAAGATCAGCATCATGGACAAGGCCGGCAGCCACCTGCCGATCGGCGAGGCCGGCGAAGTTGTGATCAAGGGGCCAAATGTCATCACCGGCTACGAGAACAACCCCGAGGCGAATGCGTCGTCGTTCGTGGACGGCTGGTTCCGGACCGGTGATCAGGGCGTGCTGGACGACAAGGGATATCTGACGCTGGTCGCGCGTATCAAGGAACTGATCAATCGCGGCGGCGAAAAAATTTCGCCGCGCGAAATCGACGAAGTGCTGCTCTCACATCCGGCGGTGGCGGAGGCGGTCTGCTTCGGCGTGCCGCACGCGACCTGGGGCGAAGAAGTTGCGGCCGTCGTCGTGCTGAAGAATCAAGTGAGCGAGGCCGATCTGCTCGGCTACTGCAAGGAGCGGCTGGCCGAGTACAAACGGCCGAAGCAGATTCACATCACCGACACAATCCCGCGTACTGCGACCGGCAAGATCCAGCGCGGCGCGATGGCCAGGGCCTACTCGAACGCATCGTGAGAATCGCCATCGCCGGCGCCGGCGCCATCGGCGGCTACATCGGAGCGCGGCTCGCGCGCGCCGGATCGGACGTCGTATTGTTCGCGCGCGGTCCACACCTTCGCGCCATGCAGGAGCGCGGACTCCGCGTCATCAGTCCCGACGGCGACTTCGAAGTGCGGCCGCAGGTGACCGGCGATCTCGCGACCATCGGTGCAGTCGATGTCGTCTTCCTCGGCGTCAAGGCGCACGGACTCACCAGCCTGGCGCCGCTGTTGCGCCCGTTGTTCGGACCGGACACGGTCGTCGTCAGCACGCAGAACGGGATCCCGTGGTGGTACTTTCAGAATCTCGGCGGCGAGTTCGATGAGTTGCGACTCGAATGCGTCGATCCCGGCGGTGTGATTGCCGGGGCGATCGAACCGCGGCGCGTGCTCGGCTCGCTCGCGTATTTTGCCACCGACATCGTCGAACCGGGCGTGATCCGGCACACCGAAGGCAACAAGATCAGCTTCGGCGAGCCGGACGGTACCAAATCTGACCGAGCACGAGCCATCGCAGAGCCACTGATTGCGGCGGGATTCCGCTGTCCGATCACGCCGCGGTTCCGTCACGAGATCTGGGTCAAGCTGCTCGGCAATGTTGCATTCAATCCGATCAGCGCACTCACGCGGGGAACCCTCGAAGAGCTTGCGCGCGACCCCGAGGTGTCGACCGTGATCCGGGCGCTGATGGCTGAAACCGAAGCGGTGGCGGGGAAGCTGGGCATCGAGCTGCCGATCACGATCGATCAGCGCATGGCGGGCGCCGAGAAAGTCGGCGCGCACAAGACGTCGATGCTGCAGGATTTCGAGGCGGGACGCCCGATGGAGCTCGAAGCCATCGTCGGCGCCGTGGTGGAACTGGGCCAGCGGGTCGGCGTCGCGATGCCGGTGACGCGTACGGTTTATGCCTGCGCAAAAATGCTGGACCGGAAAGCAAGGGAGCAGATCAGATGACGAGTGCCGAGACACCCGCGCCGGCAACAACGGTCAATCGCTGGTGGCAGTTGGTCGCCGGAATCGTCTGCATGGTGATGATCGCCAACCTGCAGTACGGCTGGACTTACTTCGTCGATCCGATCGATGCCCGGTTCCACTGGGGCCGCATCAGCATCCAGGTCGCATTCACCATTTTCATCGCCACCGAAACATGGCTGGTGCCGATCGAAGGCTGGTTCGTGGACCGCTTCGGTCCACGCATTGTCGTCATGCTCGGCGGCATCGTGGTGGCGATCGCGTGGACGATGAATGCGTATGCGACGTCGCTGCCGATGCTGTATGCGGCGGCGGCACTGTCAGGTGTGGGCGCGGGAGCCGTCTACGGCACGTGCGTCGGTAATGCGCTGAAGTGGTTCGGGGACCGTCGCGGCCTCGCGGCGGGCCTGACCGCGGCGGGATACGGCGCCGGTGCGGCGGCAACCGTCGTGCCGATCATCAGCATCATCAAAACCTATGGCTACGACCGCGCGTTCCTGTGGTTCGGCCTCGGTCAGGGCCTGGTGATCCTGGTGTTGTCGCAGTTCCTGAAGATGCCGAAGCCGGGCGAGGCACCGAAGGCCGCGAAACGGGCCAGCCACGCGGTTCGAGAGTTCCGGCCGATGGAGATGCTGGGAACGCCGCTGTTCTGGATCCTCTACGTGATGTTCGTCGCGGTTGCGGCCAGCGGCCTGGTGGTGACGGCGCAGGTTGCGCCGATCGCGCGCGACTACAAGATCGCGAACCTGCCGGTGAACTTCTTCTTCATCGGGTCGACCGTGCTGGTGATGGCCGGCATCGTCGACAATATTCTCAACGGTCTGGCCCGGCCGACCTTCGGGTGGGTATCGGACCATATCGGGCGCGAGAACACGATGGCGATCGTGTTTACGTTCGGTGCCTGCGCCTATTGGGCGCTGGGCACCATCGGCAACACGCCGTGGATGTTCATCATTACCGCGGGGCTGGTCTACTTCACCTGGGGCGAGATTTACAGCCTGTTCCCGGCCATCTGCACCGACACCTACGGAGCGCAGTACGCGACGACCAACGCCGGGCTGCTCTATACCGCCAAGGGTACTGCGTCGTTTCTCGTCCCGGCGGCGAGCTGGCTGCAGAGCCAGACCGGCAGTTGGCACTACGTGTTCGTTGTCGCAGCCGTCGCCAACATCCTTGTTGCTGCGACAGCACTATTCATCGTCAAACCGATGCGCCTGTCGGCGCAACGTGCGGCGCTGGCGGCGATGACGATGAACCCGGTCGCCAACGCTGCGAAGTAGATCACAAACCACTGCACTCGCCGCGCCAGGAGCTCATGTCTGATCCAATCGCGCTAGCCCGGGAAATTATCGATGCCTACGCGTCGCGGACAGTCATCCCTGCACCCTCGTCGCGCGAAGACGGCATCGATCTGACGGGCGCTTATGCCGTCGAGGCGGCGATTGCCGACAGCCGGCGCGCCAGCGGTCGTCGGACGGTGGGCTGGAAGGTCGGATACGCCAATAAGGCGATGTGGCGCGCGCTCAAGCTCGAGACGCTGGTGTGGGCGCACATGTACGACGACACCGTCCGGTACGCCGACTGGAACGATGGCAAGCTCTCGACGGCGGCGATGTTCGCGCCGAAGATCGAGCCCGAGATCGTCTTCTGCCTGTCGAAGCCGCCGGCGTCGAGCGAGCCGGTTGCCGTGCTCGAGGCCACTGAATGGATCGCGCTCGGCTTCGAGATCATCGACTGCGTGTTCCCCGACTGGAAGTTTCAACCGGCGGATTTTGTCGCCGCGCGTGGCCTCCACGCCGCGCTCATCGTCGGCGAGCCCGTTTACGTCGAGCCCGAAAACATCGAGAAGCTGGTCGGCGAACTCGCGGATTTTACGGTGCGCCTGCTGAAGAACAACGAGCTGGTGGAGGAAGGCGCGGGCAAAAACGCGCTCAAGAGCCCGGCGCTGTGTGTCGGCGAATTGAGTGAAGCATTGAAGCGTCGCGGTGGCGAAACGCTCCAGGCCGGCGACATCATCAGCACCGGAACGTTGACCACATCGCTTCCGATCGCCGCCGGAGAGACGTGGATCGCATCGCTTTCCGGGCTGCCGCCATCAGCGCTGACCCTGCACGTCAATCAGACGTAGGAACAAGTTTCCGTGGCGCCACATCAGGCGCCTCCGGAATTGCCGCGCCGTCGTGTCTTGGCTCGGACGCCCCGAAATGGACTCCCGCCGCGTCGCTCATCACCGCCTGACCGTGGCCGAATGTGCCCGTCCTCAGCGGAACGCTGGTCACGTCGTGTCCCATCGCGGCGAGTTGGCCGCGTACGCCTTCCGGTACCAGGGCCTCGATGCTGACGTCAGCTCCCGCAAACGTGGCTTTGGTAAACCGTCCTGCCTCGAGCGCGTGCTGAATGTCCATGCCGTAGTCGACGATGTTGGCGACGAATTGCGCGTGGGCCTGGGCTTGATTGAAGGCTCCCATGATCCCGAAGCCGATTTTGGTGTCGCCGTTACGCATGAAGCCGGGGATGATCGTGTGCAGCGGCCGCTTGCGAGGAGCAAGCGCGTTTGGATGGGATTCATCGAGCGTGAACAACCCGCCGCGGTTGTGCAGCGCAAAACCGCAGCCGGCCGGCACCAGGCAGCTCCCGAAGCCTTCGTAAATGCTCTGAATCAACGAGACGATATTGCCGTCGCGATCGATGACCGACAGATAAATCGTATCGCCGCCTTTGGTATTGGTGAGACCGTCGAAGAACGACGGTTCGACGTTGTCTGCCGCGCGCGATGAATCAATCAGGCCGGCGCGTTCGGAGGCGTGCGCTTTGTCAAGCATCGCCGGTACCGGCGTCGTCGTGAATTTCATGTCGCCGACGTAGTGCAGCATGTCGGCGTAGGCGAGCTTCTTCGCTTCGATCAGCACGTGCAGCGCCGCGGCGCTGTGAAATCCGTATTCGCTGAGAGGGAATCTTTCCATCAGGTTCAGCATCATCAACGCCGCGATGCCCTGCGTGTTCGGCGGCAGCTCGTAGACCTCCCAGCCGCGGTAGTTGGTGGAGATCGGCGCGACCCATTCCGGCGCGAACGACGTCAGATCCTCGCGGGTCATGGTTCCACCTCGCTCGCGCGAGATCGCCAGAATGGCATCGGCCGTCGGACCGTCGTAGAAGCCGGCGGCGCCACGTTGGGCGATGCGGCGCAACGACGAGGCGAGATCGGGATTCCTGAACAGCTCGCCGCCTCGCGGGGCGCGGCCGTTCGGCAGATACGTCGCCGCGGCGTTCGGTTCCGCACTCAAGCGCGGCGCCAACGCTTCCCAGTGCGCCGCAATCACGTCCGACACTGGAAAGCCGTCCTCGGCGTAGAAAATGGCCGGTGCCAGGAGCTCGGCCATGGACATGCGTCCAAGGCGTGTGCGAAGTGCGTCCCATCCCGCCACGGCGCCCGGAACAGTGACGGAATGGATACCGCCTGAAGGCATCTCGGTGATGCCGGCGGCCTTCAACAAGGCCACGCTCAGTCCCGCCGGTGCCCACCCGCCCGAGTTCAGCCCGTGAAGCGCGTCGGTTTTCGCGTCGTAGACCATGGCGAACAGATCGCCGCCGAGGCCATTCGACTGCGGCTCGACCAGCCCCATCACCGCGTTGGTGGCGATGGCGGCATCGACCGCGTTGCCGCCACGCTCGAGGACCTGCACACCCGCCCGCGCGGCGAGCGGCTGACTGGCGGCGACGATGCCGTACTTGGTGGCGATGCGCGATCGACCGGCGGTGACGCTCATGTCTTGAGATTTAACCACAGGGCGCCGAAGGCACTGGCCCAGCGACTCTGTGGTTAACTGAAGGAGTGAGCGGACGTCATTTTCTCCAAATCCCCGGGCCCACCAACGTGCCCGACCGCATCCTGCGTGCAATCGCGCAGCCAACCATCGATCACCGCGGTCCCGCGTTCGCGGCGCTTGCCCGTGAGGCGCTCGACGGCCTGGCGCGCGTCTTCCAGACCAAAGGCCCGGTCGTCATCTTCCCTTCGTCCGGAACCGGAGCGTGGGAGGCGGCGTTCGTGAATACGCTGTCGCCGGGCGACACCGTGCTGATGGTCGAGACCGGATACTTCGCGGTGCAGTGGCGCGACATGGCGTTGCGTCTCGGACTTCAGGTTGACTTCATCCCGAACGACTGGCGTTTCGGCGTCGATGCCGCGGCCATCGGCGAAAAGCTGAAGGCCGACACGCACAAGACGATCAAAGCGGTCGCCGTCGTCCACAACGAAACGTCTACCGGTGTGACCAGCGATATCGCGGCGGTGCGGGGGGCGATCGATGCCGCTGGTCATCCCGCACTGCTGCTCGTGGACACGATTTCCGGGCTCGGATCGATCGACTACCGGCACGACGAATGGCGCGTGGACGTGTCGATCAGCGGCTCGCAGAAGGGGATGATGCTGCCGCCTGGTGCCGGGTTCAATGCGGTCAGCGCTGCGGCCCTGACGGCTTCGCAATCAGCCCGGCTGCCACGCGTGTACTGGGACTGGGCGCCGATGATTCGCGACAACCAGGCCGGGTTCTTCACGACCACTCCGGCGATCAACCTGCTCTACGGACTGCGC
>DASXGC010000380.1:0-22823 GCA_036489235.1 Vicinamibacterales bacterium
GTCGAACCGGCGTCCTTCGTCCCGGCCGTGAACTCGAACGGCATCCGAAAATCCGTCAGTCCGGGCAGCGGCTTGGCGCCAATCTTCTGCAGCTCACCGACGATATAGTCGGCGGCGAGGCGCTCGCCGTTCGAGCCGGCCAGGCGTCCTTCGAGCTTCTCCGACGCCAACGTTTCGACATATGTGCGCGTCTTCGATGTTTGAGCTGACAGTCCCGCCGCCAACGCGCTCGCCACGATCGACGCAGACACCACCCAGCGCGCCGGGCGACGATGATTTCGCTGACTGCTCCGCGGCATCGCCATGCTGTGCGTTCGGATACCGCTGGTCATGATTTGGCCGGCTTTCTGGGCGGGGCGTTCTTGATCGCCTCGAGCGCCTTCTCGTGGTTCCACTGACCGAGGAACAGCTGACCGGCCGAGCCGCCGGCGCGGCTCGACGTCCACGCCAGTTGCTTGCCGTCAGGCGAAGGCACGGGAAGGCCGTCGAATCCATCGGAGTAGGTGACCCGGACCGGCTCCTTCGTCCCCGCCGCGTCGACCATGAACAGCTCGAAGTTTTCGAAGCCGAGTTTGTTCGAGGCGAAGATGATGTATTCGCCGGACGGGTGCATGTAAGGGGCCCAGCTCATCGATCCGAACGTCGTGATCTGTTTCTGATCGGACCCGTCGGGATTCATGGTCCAGACGTCCGCAATCAGCCCCTTTTCGTCGAAGCGGCGCCACAGGATCTTCTTGCCGTCCTGGGTGAAGAACGGGCCGCCGTCGTAGCCCCAGAAATTGGTGAGCCGCTTCTGCTCGGAGCCGTCCGCGCGCATCGTGTAAATCTCGGCGAAATTGCTCGGATTTTCTTCGAGCTGCTTCTGTTCCTTGTCGGTGAGCGGATGGTCGTAGGCGCTGCGCATCGACGAGAAGACGATCCATTGACCGTCCGGGGAATAGCTGCCTTCGGCGTCGTAGCCCTTCGCCGTGGTCAGGCGCTTCATCGCGCCGCTTTTCTCGTTGTAGGAGTAGATGTCCATCTCGGGGTCGTAATCCCACGAGTAGCGCCGTTCTTTTCCCGACGCGCGAAACGCGAGCTCCTCGTCCTGGTATTGCTTCGACTTCGGATCCGCGTGCGTGGACGCGAACTCGATCTCGTCGGTGCCCGGCCGGAAGAACGCGCACGTGGTCTTGCCGACGCCGGTCGAGATGCGTTTGGTATCGCCGGTCGCGAGATCCAATACGTAGATTTGATAAAACGGATTGCCCGGTTCGCGCTCGCTCTGGAACACGAGCCGCTTCCCGTCCGGCGACCAGTAGCCTTCACCCGCCCGCTTGCCTTCCACCGTCAGCCGGCGAATTCGAGTCAGGAAGTCGCGTTCCTGATAAGTCGATGCTGATTGAGACGCCAGAGGAGCCACGAGAACGGTGGCGACGAGGGCCGTGCGGAGCAGATTCATGGAAGGCATTATCGCCGGAGGGTGGGGCACGATTCCACCGCCCAGACCGACACATTTAGCGTACTCAATAGGACAAGGTGTTGCGTTACGAGACATGTCTGACTATAATGAAACACGGATTGGCTAAGTCATTACGAACGAGGTCATTAGCTCGCAGATTTGTTCGCGTTTCGCTGACCTTCTTCGCGCGATTGAACAGACTTGATATGACAGTGACGACTGTATCGCCGGCGATATATCGACCTAAACGATTGAACTACAAGTGGTTAGCTCAGATCTGAATCGCCTGCACCAATGGCCGAGGTATTGCTCTTAAAGGACGCATGAAGTTTTCTCCATCGGACCGGGTTTTCAAGAAAGCAGTGTGGGGCGCCAAGCTCACCTCGTCGGTGTTCCTGCTCTTGTTCGTGGCAGGACTGACGTCGGATGCTTCGGCCGCTGGCCGCCATGTTCGCGACGGTGCAAAGAAGAAGAACGGCGTGCCCGGCGCGAATCCCCGAAATTACAAAATGGACGACGAGGTCTCGCGTCGTTCGTCGCGCAACCCGCTTCAAACCACCAGCGTGATCGTCACCCTCGTTCCCGGCGCCACCGTACCCGCCGAGTTCAAGCGATTTGCGCGCGCCGACAAGCTCGACATCATCAACGGAGTCGTGCTCGACGTTCCGAACCACCTTCTTAAGAAGCTCGAAGCGCAACCGGACATCTTCCAGATTCATTTTAATCGCCCGATCGCCGCGCACAACTACCGCACCGCCATCACGGTCGGCGCTCGCGTGGTCCAGAACACTCTCGGCTACACCGGCGCCGGCGTCGGCGTCGCGGTCATCGATTCCGGCGTGACCTCCTGGCACGACGACCTGACCAAGGGCAACTCGTATAAAACCTATCCCTACGGCAACCAGCGCGTCACCAAGTTCGTGGACTTCGTCAACGGACGCTCGCTGCCGTACGACGACAACGGTCACGGCTCGCACGTCGCCGGCACCATCCTCGGCAATGGTTACGATTCGAACGGCGACAAGGCTGGCATCGCGCCGGGTGCAGCGCTGGTCTCGCTCAAGGTGCTGGACGCGACCGGCGGCGGCACCATCAGCAACATCATCGCCGCGCTGAACTGGGTGGCGCTCAACGCCAAGACCTACAACATCAAGGTCGTGAACATGTCGGTCGGCGCCGGCATCTACGAATCCTACTGGACGGATCCGCTGACGCTGGCCGCCAAGAAGGTCACCGACAAGGGCATCACCATCGTCGCCGCTGCCGGCAACCTCGGGAAGAACCTGCTGGGCGCCAAGCAGTACGGCGGCATCACCGCTCCGGGCAACGCGCCCTGGGTGCTGACGGTCGGCGCCACCAGCACGATGGGCACCCTGACACGCAGCGACGACACCATGGCGTCGTTCAGCTCGCGTGGTCCGACGTTCATCGACTACGGCGCGAAGCCGGACGTCGTGGCGCCGGGCACCGGCACCGTCTCCCTCGCGGTTCCGGGCAGCACGCTCTACTACACGAAAGCTGTGGACCTGCTCGACGGCGTGCTGCACCTCGGTTCGCACCCGTACCTGGCGCTGAGCGGCACCAGCATGGCGGCGCCGGTCGTCAGCGGCACGGTCGCGTTGATGCTGCAGGCGAATCCAAACCTGACGCCGAATCTGATCAAGGCGATCATCCAGTACACGGCGCAGCCGTACCGCGGCTACAAACCGCTGGAGCAGGGCGCGGGCTTCCTGAACACGCTGGGCGCGGTTCGTCTCGCGGCGTTCTACGCCAGCAACACCCGGGGCACGCAGATGCCGGTGCAGACGATTTGGAGCCAGCACGTGATCTGGGGCAACCACATGCTGTCGGGCGGCTACCTCAACCCGCTGGCGAATGCGTGGGCCAGCAACATCGTGTGGGGCACCGCCAAGACGCTCGGCGCGAGCGGTGACAACATCGTATGGGGCACCGCGTGCGGCGACAGCTGCGACAACATCGTGTGGGGCACCGCCGATGCCAACGGCGACAACATCGTGTGGGGCACCGCCGGTGGTGACGACAACATCGTCTGGGGCACCGCCGGTGATGGCGACAACATCGTATGGGGCACCGCGAGCGGTGACGACAACATCGTGTGGGGCACCGACTGCGGTGGCGCCGATTGCGACAACATCGTCTGGGGCACCGCCGACATGGCGGACAACATCGTGTGGGGCACCGCCGATGCCGGCGACAACATCGTGTGGGGCACGTCCGCGGGCGATGACAACATCGTGTGGGGCACCAGCGCCGACACCGACTTCACCTGGGGCAGTTCGGGCGACGACGCCACCTTGTTTCCGGACGCGACCAGCAGCGACGTGCTGCCGAGTGTCGATCTCGAGTTCGGGGATCTCGTTCCAGTTGTTCCGGTCGTCGTCACCACGACGCTGCTGACAGGAGCCTTCTAATGGAGAAGATGCCATACCGCCAGGACATGGATATGCTGCGTATCCCGGCTCCGGCGACTCACGTCGTCACCACGGATTGGCGGGCGGGTCTGCCGGTCCTGACAACCGGTGCGGTGACGCTGCGCGAACTGCGCGCCTCCGATGCACCCTCGCTGTTCGCGATGCTGACAACCGAGGAGGTGTCGCGGTTCATCTCGCCGCCACCGTCGACGTTACAGGGCTTCGAGCGCTTCATCACCTGGGCGCTGCGTCAGCGTTCGGCCGGGACGTATGCCTGTTTCGCGGTCACGCTCGAAGGATCCGACACCGCGATCGGCATCTTCCAGCTGCGCGAACTGTCGAACGGCTTCGAAACCGCTGAGTGGGGATTCGCCATCGGCTCGCCCTACTGGGGCACCGGTGTCTTCAAGCAGAGCGCCGAACTGGTGGCCGAATTCGCCTTCGACGTCGTCGGCGTGCATCGTCTCGAGGCGCGGGCGGCGACTCGTAACGGGCGCGGCAACGGAGCGCTTCGCAAGCTTGGCGCGGTTCAGGAAGGGTTGCTCCGCAAGTCGTTCCTGCGAAACGGCGAGTACCTCGACCAGGCGCTGTGGACCCTCCTCGACGAGGACTGGCGCGCCGACCGCGTCTGGGAGACTGCCACGAGGCACTGACACGCGCCACCGGCGCGTCATCCAAACGGACAAAGAAGGCAGGCCGGACCTCGTCCGTGCCTGCCTTTTCTTTTTCCCGCGCTATTTCTGCGCGATCGCCTGAATCGAAACCGAGATCTTGACCTCGTCGCCAACGAGAAAGCCGCCGGTTTCGAGCGTCGCATTCCACGCCAGGCCGTAGTCCTTGCGGTTCACCGTAATCTCGCCTTCGAACCCGACGCGCACGTTGCCCCACGGATCCTTGGCGTTGCCCAGGAACGTGACCGGAACGGTGATCTCCTTCGACACGTCTCGAATGGTGAAGATGCCAACGACGTCGAAGCGCTCCGCGTCCTTCTTGACGATTCGTGAACTGACGAAGGTCAGGGTCGGGAACTTGTCCACGGCGAAGAAGTCGTCGGATTTCAGATGGGTGTCTCGGTCGGCGGTGCCGGTATCGATGCTGGCAGCGTTGATGCTCAGCGCCACCTTGGATTGCTCGAGGTGAGCTTCGTCGAACTGAACCGTACCGCTGAAGTCGGTGAACCGGCCACGCACTCGAGTGACGAGGTGGCGGACCTGGAACACGGCCTCAGAATGGGCCTTGTCGACTGCGTAAGACGTGGACGGAGCAAGCGTTGCACTCATGGAAACCTCTTTCTGAACAAGTGATCCGGCGGAGCAGCCATCAGCCCTGCTGATGGGCCGCGCGAATAGCATCGAGCAGCCGGATGAACACGATGCGATCTTTCTGTTTCAATCCCTTCAAGCTCTCGTCCGGCGCGCGCGCAGTCACGCCGTCCAGCTTTTGCAGCAGTGCGAGGCCTTTGGGCGCGATCCAGCAGAGATGCTGGCGGCGATCCTTCGGACACCGCTGACGCCGCACCAGTTCCTTGGCTTCGAGTCGGTCGAGCAGCCGAGTCACGCCTGGCGTCGCTTCGATCATGCGTTCCGCCACCTCGAGTGTGGGGAGGCCGACCTCGCCGGCACCGCGGAGGATTCGCAACACGTTGAACTGCTGCATGGTGATGCCATGCGGTTCGAGCAGCGCGGTCATCTGGCGACGCATGAGGTCGGCCGTCCGCAACAGGGCGACGACCGCTTCGTGCGCCGCTGACTGGAACGGCTGGCGTTGACGGAGTTCGTGCTGCAGGGCGCTGGAAGCCATCGACGGCATTAGATTACAGGTCAATAGTTGACATGTCAAGTATTGGCGCCGGTGTAGCATCGGAAGACCTGATCAGATCGATCTGTCCAAGGAGGACCGCAGATGAAACGCTTTGTCTCGATCGCCGCGCTGGCCCTGCTCGCCGTCGTTCCCGCACTGGCCCAGGCGAAAGGGTGGATGGTACGCGCCGATCGCAGCACCAGCGCCACCGATCCTGATGGCGCCGGCACGATCAAATTCATGGCGATGGGCGCCACCCTGCACGCGGTCAACCCGCAAGCCGCCGTCTATTGGAATCCCGCCAACACTGGGACTGGCACCTACACCGTGAAGGGGACATTCACGCTGATGAAACCCAGCGGCCACACCAACTATTACGGCCTGGTCTTCGGCGGACACGACCTCGAGGGTCCCAAGCAGACCTACCTTTATTTCCTCGTCGCCCAGGATGGGACCTGGTTGATCAAGCACCGCGCGGGTGACAGCGCCGTGCACGACGTCGCACCGAAGACGGCGAACGACGCGGTGAAGAAGCCGGACGCCACCGGCAAGTCGGTCAACGCGTTGGAAGTCCGCGTCAAAGCCGACGCCATCGATTACCTCGTCAACGGCGTGGTCGTGCACTCGACACCGAAGACCGGCATGACCGCGATGACCGACGGTGTCGCCGGCATCCGCGTCAACCACCTGCTCGAAGTCCAGATCGACGGCTTCGGCGTCTCGAAGTAACGTTGGGGCGGGCAACCACCGAGGATAGAGAAACACAGAGACGAAAACCATTGAGACGAAAACCACCGAGGCACATGGACACAGAGAACTATTCTCTGTGACTCAGTGTCTCGGTGGTTGTCGATACTCGGTGTCTCGGCGGTCATTCATCGCTGCGACTCCGTTGGGGCCGGCAACCACCGAGGATAGAGAAACACAGAGACGAAAACCATTGAGATGAAACCACCGAGGCACAGGGACACGGAGAAAGCTATTCTCGGTGACTCAGTGTCTCGGTGGTTGTGGGACTCGGCGTCTCGGTGGTTGTGGCTAGGTGTCTCGGTGGTCATTCATCGCTGAGACTCCTGTTACTCTGCCCGTTCGAGGAAGTTCAGTGTCGCCCGGCGGCTGCCACCGGGCGAACGAGCACACGCTCCGCCCTGACAATCGCTTCGTTCACTTCCGCTTCGAATCGATCCATCACCGTCTGCCGATGACTTCGGGTGTGCAGCTTTAAGTAATCGGATCGCAGTTGCACCTGCTCGGGAGACCGCCACGACGCGGCCCTGCGGCCGAGATGCCAGGCGTAGATCCGCCGGCACACCGTTTCGACGATCGGCGCCGGCAGGTGCAGCAGGACCTCGATCGCTCGCTTAATCGCGGCGGACGCGCGTCCAGGAGCGCCGACCTGCGGCGGACGCTGCGGCGCCGCCGCGTTGGGATAAAGACGGCGGACGAACGGATTCGCCGCCACAAATTCAGCCATCAGGTCGCCGCCGATGATCGGCTTGAGGTGAATCACCTGGTTGGCCGCGAACAGATCCTGCTGCTCGAGGCGCAGGTGTGAATCGGCCATCACGAAATTCGCACAGATCACCCGCCGCTGCCCAAGCAGCCGGGTCAGGGCGATTGCCGCCAGCGTCACCGTCCACACCCGCGAACCGCGGGTGACGATGAAGAGATCGAGATCGCCGCCTTCGACCAGGTTGAGGTGAGCGACGCTTCCCGAGAGCGCGACCATTCGGGTGAAGGGCAGCGCGCAGAGCAGGCGGACGAGCCGTGCGTGTCGTTTGAGAAACTCGCGGCTTCGCTGCTCGCGTCGAACCCGCTCGGCGACCAGATCGGCGCGGCCGGCAGGAAAGAAGAAGCCATCGCGATAGTCGACGATCGCCTGAACCAGATCGCTCCCATCGTACACCGCGAGGATCTCCTCCGGCGTTTGCTCCGATTCAATCAGTGTCTCGTGAAGCTGATCGAGCGTCAGCGGATAGTCGAACAGTGACGCATAGATCACCGAACGCACAATCGCCAGTTCCCTCGTCGTGATCCACTCGCTGCGGTCGATCACGCCATCACCTCGTCGTCCCGCCGCAGCAGCGCGAGCGGAGCCCGCCGGGTCAACAGGATTGCCGCACATGCCAGGGTCAAAAAGGCTTCGGTACCCAGTGTGGACCACGCGGCGCCCTCGATCGACCACGCCGGGATGAGGCGCGCGTTCATCGCGACGTTGACGACGAGCGCGGTCAGGCACGCCACGGCATAGCTCCGCTGGCCGTCCCAGCCGATCAGTTGATGGGTCAACGCGTAGTTGATCGACATCAACGGAAATGCCAGCAGCAGCACGCGAAAGGCCGGTATCGCCGGGGCATATCGCGCGCCGTAGACAAGCGGGATCAACCAGCCGGCAGCGCTCCAGAGCGCCGCGGTGGCGATCGCGGCGAAGGCGCCGAGCCAGGCACAGGTCCGTAGAACCGGACGCAGATCGTGTGCCCGACAGAGCGTCGGTAGGACCACCGCGAGCACCGCCGCTGGCACGAGTCGAAGCGCTTCGACCAGACGGAAAACGCTGTTGTAGAGCGCGACCGAGGTGGTGCCGGACCAGAGTTGTACGAGAAAGACGTCGATTCTGAAATAGAGCGCGGAAAGGACGATGCCGGCGCCGATCGGCCATACGTCACGCCGAAACACACCGGCGCAATCATCGTCGGGCACCGCGTCCGCGCTGGCAACGGGCGCGAGCCGCAGCGAGATTCGCAGGCTGACGAGGAGGGCTACGATGATGGGCGCCAGCATCGCCAGCGCCAGCACGGTCACATCGGGGCGCCACGCGAGCGCCGCCAGTCCGCAGACCAGCGTCCCGCCTCGCTGCCACAGCGTCAGCGACGATTCGATGTCGCTCCGGGACATTCCCCGATAGAAGTAATAAAGAAATTCGATCAGGCTGCTGCACGCGTACATCAACGCGAAGATCGCGATCGGGACCGCGTAACCAACAGGCCAGCGCCACGCCATCAGCCCGACCGCGACCACCACCAGGGCGATACCGGCGGTCCACAGTCTGATGCGCAGCCAGGCGGCGAGCAATCGCGCCGCGTCGGCGGGCGCTCGCGAGACAGCTCGCGCGAGGTGCAGTTGAATGCCGCAATCGGTGGCGACCGCGATCAGCCATCCGAACGCCGAGCCGAGCGAGAAGATGCCGAAGGCCTGGGGTGACAGCCGTCTCGCCGCCACGATGGTGATCAGGAAGAGCGAGCCTTTGCCCGCCAGATCAGCTGACGCTTTATAAGCGATCAGCACAGCTCTGTGCAGTTTCGGGTTTCGAAATGTGCTTTCGGCCACCGTAACAAGATCTCGCGTTTCTCGCCGCAGGAATGCGTTGTCATCCTGCGTATGCAGCAGACGTGCCCTCTTCAGCGTCACGTTGCGCGTGGCAAGGATCTTGGAGTTGTTCCTGAAATCCGCACGCTGGTCCGTTCTCAGACGTTCATGGTTGGCCACACGTTCACGTCATCCGCGACAGCGGTTGCCTTCGCCGGCGTCTCGATGCTGGCGCTGGTCGCGCCGTTCGAATTGACGCAGCCGCTCATCCGGCTGCCGCGACAGTCGGTCAGTAACCTGGAGGCGGCATTGCTGCTGGCGCTCGGTTCGTGGAGCGTGGCGCTGGTCTGGACCCACTCCGCGCCTCGGTGGCAGACGCCGCTTTCAGTGCCGTGGATGGCATTGATCACGGTGCTGTTCAGCGCCTCGATCGTCGCGCCGGCCGCGCGCGTCAACGCGCTGCACATGACCGGGCGGTGTGCCGCTGCGTTCGCGTGTTTCCTCCTGACCGTCAATGGCGTGACCACGCGGACTCGGATGCGGGTGGTCGTCACGCTCATGATCGTCGCCACCGTCGTGGTCAGCGTGCTGGCCTGTCTCGAATACGCCGGCACGGCCTGGGTCCTGGATGTGCTCAAGCTGTTCCGGCCCGGGATCACGGTGGTGGGCGCCCAACTGCGCGCCGGCGGTCCACTGCAGTATCCAACCATCGCCTCGATGTATCTCGAAGTGGCGTTCGCACTCAGCCTCGGGTTGCTGCTGACCACGCTCGACGCCGCCCGGCCCGGCCGTCTGGTGATGCTGTGCGTCGCGGTCGTGCTCGTTGCCGAGGCGATCACGCTGACCTTCACGCGCGCCGGCGTCATCACCATGGCCACCAGCGTGATTCTGGTGGCGGCGGTTCGCCATCGGTTGCGAGGCTACGACGCCGGCACCGCGCTCATCTTGACGATTGGCGTGATCGTAAGCGCACTGTTTCTGTCGTCACGATCGGCCGAGTCGATGTGGTTGCGTCTGACGAGTGAAGGGCAGGAGTCGTGGTATCGCGCGAACATCTCGTCTCCCGACGATCTGGTCTTCTCGACCGGTCGCACGGAGACCGTGCCGCTGACGCTGACCAACACGGGCCGGCTGATGTGGGATTCACACGGCGAAACCCCGCTGATGCTCTCGTATCACTGGCTGCCAGTCGGCGCCAACTACTTCATTACGTTCGAAGGCGAGCGCACGGAGTTTCCTGCACCGGTCGCGCCTGGCGCGACGCTGACGTTGTTCGCAAAAGTGAGGGCTCCCCGGCAGCCGGGCCGTTATCGACTGGAATGGGACATCGTGCAGGAAGGCAGGCTGTGGTTCAGCACCGAACCGGGCGCTACGCGCCTGTTCTCGCCGGTGACCGTCACCGGCGCTGCCGTTGGCGGCTCGGACGATGCGCCGATGCCACCACCGCGACCCACGGTTCGACCGGGGCGTCTGGTGTTGTGGAAAGCCGCGGCTCGAATGGTTTCCGCACATCCGCTGCTTGGCGTCGGACCCGACAACTTCCGCCTTAGCTACGGCGACTACGCTGGCATCAAGGCAGCCGACCCGCGGCTCCACAGCAACAACATGTATCTCGAGGTGCTCGCCGGGAGCGGACTGCTCGGCGGCGCGGCGTTCCTCTGGTTCTTCTGGCGCGCAGCGGTCGTCCTGGTTCGGATCGCCGCGTTCGAGGCGGGGATTGCGGCCGCGGGCCTCGCGATCGCCATTCATGGTGTCGTCGATTCGTTCCTCAGCTTCGCACCGACCTATCTGCTGTTCGCATTGACGCTCGGACTGGCGGTCGCCTCCGCCACCATTTCCCAGGGAGAACGCGATGCGCATCGCGTTTGACGGCACCGCACTTCGTCCGCGCCGCACCGGCGTCGGCTACTACACCGAACACCTGCTGCATCATCTTGCCGTCGAGGCGACCAACGACGAACTGATCGTCGTGTCGAACCGGCCGATCGAGACCACCTCGCCGCTGCCCCAGCGAGTGCGGATCGCGACGCCGTCCTGGAACGCTCCACGCCTGGTCTGGATGCAGACGCTGGCGCCGACCGCGCTTCGCGAAGTGGAAGCGGACGTGGCGCACTTCACCAACGGCATGCTGCCGCTGGCGTCACCGGTGCCGACCGTCGTGACGATTCACGACATGAGCCTCAAGCTGTATCCACGCTACCACCCGATCCGCCGTGTCCTGCTCAACGGTCCGCTGGTCGATTGGTCGGCGCGCCGCGCCGACGCGGTGATCACGCCATCTGAAAGCGCGAAGAAAGACATCGTCAGCCTCTATCACCTCGACCCTCACCGGGTCCACGTCGTCTACGAGGCGGCGGCGCCGTCGTTCACGCGCGTGGAGGACCCGGCCGAACTCGAGCGCGTACGGCGGCTCTACGGTCTCGAGGATCGGGTGATTCTTTACGTCGGCACCATCGAGCCGCGCAAGAACCTGCCGAAACTGATCGCCGCGTTCGCCGAGCGGCGGAGGGCCGGTCATCTCAGTCATCAACTGGTGTGCGTTGGCCCGTACGGCTGGCTGTCCCACGGCCTCGAAGACTTGATCGCCCACTCGAACGTGGCGCACGCGGTCAACTTCACCGGCTACGTGCCCTTCGACGACCTGCCGGCGCTGTACAGCCTCGCCGAGATGTTCGTCTATCCGTCAATGTACGAAGGCTTCGGGCTGCCGGTGATCGAGGCGATGGCGTGCGGCGTTCCGGTCATCACCGGGCGAACCGCCGCGCTCGCCGAGATCGGTGGCGGCGCCACCGAGCACGTGGATCGAATCGAGGCGGCGGAGCTTGGCGACATGCTGGTGGCCCTGGCGGGCAGCCGCGATCGTCGCGAGGAACGATCGGCCGCCGGCCTCGAACGGGCGAGGACGTTTTCCTGGCAGCGGGCTGCGCAGGAGAGTCTCGAAGTCTATCGTGAGACCGCGAGCCGGCGCGCTTCGCAGCGGGTCAAGCCCGCGGCATCTTCAGGCATCCCGGCGCCGGCCGGTCGGGCAAGTCTGCCTCTGTCAGACGCAGCGACCGCGGACACCAGCGTGCGAGCGGGAGCCGTATCGGTGGACGTCCTGTTCGGTCAGGCGTACTTTCTTCGCTTCGATCCCAAACTCTGGGCCGCCAAGCAGCCGTACGCGCCGCTCGGTGCGCTATACGCGGCTGCCTGTGTTCGCGACCGCGGTTATCGCGTCGCGCTTTTCGATGCAATGCTCGCGGTGTCGGAAAGCGAATGGGCCGCCGCGCTCGATCGCCATCGTCCACGAGTGGCAGTGATCTACGAGGACAACTTCAATTACCTGAGCAAGATGTGCCTCCTGCGCATGCGGCAGGCGGCGCTGACGATGATTGATGCGGCGCGCAGCCGTGGGATTCAGACCATCGTGGCGGGATCGGACGCCACCGATCACCCGGCCACATACCTCGATCGCGGCGCCGACCTCGTGGTCGTCGGCGAGGGCGAGGTGACGCTCGCTGAGGCGCTCGACGTCCTTTTCGGCAAGCAGAACGCGTCGCTCGAAGGCGTCAATGGACTCTTCATCCGCGATGCCCAGGGCCGGATGATCCGCACCGGCCCTCGGGACATCATCCGCAACCTCGACGGGCTGCCGTTTCCCGCGTGGGATCTGGTGGACATCGAGCGCTACCAATCGATCTGGCAGGCGCACCACGGCTACTACTCGATGAACCTGGTGACGACGCGCGGGTGTCCGTATCACTGCAACTGGTGCGCGAAACCGATCTACGGCCAGCGCTACAACGCCCGGTCACCCGAACACGTCGTCGAAGAGATGGCCTGGCTGAAGCAGACGTTCCATCCGGATCACCTGTGGATCGCCGACGACATCTTCGGTTTGAAACCGCGCTGGATCGAACGGTTCGCGGAACTGCTTGCGGCCCGGGATGCGGCGATCCCGTTCAAATGCCTGCTGCGCGCGGATCAGGTGACGGCCGACGTCGCCCGCTCGCTGAGTGCGGCTCGCTGTCAGACCGCGTGGATCGGCGCCGAGTCTGGATCGCAGCGCATCCTGGATGCGATGGAGAAGGGCACGCGGGTGGAGGACATCGCCGGCGCAACGCGTCTTCTTCACGACGCCGGCGTCGAGGTCGGATTCTTCCTGCAGTTCGGCTACCCGGGCGAAACGCGCGATGACATCGACCGGACGTTGCAGATGGTCCGCGACTGCGCGCCGGACGACATCGGTGTGTCGGTGTCGTATCCGCTGCCTGGAACAACCTTCTATCAGCGTGTGCGCGCACAGCTCGGTCCCAAGCAGAACTGGGTGGACTCGAACGATCTCGCAATGATGTATCACGCGACATACGTCCCCGATTTCTATCGCGCCCTTCATGCGCTGGTGCACGCGGAATTCCGGGCCCACAAATCCTCGGCGTCGTTGCTGCGGGTGCTTGGCCGGCCGTGGAGCTGGCGCGGACGTCACGCACGTATGGCAGCGACGGTCGGATACCACCGCGTGAAAATGCCGCTGCTGCGCCGGCGTTTGAGCCGGCTCGCACGATTGACGGCGCTGACGCCGCCAACGCCATTGCTGCCGATGCTGACGCCCCAGGCGGCCGCCATTCCCACCGATCAGACATCGTTGAAATAGCGCATGCGATCCGCCCTCGCCACCGCGACGCTCATTCGCCTGGGTCAGGCCACCAACCGGACGTTCGTACTGCCGCTGCTGATCTTCTATCCGACCGGCCGCTGCAACAGCCGTTGCATCTCCTGCGACTGGTGGAAGCAGAGCGGGGCCGACGATCTGACCCTCGAAGAGATCGAGGGCCTGGCGTCGACCCTCCCAGCGCTCGGTACCCGCCTCGTCGTGTTCTCGGGCGGCGAGCCGCTGTTGCGACCGGAAGTCTTCGCCGCGGCCGCGCTGTTTCAGGCACAGCGCATGACGCTGCACCTGCTGACGAGCGCCGTCCTCCTCGAACGGTTCGCCGAGAAGGTGGCGCGGCACTTCTCCCGGGTCTACGTGTCACTGGACGCGGCGGACCCGGTTCTGTACGAACGCATCCGCGGTGTCGACGCACTGGCGACGGTGGGCCGTGGCATCGCCAAGCTCAGAAAAATTGCGCCGGCTCTGCCGGTCACCGCGCGAACGACGCTGTCGCGGGCAAATTTTCGCGAGCTGCCGCGCATCGTCGAGCACGCGAGGTACTTGGGCGTGGATCGGATTTCATTCCTCCCAGCCGACGTGTCGTCCCTCGGGTTCGGGCGAGGCGAACGTCCGGATCCATCGGCTATGGTCTTGTCCGAGGCCGAGGCGGACGAATTCGCTGACGTCGTTGAACACACCATCCTGGCGTATGCCGCTGACTTCGCCTCGGGTTTCATCGCCGAGTCACCCGACAAGCTGCGGCGGCTGCCGCGCTACTACGCCGCGCTTGTCGGCCGCGAGCCGTTTCCTGCCGTCTCCTGCAATGCGCCCTGGGTGTCGGTGGTGGTGGAAGCGAACGGATCGGTGCGGCCGTGTTTTTTTCACGAATCGATCGGCAGCATCCGCACCACACGGCTCGGCACGATCATCGACCAGAACCTGCGCGCTTTCCGCCAATCGCTCGACGTTGCGACGAACCCGGTCTGCCGGCGTTGCGTGTGTTCGCTGAACTCGTCGTGGAGGAGTGCGCCGTGGGCGTCGTGAGAGCAGAGCAGGCGCTGCTCGACACCCAGCAGGCGTTCGATGCCGTGGCGAGCGGCTACGATCGATCGAACACCGAAAACCGCACGTTATCCGACATGCGCGAGCGGGTCAGGTCGACGGTATCGGCAGCGGTCGCGCCAAACTCGCACCTGCTCGACCTCGGTTGCGGTCCGGGCGCCGACGTGGTGCATTTCGGGAATCTGGGTCACCAGGTGACTGCCATCGACTGGTCGCCGGCAATGGTGCGCGAATCGCAGCGGCGCGTCAGCACGGCGGGGCTCTCGAGTGCGATCGCCGTGCACCACCTCGGCATCCAGGAGTTGGATCGGCTGCCGCCGGGACGATTCGACGCGGCCTACTCGAACTTCGGGCCGCTCAACTGTGTACCGGACCTCGCCGCATCGGCGCGGTTGATTGCCAGCCGGATTCGCCGTGGTGGAATCATCGTGGCTTCGGTGATCGGCCGTGTCTGCCCCTGGGAACTGTCGCTCTACCTGGCTCGCGGAGACTGGTCGAGGGCGATGGTCCGTTTTCGCGGCGGCCTGGTCCCGGTGCCGCTCGACGGCCGGCAGGTCTGGACCCGCTACTACACTCCCGGCCAGTTCGGACGCACGTTCGCGGACGCCGGGTTTTCACTGGTGTCGCTTCGTGCGCTCGGACTGTTTGCGCCGCCGCCGTACCTCCAGGCCTTCGCCGATCGCCACCCGGCGCTGGTCACCACGCTCCAGCGGATTGACGATGTCGTGGGCGGTTGGCCCGGTGTGCGGGCCTGGGGCGATCACTTTCTGATAGTGATGGAGAGGTCGTGATGGAGAGGTCGTCGTGATCGTCCTGTTCAATCCGATTTCAACGTCGCCAGGCAAGCAGCCGCTGCCGCTGTCGCTGTTGTCGCTGGCGGCTGTGCTCGAAGAGCGTTCGCCCGAATCCGGTCTGCCACGCGAGGCATGGTCGCTGGTGGACGGCAATCTCGCAGAAGATCCGGCAGCCGAGATCATCGCGCGGCTGTCCACGATACCGCGCTCGGATCTCGCGCTGCTCGCGGTCACGGTGATGCCGGGCCCCCAGTTGACCCAGGCCGTCGCCGTCTGCAAGCGCGTCCGCCACGCGCTCCCGCACGCACGAATCGTCTGGGGCGGCTACTTTCCAACGCAACACGGCCGTACCGTGCTGCGAGCGCCGTACGTGGACTTCGTGATCCGGTCGCAGGGCGAACGGTCGCTGCTGCAACTCGCTGGCGTGCTGAGAAAGCGCGGCCTGCTGAACGGCGTCGGCGGCCTGTCGTGGAAGGCCGGCGACCAGGTGGTCGAGAACCCGGTGCAGTCGCTGACCACGCTCGACGAGTTGCCGGAGCTGCCGTATCACCGCGTCGACATGACGCGCTATCTGCACAAGAACTACCTCGGCACGAAGACCGTCGCGCACAACTCATCGTTCGGCTGCCCGTTTGCCTGCAGCTTCTGCGCGGTCGTGGCGATGTCGAATCGACGCTGGCTGGCGCAATCGCCGGCGCGCCTCGAACGCACCATGCGCCACCTGGTTGCGACTTACAAGGTCAATGCAGTTCAGATGCACGACATGGACTTTTTCATCTCCGAGGAGAGGGCGGCGGAGTTCTGCGACCGTATCGCGAACCTCGGACTTCGATGGTGGGCGCTCGGCCGTATCGATCGGCTGATGGAGTACAGCGATGCGACCTGGGAAAAAATGCGCCGTTCGGGCCTGGCGATGGTGTTCAGCGGCGCCGAGTCCGGCAACGACGAAGCGCTTGCTGGCATGAACAAGGGCGGGAAGTCGTCGGTCGGCCTGACGCTCGAACTGGCTCGTAGGATGCGGTCGTACGGCATCGTTCCCGAATTCTCCTTCGTGCTCGGCTGCCCGCCCGATCCAGTGAAGGATGTCGCCGCCAATTTCGAGTTCATCCGCCGCATCAAGCGCATCAATCCCGCCACCGAGATCGTGCTCTACAACTACACGCCGGTGCCGATGGAAGGCGATCTCTACGGCGAAGCCCAGCGCGCCGGCTTCGCCTTTCCCGACACGCTCGACGGCTGGGTCACGCCGGAGTGGCAGCAGCTCTCGATGCGACGCGGCGACGGCATTCCCTGGCTCGACGGCGCCGTGCGCCGGCGGGTGCGGAATTTCGAGCGGGTGATCAACGCCTATTACCCGACGGTCACCGAGCTTCGGCTCAACGCGTGGCACCGGGCCGCCCTCAAGGCAGCCAGCGCGTGGCGTTACGGCCTCAAATGGTACGGCGCGCCGATTGAACTGCGCGCGCTGGATCGCCTGGTTCATTACCGCAGGCCCGAGACGACTGGATTTTGACCGTGCACACCGAAAAACTGCCGCCGCGCGATGCCTACGAGCTCTGGGCGCCGAGTTATCCCGCGTTCGCGCACAACCCGTTGATGCGTGTCGAGCAGGCCGTTGTCGCGGCCGTGCTCGCGCAATTGCGGGCATGCCGCGCGCTCGACGTTGGCACCGGTTCGGGCCGATATCTGCCGCTTCTTGCGGCGACCGGCGCTCGTCTGGTGGTCGGGGTCGACTTCTCAATGGCGATGCTGACTCGGACGCCGACGTCGACGCCGGCGCCAGGCGATTGGCCACCACGATCGGTGTACAGCCGCCCTCGCCGGCTGTGCGCGGACGCGTGTCAGCTGCCGTTCAGGCGCGGTGCGTTCGATCTGATCAACGCGTCGCTCATGGTCGGTGACGTGGCGGATCTGAGGCGATGGTGCGCGGAGATGGGCCGGTTGCTGGCGCCGGGCGGTCATCTGGTCTACTCGGACTTTCATCCGTCGTGGGCGCAGCACGACTGGAGCCGGACGTTTCGCGGTCCGGACGGCGAACTGCGTGAAATCTCGTTTCACCCGCATTCGATCGACGACCACCTGACCGCGCTGGCTGACGCCGGATTCCGTGTGCAGGCGATTCGCGAGCCACGGTTTACCGACGATCACGATCCCGGCGTGAAGGCATTCCGCCGGCGCTGGCGGAATCCCCGTGTGGTCGTCGTCTTTCACCTCGTCAACGAGCGATGATCTGGCCCACGCCGATCGCGTTCGTGAACGCGCGGATCGTCGCCGCCGGCGGGTTGGCTTCGTCGCTTCGTTTCTCCTCTCGTGTACTGAGCGTCGGCGAGCCGCCGCGCAACGGCGACCTCGTCGTGGACCTGCAGGGCAGCTTCGTCCTGCCGGGACTGGTGAACGCGCACGATCATCTCGAGCTCAATCATTTCGGGCGGCTGAAGTGCCGCGACCGATATGCGAACGCTTCGGAATGGATCGCGGATCTGGGGCCGAGGCTGACGGCCGATCCGACCATCCGCCAGGGCCGGGCGCATCCGTTGATCGAACGTGTCTTTATCGGCGGGCTCAAGAACCTGCTCGCCGGCGTGACGACGGTGGCTCATCACAATCCCTACTACCGCGAGATGCGCCGGACGATGCCGGTGCGGGTGATACGGCGTTACGGATGGGCGCATTCGTTCCTTCTCGAGCAAAAGCCCGCAGGCGCCCGCGGTGAGCCCGGTGGCGAGATCGGAACGCGGTTTCGATCGACGCCGATTGACGCGCCGTTCGTGGTCCACCTCGCTGAAGGTGTGGACAGTACGGCCCGAGGCGAACTCCCCCGGCTCGAGTCGATCGGGTGCCTGGCGGGAAATACGGTCATCGTGCACGGCATCGCCATCGACGGCAACGGCTGGCGGCGCGCAGCCCGCGCCGGCGCCGGGTTGGTCTGGTGCCCATCGTCGAACGACTTTCTGTTCGGTCAGACGGCAATGGTGCGTGAGTTGCTCGATCTGGACGGTCGGGAGCGATGCCAGGTTGCGCTTGGAACCGATTCACGCGTGACCGGCGAGCGCGATCTGCTGGACGAGATGCGCGTGGCACGGCGCCTTCTCGACATCTCGGCGTCAGAACTTCTTTGTATGGTGACGACAGCGGCCGCCGCCCTGTTGCGTCAACCTCGGGCCGGACGGCTTGCCTACGGAGTTCCCGCGGACCTGATCGTCGTGCCGGCCCTGGCCGCCGATCCAGCTTCCGCTGTGCTCGAGGCTGAGCGAAGAGATCTTCGGCTTGTGGTGGTGGGTGGACGGCCGTTGGTCGGCGATCCTGATCTGATGTCGATCTTCGACGCCAGACGAGTCAAGGCGCGGCCGTTCATCGTCGATCAAGCTCCCAAGCTGGGGGAGTCGGGGCTGCTGCGGCGGATTGCCGGCTGTCCGATCGCAGAGCCCGGGATCTCAGTGCGATGAGCCCGTTTTCGCGAATCTTCAGGCTGAGCGCCGCGTTTCTCGGGTCGAACCTGGCACGCGCCGCGATCGGTTTTGGCCTGTCTCTGGTGCTGGCGCGCGGCCTCGGCGCCGAGCGATTCGGCCGCTGGGTGCTCTGCACCACCTGTGCTTCGACGTTGACCGTCATCGCCGATCTTGGATTTGGCGTGCTGTTGACACGTGACGGCGCCCGCTTCGGCACAGACGGCATCCAGGCGTGGCATGAAGTGTTCGGGGCGCTCTGGCTCCGCCTCATCGTCGTCATCCCGCTCGGCGCCGGACTGTTCGTCGCGGCATCTCACTTTGGCGGAGCGGAAGAAACGGTAACCGGAATGCGGGTCGGGGTGCTGCTCGGCGCCCTAGGCGCGGTCTACGGCTGTTTCGGCGCGATGTTCCGATCGCAGCCACGATGGTTGCCGACAGTACTCGGAATAGAGACCGCGTGGCTGGGCGTGCAACTCTGTTGCGCGTGGTGGCTGGTTCGTCATGGCGCCGGCGTCGGCAAGTTGATGGCGCTCGCGGCAGCGATCCAGCTGACCCAGCTCGCATCGGCGGCGATCCTTTGGCGGCCCATGTTCGGCGCCCACGGTTCCGTTCGCGTCCCATACCGGACGCTGACACGGTTGATACGGCGGGCGCTGCCGTTCGCCGCCACCGGTCTGGTTGCGAATCTGGAGTCGCGAATCGGCCCGCTGATGCTCGGCTATCTCGCCACGCCATCGGCCGTCGGGTTGTTCGCGGCGGCGGCGAGAGTCGGCCGGGTCACGCGGCTGGTCCCGCAAGCGGTGTTTGCGGGAGCTCTACCAGTGCTGTCGCACGACTACAGTCGTGATCCGGAAGATGCCGGCCATGTCTTTCGGACGTTCAGCCGCATGATCCTCCTGTTCGCCACGCTGTCCGCCGCGGCCTGCATACTGCTGGCGGCGCCCCTCCTCGCTCTGGTATACGGCGCTGAGTTTTCGAGCGCGGCGCCCGTGCTCGTCTGGATCGGCATCGGATTGATTCCCAGTCTGAGCAATTCGGCACGAAAGATATTTCTCTACGCGGCCGGCGGCGAAGCGCGCGTGGTTGGCTGGAGCACCGTGGCCTTGCTGGTTCAAGCCGGAGCCGCGGCCGTGCTGATTCCGGCCTTCGGCGCGACCGGCGCCGCGATCGGCTTCACCATCGGCGAGGCGATCATCTGGCTGCCGCTGAGGCGTGCGCTACCGGATCGGCCCGATCCCGCGCTTCACTTCGAGCGCGCGGCTTCCGCGTAAAGCGCATCGAACTGCCTGGCGGTCCAGTCCGCGTCGTGCGCCAGCGTCCAATCGCGTGCGGCGGCGGCGATCCGCTCACGTCGAGGCCGATCAGACAACAAATCCACGATCGCATCAGCAAGCGCCTGTGGTGCCTGCGGCGCCACGGCGACCCCGCGTTCGGGCAGCGACGCGGAAACGTCAGACCAGTCGGACAGGTGACCGACGGCCGATCCGATCGACACCAACCCGGTAGAAGCCGCCTCCAGCATGACCACGCCGGCGCCTTCGTGTCGCGAGGGCGACACGTGGAGGTGGGCGCGAGCGTAAAAACCGGCGAGTCGATCGGTCGGCTGGAATCCGTGAAATGCGACGCGCTCCTCCAGGCCAAGCGTCCGGGTCAGCTCCTGAATCGCGCCGTTCATCGTGTCCTCGCCGACGATGTCGAGCCGGACGTCGAGCCCGCGGCGAACGATCGACCCAGTCGCGAGTAACAGCGTTGGGTAGTCCTTGACCGGATTGAGGCTGGCCACCCGCAGCAGCCGCCAGGGCGGACCTTCCGTTCGGGATGTCATCGGAAAAACGCGCGTGTCGATGCCGAGCGGGATGACGCGGGTACCGACGCCGCGTGCGGCAGCGAGATTGGCCATGAACGCCGTATCCACGGTGACGCGCGTCGCTGCCGCCGCCGCCCGCGCCAGCGTGTAGCGATCGACCCAGCGCCTTTGCATGCCGTAGCCGATGTCTTCGAGCGCGACGAATTCGCCGCTGGCCAGCGACAAAACGGTTGGTATGCCGAGTCGCTGCGCGATCGGCGACACAATCGCGGAAGGCACGCCGAGATAGGCGTGAAGCACGTCGAACGGACTGTGCGCGCGGATGGCGGCCGCGAGCAGCCGGCGCACACGGACGCGGCGCAGCCCCCGCGCCCCTGGTACGCGCCCGATGTCATGGATGGTGGCGCCGAGCAGCGGATAATCGCAGGGTTCGCGATAATAGTCGATGACGAACACGTGCACCTGGTGATGGCGCGCGAGGCGCTCAACCAGCCACAGCAGGGTTGGCACGACCCGCTCCCGGCCGCTGCGATCGAAGCCGCCGGTAACGACCAGGCCGATGCGCATGCACGTCAAGCATCTCACGAGGAGGCGGTGTGACACTGATTGCGGCGGCCCGAGCGATACGACTAACCGGGATCACCGACCGTACTGTGCTGGTGGCGCTGATGCTGGCGCTGGCGCTGACGATCGCACCAGTGTTCGCGGCCCGGGCGCTCGACATCTATTTCATCGACGTCGAGGGCGGCCAGTCCACGCTCATCGTCACGCCGGCCGGTGAATCACTGCTGGTGGATGCCGGCTTCCCTGGTGACGGCACGTTCGCCTCGCTGCCGGGCGATCCGCGTCAGGCGCGAGACCCTGGCCGCATTCTCGCGGCGATCAAAGACGCCGGGCTCAAGCGCATTGACTACCTGCTGATCACGCATTTTCACGCCGATCACGACGGTGGTGTCGTGGAACTGGCGCAGCAGGTTCCGATCGGCACATTCATCGATCATGGGAGCGTGCTGCCGGAGGCGGAGAACGTCGAAGGCACACTCGACGCGTTCAGGCGGTACGAGGCAGTACGCGCGAAAGGGCATCACCTCGAGCCTGCCCCTGGCGACAGATTGCCGTTGAAGGGTGTGGACGCGGTCGTGGTCAGCGCGGCGGGACGCACGCTGACGCGGGCGCTGAGCGGAGCGGGGAAGCCGAACAGCGCCTGCACCGGGCCGGCGCCGGCCGCGCAGGAGCGCAACGAAAACCCGCGCTCGACCGGTATCCGTCTGGAGTTCGGCCGCTTTCGATTCCTCGATGTCGGCGATCTGTCGGGACCGCCGCTGTACGCGCTGGCCTGTCCGAACGATCTGGTCGGCCCGATCGATCTGTATCTGGTCGCGCATCACGGTGGTCCGGATGCCGCCATCCCCGCCGTCTTCGCGGCATTCCGTCCGCGCGTGGCTGTGGTCAACAACGGTCCGGCCAAGGGCGGCGCGCCCGAACTGCTTGGCGCGCTACGTGAGGTTCCCGGTCTCGAGGATTCCTGGCAGCTCCACCGCGCGACATCGGCAGGAGCGCCGAACGTGGCGGACGAACGCATCGCGAATCTGGACGAGAGCGCCAATCACTGGATCAAGGCGAGCGCTCGAGCGGACGGATCGTTCACCGTCACGAACGCACGAACGGGCCGGACAAAAACATACGCGGCCCGTTGAAAAAACATACGCGGCCCGTTGATCAGAGGCCAACGGATTCAGTGTGTGAGCGAGTAGATGAGGGTATTGACCCCGAACGCGTAGCCGGCGCCGGCAAACGCCTCGAAATACTCGTGGTTATCGCCCTCCCGCTCGAAGGCGTCGCCGAAATCGGTGTTGTGCGTCATGACGACGAGCAGGCGACCGGAGCGATCGGCGATGGCGCGGACGTGCGGTTCGGCGCTGGCCGGCCCGCGCTCTGACGTGCGGCCGCCGGTAGCCAGCCAGTAACTGATCCCCGGGATCTGCGGGATCTTCTTGACGTCGTAGAGCATGTGAAACAACGTGTGGTCGAGCGGGACGTCGAGCAGCGAGTAGTCGCTCGACGGCAGCGCCTTGCGGATCTCGTTCACCCAATGCTCGAAC
>DASXGC010000404.1:0-5758 GCA_036489235.1 Vicinamibacterales bacterium
TCGATGCTGAAGAACCTCGACAAGCGCCTGCGCGAAGAAACCGGTCTGCCGCTGGCAATGGCGGAAGATCCGCTGTCGTCGGTCGTGCTCGGCGCCGGCAAGATGCTGTCGGACTTCAACCTGCTTCGAAAGATTTCGATCGATTAGTGGCGCTGATCGACATACGGCAACGGACCGGCTACCTGTTCCTGACGGTGGTGCTGGCGCAGATTCTGCTGATCTCTGCGCAAGTGAACTCGCGGTCAGGAGTCCCCGTGCTCGAGCAGGTCACGTTCAGCGTGTTTTCAGAAGCGCAGCGCGGCACCTTCGGCATCGCGTCCGGCTTTCGGAACGCCTGGAGTAACTACATCGGCCTGCGACGGGTGAAGAGCGAGAACGACGACCTGAAGCGCCAGCTCGCCGACACCCAGGTCGCGTTGCAGGAGCAGCGGGCACTGGCGGATCGATCCCGCAGCCTCGAGCAGATGCTCGACCTGCGAAGCCATGTGGCGCTCTCAACGGTCGCCGCGGAAATCATCGGGGCGGCGGCGACGCCGGACTTTCGAACAGTCACCATCGACAAGGGTGCCGGCGACGGCCTGAAGAAGGACATGAGCGTCATTTCGCCGGCCGGCGTCGTGGGACGGATCGTCGTTTCGAGCGTGCGCTCCGCGAAGGTGCAGCTCCTCATCGACCGCAACGCGGCCGCCGGCGGCATCGTCGAGCGTTCGCGCGCCCAGGGCATTCTGGTGGGCGAGGGCGACCGGCAGCTGCGGATGGATTTCGTCGCCGACGCCGCGGACATCATCGTCGGCGATGTGATCGTGACCTCGGGCATCGACGGCATCTATCCCAAGGGCTTCGTGATCGGACGAGTGGAGGCGGTCGAGAAGACCGGCGGTGCGTATCACCGCATCCTGGTGCGGCCGGCGGTCGATTTTTCTGGCCTGGAGGACGTGCTGGTGGTCGTCACGCCGACGCCCGGGCGTGACCCTTCGCCGGGGGCCTCGGAGTGAAGGCGGCCAGGATCATCCTGGCCGTCGCGGTGGCGCTCGCGCTTCAGACGACGCTCGCACGGTTCGTGGTGCGGGGAGCGGTGGCGATCGACCTCGTGCTGGTGGTGGTGGTTTATGTCGCGTTGACGTCCGGGTCGGCCACCGGGCTGATGACCGGCGCGTTTGCGGGTCTGATTCAGGACGCGATGTCGAGCGGCGTGATCGGCATCGGCGGTCTGGCGAAGACGATTGTCGGGTTTCTGGCCGGTTTCATCGGCACTCAGTTCATCGTCTCGCAGCCATTGCCGAGGTTTCTGGTGTTTTTCGGGGCCGCCGTCCTCCATGCGGCGATGTTCATGGGGCTTTACGTTCTGCTCGATTTGCGTCATTTTGGTACGTCCATGACGGTCGTTGCCGGCCAGGCCGCGAGCAACGCCGTCATCGGTGTGCTGGTGTTCCAGTTGGTCGAGTTCCTGCCGGGCGCGGCTGAACGCCGGCGTGCATCGCGCACACGGCTGCGCCGGTAGGCGATGTCCCGCAGGGTAACGAGCTATGGCTGTTGAAGATCGCCGAAAAGTTGGCAGCAGGCTGTCGATCCTCCAGTACCTCGTGATCGTGGTGTTCTCTGTGCTGGCCGTCAGTTTCTGGGTGTTGCAGGTCGTGCAGCACGCGAAATTCGAGGAGATGGCCGAGAACAATCACCAGCGCACCCTTCCTCTGCGCGCGCCGCGCGGCATCGTGTTCGATCGCGACATGAAGGTACTGGTCGAGAACCGCCAGTCGTACAGCATTTCGATCGTTCGCGAGCAGACCAAGGATCTGAACCGGACGATTCAGATGCTCTCCGATGTGATCGGCGTCGATGAAGCCTCGGTTCGCGACATCGTCAACCGTCACAAACGTGAGCCCGAGTACCGTCCCATCACCATCGTGCAGGACGCCTCCTTCGCACAGGTCACTGCCGTGATGGCGCACCGGCTCGACAGCGAGCTGCCCGACGTCCGCGTGGAGCGGGTGCCGACGCGGACCTATCCGGAGAAATTTGCCGCGCATCTGTTCGGCTATGTCGGCGAAGTGAACGATGCCCAGGTGTCCGACGACGAGGGGTTGAAGAGCGGCGACATCGTCGGTCAGGCCGGCATCGAGAAGGTCTACAACGCGATGCTGAAGGGCAGCGATGGCGCCAAGCGTGTCGTGGTCAACAGCGTCGGACGTGAAATCCGCACCCTTGACAAGGACGAGCCGACCGAAGGGCAGCGTCTGCAGTTGACGATCGACTATGACGTGCAGAAGGCGATCGAGGACGGCTTCCGCGTCGCCGGATTCAACGGCGCCGCCGTGGTGCTCGATCCGTCCAACGGCGACGTGCTCGGCTTCACCAGCGTGCCCGCCTACGATCCCAACGCCTTCGCCTCGGGTATCGACCGCTCGACCTGGTCGTCACTCAACACCGACGCGCTGCGGCCGCTGCAGGATCGGGCGATTCAGGGAAAATACCAGCCGGGCTCCACCTTCAAGATGGCGGTCGCTCTGGCCGGACTCGAAGAAGGCATCATCACGCCCGATTTCCACGCGCACTGCGCCGGTCACGCCAACTTCTACGGGCACGAGTTTGCGTGCTGGAACAAAAAAGGACACGGCTCGATCGACTTGCGCCACGCGATCGAGCAGTCGTGCGACGTCTACTTCTACACGGTCGCCAACATGGTCGGCGTGGACAAGATCAACAAGTGGGCCACGCTCCTCGGTCTCGGCGTGAAGAGCGGCATCGATCTTCCTAACGAGCTGGCCGGACTGGTGCCGTCGACTGAGTGGAAGCGCGAGAAGATGCACGAAAAGTGGTACGCCGGTGAAACCATCTCGGTCGGCATCGGCCAGGGCGCGGTTTCACTCACGCCGATCTCGATGGCGGTCTACATGGCGACGCTCGCCAACGGCGGAACGCGGGTCACGCCGCACCTGCTGAAGTCGGTGGACGATGGCGCGGGCTGGAAGCCGGTGCCGGCGCCGCCGCCCCAGTCGAAGATCGATATCGATCCGGACAAGCTTCAGGCGATCCGCGACGGTCTGTGGATGGTCGTCAACCAGGGTGGGACCGGCGGCCGGGCTCGCCTGGTCGGCTACGACGTCTCCGGCAAGACCGGATCGGCGCAGGTGATCTCGAATACCGGCCGCATCGCCGCCGGCAGGACCACCAAAGATCTACGTGATCATGGCTGGTTCGTATTTTTTGCGCCGCGCGACAAGCCTGAAATCGCGGGCGTGGTGTTCCTCGAACACGGCATTCACGGCTCGAATGCCGCCGCGCTGGCACACCACATTCTCGAGACGTTCTTTGCGAAAAAAGAAGGGCACCCGCTCCCGCCGGTGCCCGACGACTTCAAGCTGAACTATGTCGACCCGTTTGCGCACCTGACCGCGGGAATGAGCGCGGAAGGAAGAAACTGACGCTGTGTTCGAGCGACGCCTCTATTACCACATCGACTGGGCGCTGGTCATCGCCATCCTGCTGCTGTGCACGCTTGGCGTGGTCATGATCTACAGCACGACGTCCGACCCGACCCGCGCGGTCTCGCATATTTACCGCACCCAGCTCTACGCCATCGTCATCGGCCTGATCGCGATGACCTGCACGCTGGCGCTCGACTACCGCACCTTGACCGACAAGTCGCACCTGATCTACATCGCATTGCTGGCGGTGCTCGCCTACGTACTGTTCTTCGGCATGGTGCAGATGGGAGCGCGGCGGTGGATTCCATTGCGGGTCTTCAATCTCCAGCCCTCGGAATTCGCCAAGGTCGGTGTGGCGCTGGTGCTCGCGAAGTTCTTCGGCGAGAACCGCGGCGCACCGGCGTGGACCGACCTCGTCATCGGCGGCCTGCTCACCTTGCTGCCGTTCGCGCTGATTGCCAAGGAACCCGATCTCGGCACCGCGGTCACGCTGCTGCCGGTGTTTCTCGCCATTGCCTACCTGGCCGGCATGCGCATGCGCATCCTCGGCCTCATGTTGCTCTGTTGCGTCCTCGCGGCGCCGGTCGCGTGGAAGTTTGCGCTCAAGGACTATCAGAAATCTCGTATCTCCACGTTCCTCGACCCCTCGCAGGACGCGAAAGGCGCCGGCTACCAACAGATTCAGGCGCGCATCACCGTCGGTTCCGGGGGACTCGAGGGCAAGGGTTTCAAGCAGGGCACGCAGGGCCAGCTGCGGTTTCTTCCCGTTGCCCACAACGACTTCATTTTTTCGGTGCTGGCCGAAGAGCAGGGATTTGCGGGCGTCCTGGTGGCGCTCGGTCTGTATCTATTCGTGATTCTGCGCGCGCTCGAGGCGGCCCGCCTGGCCAAGGACAGGCTCGGTTCGTACCTCGTGCTCGGCGTGCTCGCCAGTTTTACCTTCCAGGTGATCTACAACATCACCATGTCGGCAGGATTGGCGCCCGTGAAAGGGTTGACGCTTCCGCTCATGAGCTACGGAGGGTCGTCGATGATCGCGACCCTCGCTGGCTTCGGGCTGGTGCTGAACGTACGCATGCGCAGATTCACGAACTAATTTCAGTCCGCTGCTGGGCCGGCTCGCAGGCTGGCCTATGGGAACGGCTCAAACGCCGTTCCTTGCAGGGGACGACAAGGAGTTTGTGAATGAACAAGGAGATGATCGTCTCCTCCAACGGCCACGAAACCATGGTGGCCATCCTCGAAGACGACCTCGTCGCTGAAATCTTCGTCGAGCGCGAACGCCATCGCGGCGTCGTCGGCAACGTCTACAAGGGCCGGGTGTCGAAAGTGCTGCCCGGCATGCAGTCGTCGTTCATCGACCTCGGCCTGGAGCGCGACGGTTTCCTCTACGTCGCCGACGTCATCGACACCCTGGTCGAGTTCGACAAGCTCGCCGGCGACGATGATGACGAACCGAAGGCCGACGGCAGCAAGGCGCGCGAGAGCCGCACCGATCGCGAGAATCGGCCGCAGCAGAAGATCGAGGACCTGCTCAAGGAAGGCCAGGAAATCGTCGTTCAGGTGGTGAAGGAGCCGCTCGGCACCAAGGGCGCGCGCCTGACGTCGCATGTGACGATGCCGGGACGGTTCCTGGTGTTCATGCCGACCGTCGATCACATCGGCGTGTCGCGCAAGATCGAATCGCGAGAGGAACGGCAGCGTCTGCGCGGCATCGTCCGCGAGTTCCGGGAGGCGCACGGCTTCACCGGCGGCGTCATCATCCGGACCGCGGCGGGCGGACGGCCGAAAGAGGACATCCTCGGCGACCTGGATGCGTTTCACAAGATCTGGACCGAGATGCGCCAGCGCAACGAGTCGTCGCGCGCACCGGCGGTGCTGTTTCAGGAGCAGAGCATCGTCAGCCGGCTGCTGCGCGATCTGCTGACCGAGGATTTCCAGGCCATCCGCATCGACAACTTCCAGGAATACCAGCGTGTGCTCGAACTGGTGGAGCGGATTATGCCGACGCTCGCACCGAAGGTAAAGCACTACGCCAAGCCGTTCCCGATCTTTGATGAGTACGGCGTGCAGGCCGAAATCGACAAGGCGCTGAAGAGCAAGGTGTTCCTGAAGTCAGGCGGATCGATCGTCATCAACCAGACCGAAGCACTGGTTGCGATCGACGTCAACACCGGACGGTTCGTCGGCAAGAAGACCAGCGGCCGGCTCGAGGACACGATCGTCAAGACCAACCTCGAGGCGGTGAAGGAGATCGTTCGACAGATCCGCCTGCGCGACCTCGGCGGGATCATCGTCCTCGACCTGATCGACATGGAGGACAAGAAGAACCG
>DASXGC010000342.1:0-4888 GCA_036489235.1 Vicinamibacterales bacterium
AGGCACGTAGCGGCGACGATCGCAATCGACAGCGCGCGTCTCATCGGGCCTGCCTCACTCGCTTCAGCGATTCTGCCGTTCTTCGAGATAGGTGTAGCCGTTCAGGCCATCCTCGTAGAATCGAACCAACCGCCCGGATTCCTGGTAATCGACCCGCCCGGCCCGCACCGCGGTCTCGACGTCGGCCCGCAGCTTCGCGATCAGCGCATCAGTGTCGAAGGCGACGTATTTCAGGACCTCGCGCACCGTATCGCCCTTGATGACGGCGTCGAGCACGACGTCGCCCTTCGCGTCGAGGCTGACGTGGACTGCGTGCGTGTCCCCGAGCAGGTTGTGCAGGTCGCCGAGGATCTCCTGGTATGCGCCGACCAGGAAGACGCCGAGGAAGTACGGCCCGCCTGAGAAGCGATGCAGCGGCAGCGCCCGCCTCACGGTGCGCCGATCGATGAACGAATCGACCTTTCCGTCGGAGTCGCAGGTGATGTCGCCGAGCACGCCCATTCGATCCGGTCGCTGCTCCAGCCGGTGGATCGGCATGATCGGAAACAGTTGCTTGATCGCCCAGCTGTCGGGTACCGACTGAAACAGCGAGAAATTACAGAAGTACGTATCCGACAGTGAGTCGTCCAGGCCCTTCAGATCGTCGGGCACCTCGTCCATCGACTGGGTCAGCTTCTTGATCTTCATGCAGATCGCGAAGTAGAGGTTCTCGGCCAGCGATCGCTGATCGAGCGGCAGGTAGCCGCCTGAAAACAGGTTCATCGCCATGTCGAGCGCCTGCTGGGCGTCGTGATAGCTCTCGAGCGCATTCTTCGCGCTCAGTTCGTCGTAGGCATGGAGCAGGTCGATCAGCGGCTGCTCGGTCTCGGCCGTCGCGGTCGCGTTCGGCACGAACTCGTCGCCCAACTCGGACACGTCGAGCACGTTCAGCACCAGCATGCTGTGATACGCCACGATGGCGCGACCGCTCTCCGACACGATGGTCGGATGCGGCACCTTCGCTTCGTCGCACACGCTCTGGATGTGGTAGACGACGTCGTTGGCGTACTCTTCGATGGTGTAATTCACGCTCGACTCGAAGTTGGTCTGGGTGCCGTCGTAATCCACCCCGAGACCGCCGCCGACGTCCATGTACTGCAGGCCGGCGCCCGCCTTGACCAGTTCCACGTACACCCGCGCCGCTTCGTTCAGCGCGCCTTTGACGATGCGGATATTCGGAATCTGGCTGCCGAGGTGAAAGTGCAGGAGCTGGAAGCAGTCCTCCATGCCCAGCGCCTTCAGTTCCTCGAGGCCCCGCAGCATTTCGCCGACCGTCAGCCCGAACTTCGATCGGTAACCGCCAGACGACTGCCAGCGTCCGCCGCCGCGGGCGGCCAGCTTGACGCGCATGCCGATATTCGGGCGGACTCCCACCTTCTTGGCATACTCGAGGATCAGCGCCAGCTCGGTGTATTTCTCGACCACCGGAATGATGTTGCGACCGATTTTCTGCGCCAGCATCGCCATTTCGATGAACTCGGCGTCCTTGAAGCCGTTGCAGATGATCGGGGTGTCGTTGTCGGCGAGCGCGGCCACCACCAGAAGCTCGGGCTTCGAGCCGGCCTCGAGGCCGAAGCGATACGGCTTGCCGAATTCGAGGACCTCCTCGACGACCTGGCGCTGCTGGTTGACCTTGATGGGGTAAACGCAGATGTATCGCCCGTTGTACTCGTGCTGCGTGATCGCAGCCTGAAACGCGTCGTGGATGTCCTGGAGGCGGTGCTGCAGGACGTCGCGAAAGCGCACCAGCGTCGGCAGGTTGATGCCGCGCAGCTGCAGATGGTCGACCAGCTGCTTCAGGTCGATCGATCGATTCGGGTCCTTGGTCGGATGAACCTTGACGTGTCCGTTGTCGCCGATGGCGAAGTAGCCCTTGCCCCAGCGCTCGATCTCGTACAGTTCGGTGGCGTCCGCAATCGTCCAGGCGTCGCCCACTTCGTGCGCCGAACGCGATCGTTTAATGGAAACAGTCATGAGTCGCAATGATAACTAGTTTGTGGAAGTTCACGTAGCAGGAACGCGCAGATTTTTTGCGATCGGCGGTCAATCGCGTTTGGCTCTCAGCCGGCGGTAGCGCTCGATCAGGGCGTTGGTCGAGTCGTCGCGCTCGTGCGGCGGCTCCGTCGCCGTCAGCTGCGGCGCGATGCGCGACGCCAGCACCTTGCCCAGCTCGACGCCCCATTGATCGAAGGAATCGACCCCCCAGATCGTCCCCTGCGTGAAGACGCTGTGCTCGTAGAGCGCGATCAGCGCACCCAGCGTCTCCGGCGACAGCCGCTCGGCCAGGATGGTGTTGGTCGGACGGTTGCCCTCGAAGGTCCGGTGCGCGACCAGCCGCTCGGCGGTTCCCTCGGCGCGAACTTCGTCGGCGGTCTTGCCGAACGCCAGCGCCTGCGTCTGGGCGAAGACGTTGGCCATCAGCAGGTCGTGATGGTTGCCGACCGGGTTGAGTGACTGACAGAAGCCGATGAAGTCGCACGGAATGAGCCGGGTGCCCTGGTGGATTAGCTGGTAGAACGAATGCTGGCCGTTGGTGCCGGGCTCGCCCCAGTAAATCGGACCAGTTTCGTAATTGACGCGCTCGCCGTCCTGCCTCACATGCTTCCCATTACTCTCCATCGTCAACTGCTGGAGGTAGGCCGGCAGGCGGTCCAGATATTGGTCGTAGGGCAGCACCGCGACGGTGGAAGCGCCGAAGAAGTTGGTGTACCAGACGGTGAACAGGCCCATCAGGACCGGAAGGTTGTGCTCGAACGGCGCGGTCCGGAAATGCTCGTCCATCGCGTGGAAGCCGGCGAGCAGCGCGTCGAAGTTCCGTGGACCGGTGGCGATCATCGTGGACAGGCCGATGGCGGAGTCCATCGAGTAGCGGCCGCCGACCCAGTCCCAGAAGCCGAACATGTTGGCGGTGTCGATGCCGAAGGCCGCGACCTGCTCGGCGTTGGTCGATACGGCAACGAAATGACGTGAAATCGCCCGCTCGTCTCCCAGCGCGTCGATGGTCCACTGCCTCGCCGTTCGCGCGTTGGTCATCGTCTCCAGCGTGGTGAACGTCTTCGACGACACGATGAACAGCGTTTGCGCCGGGTCGAGATCGCGGGTCGCCTCGACGAAATCGGTGCCGTCGATGTTGGACACGAACCGACAGGCCAGATCCCGCGCGCTGTAGTGCTTCAAGGCGTGGAAGGCCATGACCGGACCCAGATCCGAGCCGCCGATCCCGATATTGACGATGGCGCGGATACGTTGACCGGTGTGGCCCAGCCAGCGGCCGTCGCGAACCTGGTTCGCGAACGCCGCCATCCGGTCGAGCACGTCGTGGACGTCAGGCACGACGTTGCGGCCGTCGACGAGGATCGAGGCGCCGCGGGGCGCCCGGAGCGCCACGTGCAGGACCGCTCGTCCCTCGGTGGTGTTGATTTTTTCGCCGCTGAACATGGCGGCGATCCGCTCCCGCAGGCCGCAGGCGGCGGCGACGGCGGTCAGGAGGCGAATGGTCTCGTCGGTGACGCGGTTTTTCGAGTAATCGAGGAAGAGACCGGCGGCCTCGGCCGTCAGACGTTCGCCGCGGCCGGGGTCGGTTGCAAACAGCGAACGGAGGTGGACGTCGTGCAGTTGCTCGGAATGGGCCTGGAGCGCCTGCCAGGCTGGCAGATCGGTGAGTGACATCCGCCTATTTCTCCGGCGGTCGCTCGAGGTGACCGCCGAACTGGAAGCGCATCGCCGACAATAGCCGGTTGGGGAAATCGTCCTCGCCTCGCGAGCTGAATCGCTGAAACAGGGCGGCCGTCAGCACCGGCGCCGGCGTCGAGCTCTCGATCGCCGCGCTCGCGGTCCACCGTCCCTCGCCGGAATCCGAGACTCGACCCGAGAACTGCTTCAGGTCAGGGTGTTCGGTTAACGCTCGAGCGGTAAGGTCGAGCAGCCACGAGCCGATGACGCTGCCGCGCCGCCAGACCTCAGCCACGTCGGGCAGCGGCAGCACGTATCGGTAGTGCTCGGGATTGCGCAGCGGAGCGGTTTCGGCATCCGCGGTCCTGGCGGTCGAGCCGACGTTTGCGTGCGCGAGGATGTTGAAACCTTCCGCGTAGGCGGCCATCAACGCGTATTCGATGCCGTTGTGCACCATCTTGACGAAATGGCCCGCGCCGGATGGTCCGCAATGGAGGTACCCCAGTTCGGCGGTGCTTTTTCGGGCTTCGCTTCCGGGAGTGCGGGTCTCCGTGCCCATGCCCGGCGCCAGCGTCTTGAAGATCGGATCGAGATGGACGACCGCCGCCTCGTCGCCGCCGATCATCTCGCAGTAGCCCCTGTCGTCGCCCCACACACCGCCGCTCACGCCCACGTCGAGGTAGCGGATGCCGCGTGAGGAGAGGGCTTCAGAGCGCCGGATATCGTCGATATAGTGCGAGTTCCCGCCATCGATGACGATGTCGCCCGATTCGAGCAGCGGCGACAGGTTGTCCAGGGTCGAGTCCACAACCCCAGCGGGGACCATCATCCAGACGACGCGCGGACGCTCGAGCTTCTTGACGAAGTCCGCGAGCGAACTCGAGGCTGCGGCGCCTTCTTTGGCCAGCGCCGCCACACTGGCGGGCTGCGAGTCGAACACGACACAGGTGTGGCCGTCCCGCATGAGCCGGCGCACCATGCTGCCGACCATCCGACCGAGGCCGATCATTCCCAGTTGCATGCTGATGGTTCCTCGATCCTTCAACAGTCTAAGCGAACGTGCGCCACAGAACGTGAAAAGACCGTGTGACGTGCTACTTCGCCGCGCCGCTGGCCTTCTCGACCGCTTCCATGACGCGAAGCATGTTGCCACCGAGGATCTTCAGGATGTCCTGTT
>DASXGC010000346.1:0-2815 GCA_036489235.1 Vicinamibacterales bacterium
GGTCCGCTGCCGGCCGCGGCTGCGTCGGTTCCGGGCATGGATCAGCAGCTCAAGATGCAGGATTCGGCCGCTCAGGCGCTGAACAAGAAGCGCGACGAACAGGGTGCGCTCGAATTCCAGACCATCGAAGTCGAAGCGGTATTCGACGGCGATACCCTCAATGACGTGAAAGCGAAGGAGTCGAACCGCGCCAAGGACCTGATCGCGAATTTCATGATCGCTGCCAACGGCGTGGTCGCGCGCTACCTCGACACGCACGACTTTCCGTCATTGCGTCGTGTGGTGAAGTCGCCGGAGAGGTGGGATCGGATTCGGACGCTGGCGGAGCAGACCGGCGATACGCTGCCGGCGGATGCCGACTCCGGCGCGCTGGCTGCGTTCCTGGCGAAGCGCAAGGCCGCCGATCCTGAAACATTCCCCGATCTCTCGACGACCGTGATTCGACTGCTCGGCCGGGGCGAATACGTCGTCGATCCGCCTGGCGCCGAGCCGCCGGGCCACTTCGGGCTGGCGGTGAAGGACTATACGCATTCGACGGCGCCGAATCGGCGCTACCCGGACGTGATCACGCAACGCCTGCTCAAGGCGTCGCTCGCCGGGCACCCGGCTCCGTACGCACTCGGCGAGCTCGGGCAGCTCGCGACCCACTGCACGCAGCAGGAAGATGCCGCCAACAAGGTCGAGCGGCAGGTGAGGAAATCGGCGGCCGCGATGGTGATCGCATCACGGGTCGGCGAGCAGTTCGATGCGATCGTCACCGGCGCCTCGTCAAAGGGCACCTGGGTCCGGGTGGCGTCGCCACCGAGCGAAGGCAAGTTGATGCACGCGTCGCCGCGGCTCGATGTCGGCGATCGCCTGCGCGTGCGGTTGACTGGCGTCGACATCGATCGCGGCTTCATCGATTTCGAGGCCGTGTAGGGCGGCGGCCCTGAAGGGCCGTCGACGCGGCCGCTCCGTGTCTTTGGCGGAGGACGCTGGTTCTCAACCACAGAGGGCATGGACACAGAGCGATCAGCTCTCAGTTAGGAGAATTTGAAAAGTGCTCTCTACGCCTCGGAATCTCTGTGGTTCGTTCTACCTCGTGCCGCTCCGTCTCTTGTCGGAGGCCGCTGGCCCTCAACCACAGAGGCACCGGGGCTCAGAGATCAGCAACCTTCTCCTGAAAGCTTTTGAAAAAGTGATCTCTGTGCCTCAGAGTCTTCTATGAAGCGGCTGTTGACTGTCAAGCTCCTCCCTCGAATTCGCGAGCTACGTGAATCGCATGGGGCCGTGGGCCGAAGCCGGGCGGCCTTCTATTCGCGCTCTTTGTGAGGCCGCAACGCGGCGGCGCAGCATGCAATACGCGGGAGTGCCGCGCAATCTCTGTGACGATCGTCCAGGCGACCGTGGAACGGAACGCGCTGACACTCCTTCTCGTGGCTCACGGCTTGAGCAATTCGTTACGCGGCGGCGAGCGTCGCCGCGCGAAACACCGACCCGTCACGCCAGATCGCAAACAGGATGCGGCTTAAACGACGCGCCAACGCGACGACGGCGATGCGGCGCCCTCGCCGGGCGGCGAGCCGATCGACCCACGCGCGCAAACTGGCACTGCCATGGCTACGCCAACAGGCCCAGGCGCCCTGCACCAACAGACTCCGCAACTCACTCGGCCCGGCTTTGGTGATGCGCCCGCGATGTCGCCGTTCGGCCGAACTGTCTTCACGCGGCACCAAGCCGATCGCGGCGCTGACCTGCGCCGCGCTGCGAAACCGTGTCACGTCGTCGATAAACGCGCGGAAGGTCAGCGCGACGACCGGGCCCACACCCGGCACGCTCTGCAGCCGCTGGACCAGCGGATCGTTCGTCGCGACCGTGGCCAGCCGATCATCCACACCGGCGAGTTCGCGGGTCAGCGCCTCAATCATCCGGCGCAAGGGCGCGAGCGTCTCCAACAACGCCGCCGGCAGCTGGAGCCGGTCGAGGCGGCTCGGCACCTGCGCGGCACTGCCCGTCGCCAATCGATACCCCGTCTGCCGCAGCAAGGCGCGCATCAGCGAGATCGTGCCGCTGCGCATCGCCACGAGTTGGCGCCGACTCCGCAACTGCTGGCGCACGGCGCGCTGCGCGGCCGACACCCGATGCGTCGCGCGATACCACCCGCGGCGATTCGCTTCGGCCAGGGCGGCCACGTCGCGTCGATCCGTTTTGACCTTCCGCCGGATCTCCCCATACATCGGCGCGTAATTCGGATCGGCCACGATCACCTCATGGCCGGCTCCTTCGAGGGCCTGCGCGACCCACTCGCTCTCCGTCCCCGTCTCCAGCAGGATGCGCATCGGCGCGCCTCCGCTGAACACCTCGACCAGTCGCTCCGCCGAGGTGACGACGCGCCGCTCGCGTGTCACGCGCCCCTCCGCATCGATGATCCGAATCTGGCTATACCGCGCATGCAGATCGATGGCACCATACTCCATGGCTGGCTGCTCCTTTGTGAGTGCCCTGTCTCCGCAGGGCCATACTCTGTTTGTGGAGCGCAAGCTACCACGTTGGTAGCAGCCAGCCGCTTCATCTCATCTCTGTGGTTGAGCGCCCTCGCGCGCTGTATCTGTCGGTCGCGGCGGTGTCCGATCCGGTCGAGCCTGCTCCTGCGGTATCGTTGGGTCGCTTCGCAGAAGGCTGGGACGATCATGAGAACCTTGCATCTCGCGTGTGTGTTTGCCTCCGGATGCGCAATCGCCGTCGCTGTCTCGGCGCAGTCGAGGGCGATCACGATCGTGCTGACGGGACAGTCGATGATCCGTTCCGACCTGCGGACCGCGAAGCCGGCAGCCGT
>DASXGC010000458.1:0-6995 GCA_036489235.1 Vicinamibacterales bacterium
TTCTGTCGCCTCCACTGCCTGTCTGGTGATGTTATCTGTTGGTCTACGAATGATCCGACGCTGGTGGCGCGCCTTCGCCGTGCACAAGCCGTCGCTCCAGACGGCGAGCCTCGTCGATGATGCGCTCGAACAACCGGGCAATCGCGTCTGGTCCGAGCGGCCCTTCCGCCGCGATGCCGCGTACGTGAGCCAGCACCTGCTTCTCGCGCTCCGGCTGATACACCTCGACGCCGAGCTCTTTTTTCAGCACTCCGATCTCGCACGCCACGCGGGCGCGCTCGTTCAGGAGCCGGACCAGCACTTCGTCTACGCGGTCGATATCGTCCCGTAAATCGTCAAGCGTTGGCATTGAGCACGGCCGCCCCCCTCAGCCACCCGACGTAGTTTTCGACCCGTTCCACGAGACGCGGCGTGGCACTGGCCTCGGCAATCAACGACACCAGTGCACTGCCAACCACGGCGGCGTCTGCGTAGGCGCACACCTCGGCGACGTGCTCGGGGCTCGAGATCCCGAACCCGACCGCGATCGGCAGCGATGTCCTCGCGCGGATGCGGCCGACCATGTCCCGGGCGTCCGTTGACAGCCGGGCCCGCGCGCCGGTCACGCCGAGCCTCGAAATTCCATACAGAAACCCGCTCCCCAGTTCCGCCGCCTTGCCGATGCGGGCCTCGGTCGTCGTCGGGCTCAGCAGAAAGATGGTGTCGATGCCAACGGCGGCCAGCGTCTCGCGGAAATCACCTGCCTCCTCTATCGGCAGATCCAGGACCAGCACGCCGTTGACGCCGCTGTCGGCGGCGCGCCTCGCAAAGGCCTCGATTCCCATGCGCAGCAACGGATTGGCGTAGCTGAAGACCACCACCGGTGCCGTAATCGTGGGACGCACCTTTGCGATGACGTCCAGCGCGGTGCGCAGGCTGCCGCCGGCCGCGAGCGCCCGCTCAGTGGCCCGCTGGATGACCGGACCGTCAGCCAGCGGATCAGAAAACGGGACGCCGACTTCGAGTACGTCGGCGCCGGCGCGATCGAGCGCCTTCAGGACTTCGGCCGAGCGCGGCAGATCCGGATCGCCCACGGTCGTATAGGTCACCAGGCCGGGACGCTTCTCGGCTCGAATCCTTGCGAACGCTGCCGCGAGCGCGCTACTTCCCGGCAAGGCTCTTCTCCACCGTGTGTACGTCCTTGTCGCCGCGGCCCGACAGGTTGACCAGCAACGTGGCCGTCGGCCCGAGTTCGCGCGCCAGTTTGCCGGCGTGCGCAATCGCGTGCGCCGACTCGAGCGCCGGCAGGATGCCTTCGAGCTTCGCCAGTCGCTGAAACGCCTCGAGCGCTTCGCTGTCGGACGCGTGCGCATACTCCGCGCGGCCGAGCGCGCGCAACCACGCGTGCTCCGGCCCGATCGCCGCGTAGTCGAGCCCGGCGGAGATCGAATGCGTCGACTCGATATTGCCATCGTCATCCTGCAGGATGAAGGTGCGTGTTCCCTGCAGGACGCCAGCGCTCCCGCCGGCGAATCGCGCCGCGTGACGTCCGCGCAGGATCAGCTCGCCGCCCGCTTCGACGCCGATCAGGCGAACGTCGCGATCGTCGATGAACGAGTCGAAGATGCCGATGGCGTTGCTTCCGCCGCCAACGCACGCCACCACCGCGGTCGGGAGCGCGCCGGTCTGTTCGAGGATCTGCTTCCGGGCCTCCCGTCCGATCACCGACTGGAACTCGCGGACCATCAACGGATACGGATGCGGTCCCAACGCCGAGCCGAGCAGGTAATAGGTGTCGGCCACGTTGGTGACCCAGTCGCGCATCGCTTCGTTGATCGCGTCTTTCAAAGTCCTGCTGCCGGCGTCGACGCGACACACCTCGGCGCCGAGCAGCCGCATGCGAAACACGTTCAGCGCCTGGCGATCCATGTCCTCGGCGCCCATGTAAACGTGGCAGTCGAGGCCCAGCAGCGCGCACGCGGTGGCGCTCGCCACGCCATGCTGGCCGGCGCCGGTTTCGGCGACGATGCGCCGTTTGCCCATGCGGACAGCGAGCAGGGCCTGGCCGAGCGCGTTGTTGATTTTGTGCGCGCCGGTATGGGTCAGATCCTCCCGTTTGAGGAAGATTCGAGCGCCGCCGGCGGCCGCAGTCAGCCGCGTCGCCTCGTAGACCGGCGTCGGCCGGCCGACGTAGTCCTTGAGCAGCCGATCGAGTTCCGCCGCGAAGGCCGGGTCGTCGCGTACCGCGAGATATTCCCGTTCGAGCTCCTCGATCGGCTCGACCAGCGTTTCGGGGACGAACCGGCCGCCGAACTCGCCGAAGTAGCCGCGCGCGTCAGGATCGCGTCGCGAGATGACTGGTGCCATACACTGCCTCGAAAAGCGCCCGCAAGCGCTGATGATCTTTGATGCCCGGCGCCCGTTCGACGCCGGACGACACATCGATACCGAATGGCCGTACTCGCGCGATGGCATCGGCCACGTTCTCCGGCGTCAGGCCGCCGGCCAGCAGCACCTTCCGCCTCGACGCGACGGTCGCGGCCGCGACCCAATCGATGGTCTGCCCCGTGCCACCGCGACGGATCGGGTCGTCCGCGTCGAGCAACACCGTGTCATGACTCGGCCAGAAGTCCACGCGCGTATCGCCGACCTTGAGTGCCTTGATCACCGGTGACCCGATCGCAGACGCGTATTCCTTCGTCTCGTCGCCGTGCAGTTGAACCGCGCCGAGCCTGACTAGACGAGCGACGCCATTGACGTATGCCGCCGGCTGATTGACGAAGACGCCGACCGGAGTGACGAACGCCGGCAAGCGCGCTGCGATCTTCTTCGCGCGGAATGGATCGATGAAGCGCGGGCTCTTCGGCCAGAAGATGAACCCGATCGCCCCGGCGCCGGCGCGCACGGCCGCTTCGGCGTCCTCGAACCGCGTGATTCCGCAAATCTTCACGAGCATCGCGGGGTCTCCGGCGATGATTCGGCACAGAATGTTGCGTCTCTTGTGTCGAGCAGCGCTCTCAAAGCGATTCCCGGATCTGCGGCACCCATAAAGCGTTCGCCGATCAGAAACGCGCGATAACCGAGCGCGCGCAGCCGAGCCAGGTCGTCGCTGGTTCTCAATCCACTCTCGCTGACCGCGACGACATCGCGAGGGATGCTCGAAATAAGAGCGTCCGACGCGTGCACGTCGACGCTGAGGGTTTTCAGGTTCCGGTTGTTGACCCCCACGACGCGGGCGCCGATCTGAAGCGCGAGCGCCAGTTCTCCGGCATCGTGCACTTCGACCAGCACGTCGAGGCCGATCGCGCCGGCGAATCGGTGCAGACGCGTCAGCGCCTCCAGCGGCAGAGCCGCCACGATCAGCAATGCGGCGTCAGCGCCTGCCACCTTTGCCTCGCACAGTTGGTACTCCGACACGATGAAGTCCTTGCGAAGCAGCGGCGTCTCGACCGCGGCGCGAACCGCCGCCAGATGCTCGAGCGCGCCGTCGAAGAACGTCGGCTCGGTCAGCACCGAGATCGCCGCCGCACCGGCAGCGGCATAACCAGTCGCAATCGCCACCGGATCGTAGTCCTGCCTGAGCACGCCTTTCGACGGCGACCGCCGTTTGCATTCCGCGATGACGTTGACGCGATCGGCCCGCGACAACGCGCTGACAAAACGGCCGGCGCGGGACGGTTTCGCGGCAGCACGCGCTTCCAGGACCGCGAACGACTGCTCCGCCTGGCGTACTTCAATGATCCGTCTGGTCGCGGCGACGATGGTAGCAAGCAGGTCGGCCGGCCTCGCTTCCGCACCAGGCGTTTCGCTGCCGGCGGCCGCTTGCTCACTCGTCACTGCGCCGCTCCTGCCGTAAACTCTTCGGCCGTCGAAATCGAAACGAGCTTCGCCAGCGTCCGCTTCGCGTCGCCGCGATCGATCGCCCGGGACGCCTTCACGATTCCGTCGGTGACCGAGCCGGCCGCCCCGGCGATGAACAGCGCCGCTCCGGCGTTGAGCAGCACCACATCCCGCGGAGCGCCACGCTCGCCTGCCAGAATGCGCTCGATGATCCGGGCGTTCTCGTGCGCGTCGCCGCCCTGAAGCGAGCCGGCATGCGCCTTCACCAGGCCGACATCGGCGGGGTGCAGGTAAAAGGTGTTGACCACGCCACCGCGGCACTCGGAGATCTTGGTGTATCCGGTGGTGGTCAGCTCGTCGATACCGTCGGCGCCATGGACCACCCACGCGCGGGTCGTGCCCAGCAGCATTAGCGCGCGCGCCATCAGCTCGGTATATTCCGGTCGCGACACTCCGACCAATTGGCGCGTGGCCCCAGCCGGATTCGTCAACGGTCCCAGCAGGTTGAAAGCGGTGCGGATGCCGAGTTCGCGGCGCACCGGCGCGGCATGACGCATTGACGGATGAAACGTCGGCGCGAAGAAGAAGCCGATTCCCGCTTCGGCCAGGCATCGTTCGACCACGCCAGGCGCGGCGGTGATCCGAACGCCCAGCGCTTCGTAGACGTCCGCGCCACCGGTCCGGCTCGACGCCGATCGATTGCCGTGTTTGGCGACTCGTACTCCGCAGGCCGCCACCACCAGCGCCGCGCACGAGGAGATGTTGAGCGTTCCTGAGCGGTCGCCACCGGTGCCGCAGGTATCGAGCAGGTCGTCGTAGCGTTTCGACACGCGAACCGCGTGCGCCCGCATGGTCTGCGCAAGCCCGACGATCTCGAGCGGCCGCTCGCCTTTCATCGCCAGACCGACCAGCAGCGCCGACATGTGCGCCGGCGCGGCGCGGCCTTCCATGATCTCTGACATCGCGGCCGCCGCTTCGCCGCTGGTCAGGTCTTCGTGACGCGTCAGCTTTTCGAGAAGCTCTTGAAACATGCTCAAGGCCGATCTTCGAGAAAATTGCGAAGGATGCGATGGCCTTCGCCGGTCAGAATCGATTCGGGGTGAAATTGGACGCCGTGGACCGGCCAACTCGTGTGGCGCAGGCCCATGATGTTCCCGTCCTCGCGCGTGCGCGCCGTAATCTCGAGCGCCGGCGGCAAACCGGCTTCGGCGACCATCAGCGAGTGATACCTGGACGCGAGGAACGGCCCGGCGATGCCGCTGAACACGCCCCGGCCATCGTGCTCGATGGTTGACGTCTTGCCGTGCATCGGCACGCCGGCGCGCACCACCTCGCCGCCGAACACCGCGCCGATCGCCTGATGACCGAGGCACACCCCGAGAATCGGTGTGGTCTGGCCGAGATGGCGAATCACACTCATCGTCACCCCGGCGTCCTCCGGGCGTCCCGGGCCTGGAGAAATGACAACCCGGGCGGGCCTGGCATTGACCACGTCCTCGAGCGTGACCACGTCGTTGCGCATCACACGCACCTCTGCGCCGAGCTCGCCCAGGTACTGCACCAGGTTGTAGGTGAACGAATCGTAGTTGTCGATGACTAAGACCATGGCGACTTCACAGACCGGCCTGGGCGAGATCGAGCGCTCGCAGCAGCGCCGTCGCCTTGTCCCGCGTTTCTTCGAACTCCGCTGCCGGGTTCGAATCCATGACGATGCCGGCGCCCGCCTGCACGTAGGCCATGCCCTTCGACATGATCACGGTCCGGATGGCGATGCAGAAGTCGAGGTTGCCGGCGAAATCGAGGTAGCCGACTGCGCCCGCATACAGACCGCGACCCGACGGCTCGAGGTCGCGGATGATTTGCATCGCCCTGACTTTGGGCGCGCCGGAAACGGTGCCGGCCGGAAAGCACGACACCAGCGCATCGAGCCGATCGCGATCGTCGGCCAGCTTGCCTTCGACAATCGAGGTGAGGTGCATGACGTGAGAAAAACGCTCGAGCCCCATGAATTGCGGCACCCGGACCGAGCCATACGCGCAGACCCGCCCGACGTCGTTGCGTCCCAGGTCGACCAGCATCACGTGCTCGGCTCGCTCCTTCTCGTTCCGCTTCAACTCCTCGGCCAGCCGCATGTCCTCTTCGTCGGTTCGTCCCCGGCGTCTGGTGCCGGCAATCGGGTGGGTCTCGACCCGCGAGCCTTCGACCCGTACCAGCATCTCGGGAGAGGAACCGACGACCGACACGCCGCCCATGCGGATGAAAAACATGTAGGGCGACGGATTCACGTGACGCAGCGCGCGATACACCGTGAACGGATCGGCCGCGACCTCGGCCTCGAAACGCTGCGACAACACCACCTGATAAATGTCGCCGGCGGCGATGTGTTCTTTGGCGGCGCGGACCTGCTCTTCGAACCGCTCCTGGGTGTGGTTCGAGGTGAACGTCAGCGGGGCGGCGGCGTCGCGGCGGCTGTGCGACAGGTTCCGTTCCAGTTCCCGTTCCAGAAACTGAATCTTGGCGCAGGCAAACTGGTACAGCGATTCAAGGTCGTCGTCGGCCGTGATGCGCGCGTTGGCGATAATGAGGATGCGATGCTGGACATGGTCGAACGCCAGCACCGTGTCGAACAGCATGAAGCCGGCGGTATCCGCGTTGTCTGGAGCCGAGCCCAGGTCACCCAACACCGGCTCGAACCACGAGGACGCGCCGTATCCGAGATATCCCACCGCGCCACCGGTGAAACGCGGCAGGCCCGGGACAAATGGCGACCGGAAGTCGGCCATCAGTCCCCGCAACGTGTCGACGAACGGTTTCTCGGTCTCCGTGGTGCTGCCGCCGCGATCGATCGTGGTCTTGCCATCGCGGGAGCGCAGGATGAGGAACGGATCCTTGCCGAGAAACGAATACCGGCCGACGTGTTCGCCGCCTTCGACGCTTTCGAGCAGGAACGCGTAATCCGCGTGCTCGGCGATTTTCAGGAACGCCGAGACCGGCGTCAGCAGATCGGCCACGATCTCCTTGCACACCGGAACGAAGGTGCCGCGCCGCGCCAGTTCCTTGAATTCTTCAAACGAGGTGATTTTCATCGCCTGCAAACTCCGCCAGCCGCTGAAATGCGGCATTTCTCATCACACCGACCGGAGGCTTGGTGCCGGTCCACCACTGGAACTGTTCGT
>DASXGC010000460.1:0-9475 GCA_036489235.1 Vicinamibacterales bacterium
TGGCCGTCGGCCTGCAGGCTGACCTCGTTCGCGACATCCGCTCGTCCCTCTACTTGCTCTGGGGCGGCGCGCTCTTTGTCCTGTTGATCGGGTGCGTCAATGTCGCCAGCCTCGTCCTCGTTCGCTCCCGCGTGCGGTTGAAGGAGTTTGCGACACGGCTCGCACTCGGCGCGAACCAATGGCACCTGATCCGGCAACTGACCACGGAATATGTGCTGCTGACAATGGTGGCCGCTCTGGGTGGATTGGGTATCGGTTCCTCCACGCTTCGGGTGCTACGGGCATTAAATCTCGAGCTACCTCGGTTCGCCGAGATTCAAATCGACGGCATGGTGATCGTCTCCACGCTCCTCGTCGCCGCGGCCGTCGGCGTGCTACTCGGCGCGATTCCCGTGGTGGGCGGACTCACCGTGAATCTCACCACGAGTCTGAACTCGGAAGGACGTGGCGGATCGATTGGCCGGGGTGCGCGTGCGCAGGGGCGCGCGCTGGTGGTCACACAGGTGGCGGTCGCGTTTGTGCTCCTGATTTGCGCCGGGCTGCTGCTCGCGAGCTTCCGCCGCGTGTTGGCCGTCGACCCGGGATTCAATCCGGACGCCGTGCTCACCGCATCCGTCAATCTGCCAGGATCGCGGTATCCGGATGACGCCTCAGTCCGTCGGTTCACGGACGATGCGCTGCGAGCGATTCGATCAACGGCCGGCGTTGTCGCGGCCGGCACCACGACGTCCATTCCATTCGGCGACAACTTCGCGGAGAGCGGATTGCTCGCCGAGGGGTACCACATGCGCACGAGCGAATCATTGATCGCGCCGTACGAGGTCTGGGCCAGCCCAGGATTCTTCGAGACGATGCAGATGCGCCTCGTCCAGGGCAGACTCTTCAATGACCATGACACCGCTGACGCGCCCAGCGTCGTGATCATCGATGAGAAGCTGGCGCATCGCTTCTGGCCTGACGCCAATCCGGTTGGACATCGGATGTACGAGCCCTCGGACAATCCCGATCCGACCGCCATTACGGCGAGGACCGTCTGGCATACGGTGATCGGCGTCGTCAAGGAAGTGAAGCTGCGCGGCTTGGTTGAAGGCGTTGGCGAGGTCGGCGCGTACTACTATCCCCAGGCGCAGCGGCCCCCTCGCAGCCTGACGTTTGCTATCCGCACCGCGACGGCGCACTCGTCGGTCGCCAGTGCGCTTCGCAGTGAGATCGCCACCATCGACCCAGAGCTTCCCGTGTTCGACGTGCAGACCATGACCGACCGCACCGATCGGTCGCTGGTCTCACAGCGGACCGCCGTTCTGTTGGCCACGGCGTTTGGGTTCGTGGCGTTGCTCCTGTCGGCCATCGGCATCTACGGCATGTTGGCGTATCTGGTGACGCAGCGCACGAAGGAGATCGGCATTCGCATGGCCCTCGGCAGCAGCACGAGCGCGGTGTTTCGACTCGTGTTGCGCGAAGGCGTGTGGCTGATGGTGGGTGGATTCGTGCTCGGTACCAGTGGTGCCATGGCGATCAGCCACAGCCTCGAGCATCAGTTATTCGGCGTGCACGTGAGCGATCCGGTCGTGCTGCTGCTGGCGATCCTGCCGCTGGCGCTCGTTGGTCTGATTGCGTGTGTCCTGCCCGCCAACCGCGCGAGCCGGATCAGTCCTATTGTCGCTCTCTCTGAGTGACGTCAGTGTGGTGGATGTCAAACGTTCGCTCTTTGCTTGGCGGCTGACGCAGCAGCATCTACGGTAGCTTCGCCGCGCGCGCGCTGGCGTCGTGTCCTTCCAATATCGCCTCCGCGTCGATCGTGATGTTGATCGTGCTGCCGACAACAAATCCGCCTTTGTCAACGACATCATTCCAGCTGACTCCGAAATCGTGGCGGTTGATGCAGGTCTTTGCGACGAATCCGGAGCGCAGCTTCGGACCCTTATCGACCCATTTCCCTCCTTCCTCTTCCCACCAGGGTGTCAGCCATTGGCCGAGGTACCTGACCCTCAGGTCGACCTCGCGGGATACCGCTCGGATCGTCAGCGCGCCTCTCACGATGTAGTCGCGGGCGCCTGCGACTTCGACCTGATTGCCTTTGAATGTGATCCGCGGATGATTCTCGACATCGAGAAAATCAGCGCTGCAAAGGTGCGCGTCACGCTGAGGCTGCCCCGTCCAGATCGCCGCGGCGTCGATGGCTACCTCAGCTGACGACTCGGCGGGATTCTCAGGATCGAAAACCAGTGATCCGCTCACGTTCTTGAAATGGCCGCGAACGTAGGTGACCATCATGTGCCGCGCGCGGAACATTGCGGCAGTGTGACCCGGTTCAAAAAGCCATGTAGCCATCTCACATACTCCATCCAACCGCGACGACGATGCATTTGTCAGTAGGGTCAGAGAATCGCTTTGCCGCTTCCGGGGAAGTCGGTACTCCGCGCCATGTCGTCGCCGGCCTCAAATTCGGCGCGCAGCATGTCGAGTTTGGCCCCAATCCTTCGTTGCGCGTCGCTCCCGAGGACGACCCAGTGTCGGGGAGATTCCGATGCGACGACCTCATAGATGGCGGCGGCGGCGCGGACAGGGTCTCCCGGAAACATATCAGGAGAGATGGTCGTCATCACTTTCCTGAACGCACCCGACGTGGCATCGTACGCCTCGATCGGCTCTCCCGAAAAGCGGGTGCGCTGCTCGATTCCGGTGCGAAAGGAGCCCGGCTCGACCAGGAAAGCCCGCAGTCCGATCGGTTCGAGTTCCTGCCACAGGGATTCAGTGATCCCCTCGAGCGCGAACTTGCTGGACGCATAGTAGCCGTTCACGGGCAGGCTCGCGATACCGTCCATGGACGACATGTTCACGATCGTCCCGGATTGCCGGCGACGCATGCCTGGCAGGACGAGACGGAGCATCGCGACGGCAGCGAAAAAGTTGACCTCGAACTGGGCTCGGTAGTCCTCCTCGCGCTGCTCCTCGATGGCGCCAAGAAAATCGATTCCAGCGTTGTTGACGAGCACATCAATCCCGCCGAAGCGGGCTTCCGCTTGCTCGACCGCGGCGATCCGTTGCTGAGGGCGGGTCACATCCAGTCCGACGGCGAGCGCGGTGTCCGGGTGACGCGCGGCGAGGGCGCTCATGCTGTCCATCGAACGGGCCGCCAGAACCACGCGCTCGCCGCGCTCGAGGACGAACTCCGCGAGAGCATAACCGAGACCACTCGAGGCTCCTGTAATGAGCCACGTCCTGGATTTCAGCGGGGTGCGACCGCTGGCCGGGGACGATGGCGAGGCAGGACTGGGAGTCCGTCCAGAGTCGCCACTGAAATCCGTGGACTCACTCAATGGCCGCCATTTCCTGTCGGCCTCGGCGCGCGCACGCTCCGCGTCCGCCGCGGCACGGACGGCGTCACGCCCAAGCAAGAGCCGCATCGGTGGTTCATCGATGTCCGCGACGTGCAGGACGGCTGCCGCCGCCTTCTTCGGGTCGCCGGGCTGGACGCCGTCGTACTCACGCTGAAACCGCGCGACGGCTCCGACCGTCGAGGCATAGGCAGGATTGTCCGCGAGTATGGTTTGGGAGGATCCGGCGAAGTCCGTGCGGAAGCCGCCGGGCTCGATGATCGTGACTTTGATCCCGAGCGGCGCCACCTCTTTGGCGAGCACCTCCGAGAAGCCCTCGACACCCCACTTGGCCGCCGCGTACGCGCCGCGACCGATCGGGCCGACGCGTCCGCCCACGGACGAGAACTGGAGGATCCGGCCCGCCCCCTGGCGTCGCATCACCGGGATGGCCGCCTTGGTCAGGTTCACGACGCCAAAGAGATTGGTCTCGAGTTGGGCGCGGAAGTCCTGAATGGTCGTGTCCTCGATCGCGGCAAGGTTGCCATAGCCGGCGTTGTTGACCAGCACGTCGAGACGGCCGAACGCGTCCACGGCCAACTGGACGGCCGCGATCGCGGCATGCTCGTCGGTCACATCCAGGGCGACGGCGCGCACGTGGTCGCCGTAACGCTCGACCAGATCGGAGAGTTGCTGTGGATTACGCGCGGTCGCGACCAGCTGGTCGCCAGCGCCGAGGACGGCCTCCGCAATCGCCCGACCCAGCCCTCGAGCACTCCCAGTGATCAACCATACTCGCGCCATCGCATCCTCCTTCATAACGAAACGCCTGTTTTCGTTTATATAATCAGCGCCCGGCGGCATTGTCAACCAAAAACGAAAATGCTATTGTCGTATTGACCGAATCGTGATGAACAGAACGGCGCCGAGGCGCACGCCAGGGAGCCCCAAGCCCCGCCCCCGCGGCCGACCTCGAAGCGACGCCTCGAGGCAAGCCATTCTTCGGGCGGCGTACCGTCTACTGAAGAAACGGGGAATTGCGTCGGTGTCGGCGCAGGAATTGGCCAGGCAGGCAGGCGTGAGCACGGCCACGTTGTATCGCTGGTGGAAGAGCAAAGAGGCGGTCATGCTGGAGGCATTCCTGGCGCGGGTGAAGCCCGCGCTGGCGCCACCGCTCGAGGGATCGCCGCTCGAACGACTTCATCAGAGTGTGGTTCGCGGCGCGGAGTGGCTTCATTCGAAGGACTCATCCGTCGCTGTCCGCCTGATCAGCGATGTTCAGGAAGATCCCGTGCTTCGCCGACTCTTCCTCGAACGTTTCTATCTGCCGCGACGAGCAATGAATCTAGATCTGGTACAACAAGCGATCGCGGCCGGAGAACTGCCTCGGGATACGAACGCCGACCTGCTCATTGACGCGCTGACAGGACCACTCTATTTTCGGCGAATCATCGGACATGCGCCGGTGGACCAGGCCTTTGCCAGCCAGCTGGCCTCGCGCGTCCTGGAGGCTTTCAGGCTGCAGGTTGGCCATCGAACGACGAGACCAAAGCGTAGCGGAGTGTGAACTTCCGCGCCTCCGAACGGTCCCGGTGGTCAGCGAACAATCCGCCGGAGGGTGACGGACGGCTGCTGACCGTCGTTCAAGGTCAGGCGCGTGGCTCGCAATGCGATCGATTCCAGGAAGGCCGGGTCCTGCCATTCGCCAGCCCCCTCGGTGCCCTGCAGCCGGTCGACGGCGGCGACATAATAGTCGCCCGGCGGAAGATTGGCGACGGCAAAGCTGCCATCCGCCTTCGGCCGCGTGAAGTTCAGGAATCTCGACCCTTGATACCAGCGATCAGCCGCCGTCGCAAAGACGATGACCGTGTAGTCCGCCACGACTTCGCCCCGCGCGCCGGTCACGCGGCCCGTAATGCCGGGCGCGGTGCTGGTGAGCACGACCTCCACATCGGCGAGCGACTCGTCCTTCGTACCAAACGACAGCGGCTCGTCGGTGACGTCCCTGCCGTTCACGCGAATCGCCTTGAGCATCCACGGCGTCGGCGCCCGCATCAGGCTCAGGCGCCGAGGACCGTGTAGCCCATTGAGCGTGAACGTGCCGTCAACGCGTCCGGTCCCTCGTCCCCAAGGCCCGACAAAGGGCGCGAGATCGAAATCAGACGGCAGCGGCGTCACGGTGACACCAGTCGCGTCGCCGGTGCCGTTGCCCTCGAAGACGATGCGGCCTTCGATGCGGGAGCCCACGGACGACTGCAGATGCAGGTCCGTCACATCGGTGCCGCTGACCGTGACGAATCGCGAAACGAATTCGCCTTCCTGGCCCTGATTCACATCTCCGCCGGTGGAGACCTGCAACACCCAGTCGCCGGCCGGCACATTCCGAATCTCGAATCCGCCGTCGGCGTCGCTGAAATCGACCGCAGGTTCTTCCATCGTGACCGAGCCGGAACGCTGGCTTCGACTCATCAACAGCCTCGCCCGCAGTGGCTTGCCAAACGCATCGACGACCGTGCCGGCAATTCGCGACGTGGCGACCTGCGCCAGCATCACGTTCACATCGTCGATCTGCGCGGACAGCCCCACCGTGACGACGCGCGCGCCAGCCGGGTTCGGCGTGTCGGGTGCGTACGTCGGTGCATAACCGGACGGAAGTACGACCGACCCTTGCGCCCCACGCTGATTCGTGAGCGCGGCCATGATGACGTATTGGCCCGGCGGCACACTGTAGAGCCGATACTGGCCCTGGTCGTTGGTGAGGCGGCGGCCGACGCCGGCGACGGGCAGCAGGCGACGCCGATTGGCCGCAAACTGCATCTGCATCAACACCATGCTGACGCCCTCGACGGGATCGCCGTGCGCGTCCATCACCCGGCCGGAGATCGCGCCACCGCCGGGCAGCGTGATGTCGACATTTTCAATCGTCTCACCGTTCTTGATCGTCACGACCGTTCCGTGCTCAAAGGCGCGCTGCTGTCCGTACTCGAGCACGAGAAAGCCCGGCTTGCTGGCAGAGATCCGGTAGTCGCCCGCTTCGACGTTCCTGAATTCGTACCGCCCATCGGCATCCGCGACGGCATTTCTCGGAATGCCGCCGGTCGGCGCCAGGATGCGGACCGATGCGCGGCGAGCCGCGCGACCGTTTATGCCGAGAATTCGCCCGCGGATGATGGCGCTGGGCTTGGCGGCTGGCGCCGGCGGCTGCGCCGACACGGCGACCGATGCACTGAACAGCAGCATGAGGATCGTTCTCATGGCAGGCTCACGCAGACGAGCGAGAGCGTCTGCTTCTCCCGGCCGGTCAGCGTCACAGGAACTGCGATGGTCTGCAAACGGCCGAGAGAATCCAGCGTCCGCCAGATCGCAGCGTCAACGTCTGGCGTGGCTGCCACCAGATAGGATCCGGACGGCAGGTCCGCCACGCTGAACCGTCCGTTCTGGTCCGTGCGCACCAGGCGCATCCGGCGCGTTGCCGATCGCACGCGGTCGTCGGCAGGAAACATCGCAGCCGCACATCCAGGGAATGGCCGCCCTTGAGCATCGAGAGTGGTCCCCGACAGTTCAGCGATCTGGTCGGTAAACACGACCTGCACACCGCTGACGTCTTCTCCGCCGCTCAATGTCAACGGGTCGTCCAGCAAGTCGCGATCGCCGTATCGCACGGACCGCAGCGTCCACCCCCGAAGGGGCGACGCGGGTTGAAGCTCGATGGTGCCGATCACACCGGTGATCTCGAACGTGCCATCGGCGTTCACGGCCGCCGGTCCATTCGAGAGGCCCGGCGCCGGTACCGCCGTATCGGCACCGGCGCCGCGCACGCCAAGCCGCACGCTCGTCAACGTCGGCGGCGCCGATGAACCCTCGAACACGACGCGGCCGGCGATGCGCGCGCCGGGCCCCAGCGTCATCTGCAGCGACGCCTCCTCGCCGCTCGACACTCTGACGTGCGCGAGCGCGCGCGCGCTGCTCAGCGCGACCGCGACCCACTCGCCCGGCTCGAGCGTCGGCGTCATCTTCGGATTGCCGGGCGACAACGGCACACCGCGATTGGTGAGAATGGAACCCGGGGCGTCGCCCGGCAGGAAGAGATTGATCAGACCGGTCGCCGGCGCGCCTGTCGCGTCAGCCAGGCTCAGCGTGAGTGTGGCCGACCGCGCGGACGTGAGGACGAGATCGATGCCCGGACGTTCCTCTCCAGCGCCGAGCATGATCGGCGTCGCCGTGGACAGACCCGGCGCCGCGAAGTAGAACGTCCGGCTCCAGGCGGTGGTTCTGACCGATTCCGGAGGTGCGCCGGGGACCGGCGATCCTTCCGAGGTGCCTGCGACGCTCACGTAGTACCGGCCGGCCGCCAGACCACCAACGCGGTACTCGCCCCGATCGTCGGTTTCCGATCCGGGGCGCGACACACCAACCAGCCGCATGTCTGACCCGATCGTCACCTGATACCCAACCGATACGGCGGCGCCGATCACAGGATCGCCGAGTTCATCAACGATACGACCGAGAATCGCGGCCCCTTTGGGCAATCGAATCTCGATGCTGTTCACGGCGGCTCCGTCAGACACATCAACAAGCGACGGCGGATCCAGATCGTTCTTCGATCCGTAGCGGGTTCGGACGAATCCGGTCTTCTCAGCGGTAAGCGTGTAGCGTCCCGCGGGAAGACCACTGAACTCGAAGCGGCCCCCGCTGTCGGTGAACACGGGCTCAATCGGACCGGTGATCGCACTGATCGAGACTCGCGCGTCCCGAATGGGTACCAGGTCGCCGGAGCCGGCGGCAACGACACGGCCGCGGACCGTTGCGGTCCCGGCGGGGGAAAGAGCTGCGCGCGAATCGCGAGCCGGCGCCGCAGCCTGGGCGGCGGCTGTCGCGGCGGCGCCGCACAGGCACAATCCCGCGAACGCGACCTGCCACGTGCGCACGACCGGATTATAGCCGTCGGCTCTCGATCCTCGCCCCAGTCAAGACGCGAAATATTTCCGACATGGACTTTCCCAATCGACGCGAACGCGCGCCTAACACGCCGGTCTTCGATCTTTTTGCGGCGGATAGTTGGCGTAATGTTTATGCGGGTGAACGCGCAGTGCGCCCACCAGGTGCGCCCACCACTTGAGGAGGCTGAAGGGCCCTACTTCAGCGCCCGCACGGCCGGCAGGCGCTGCACCTCTCCGACAAAACTTGCGACCAACGGAGAGCCATTGTCTTTTCTCCAGGCGAGAGAGAGCGGCAATCGCACGTTCAAGTCGACGACGGGTATGATGACCACGCTTTTGGGGCACCGCCTGCGCGCCGTTCCAAGGACCCATCCCACACCCAATCCTGCCGCGACAAGACTGAGAATTGTTGCCTCGTCTCGTCCCTCCTGAACGACGCGAGGAGCCGTCAACCCGCCGCGAAAACATGCGTGGACCAGGCGATCGTACAACGCCGGACTCTCGCGCCTCGGAAACCACACGAATGTGGCCTCAGTGAGGTCGCGGAGGCGCACGTTCTTGAGCTTCGCGAGAGGGTGTCGCCTGAGGGCGGCCAGTTCGATATGCTGTACCGCCACTGGGAGGAGTTCGAGTTCCGGATCGGTTTTCGGCATGTTGAAGACGAAGCCTGCGTCCAAACGGCCCGCCCGGATGCCTTTCAACTGCTCTAAACTCCCCGATGGCCGAAGTTGAAGTTCCGCATCCGGTCGCAGGTCCCGGAACCGCCGAAGCGATTCAGGAACCACGCCCTGCCATGACGCGTTTTCGGTGAACCCGACTCGCAGCGTTCCTGACCGACCAAGAGCCACCCGGGCCGCCCGCGCGGCGGCTTCGTTGACGTCTTGAAGAATGCGCCGAACATCCTCCAGGAATAGCTTCCCAGCGGCGCTCAACCTCACGCCGCGCGGGAGCCGTTCAAACAGTTTGAAGCCGATTTCCTCTTCCAAGTCCTGAATCTGACGGGAGAGCGCGGGCTGAGCCACGCGCAGCCGGTGTGCCGCGCGCCCATAGTGCTGCTCCTCACCGACCGCCGCGAAATATCGCAGATGTCGCAACTCCATTTCGATACTTTATCGCGATTGGTCTGATAGCAAAGATGTCTTGGACTTATTGGAGATTCCCAGCCAGATTGGACCGACGAAGGCGAAGGGCGCTCGGCTGGGCGTGCGCTAGGCGAAG
>DASXGC010000013.1:0-3122 GCA_036489235.1 Vicinamibacterales bacterium
TTCAGCATCAGCGCGGCAGCCACCAGCACGGCCTCGTGCCCGGCGCCACTGATCTGGAAGTAAATCTGGCTCTGGTTCTTGAGTTGGATCTCCTTGTCGTCCAGTTTCCTCGACAGGAGCATGCAGCGATAGACCGCCAGCAGCTGCTCGCGCGAGAATCCCTCCAGATCGAGGCCGGTCGAGCGAGCGACGCCCTCGCGGTCGTTGAGAACGGCCTTCATGCGGACTCGAATTATAGCATCGGGTCGCCTTGGTATATGCTCGACGCCTATGAGCAATCCCTCGGTTCGTCTTCATCGATGGGACGAAATTGCCCTCGAAAAAGTGACAGAAATGCTCTCGCGCAAGATCATCACCGGCGAGCGCGAGATGCTGACCCAGATTTATCTGAAGCGCGGCTGCCTGGTGCCGATGCACTCGCACGAAAGCGAGCAGATGACCTACGTCCTGCAGGGCGCCCTGAGGTTTTTGATCGGCGGAGAGGAAATCACCGTCAAAGAGGGTGAGGTGCTGCACATCCCGTCGTGGGTCGAACACCAGGCCGAAGCGCTGGACGACACCTTCGAACTGGACCTATTCAGCCCGATCCGGCAGGACTGGCTCAATCACACCGACGACTACTTTCATCGCTGAGGTGGCCGATGTTCGTCCTCGTCTTTCTCGGGATCATCGTCGCGCTCGTTGTCTGGGTCATCGCCAGCTATAACGGCCTGGTCGGCCTGCGTAATCAGGTGCAGAACGGCTGGCGGCAGATCGACGTGCAGCTCAAACGCCGGCACGATCTCATCCCGAATCTGGTCAACGCGGTCCGCGGCTCGATGGACTTCGAGCGCGACACCTTGACCGCGGTGATGGAGGCGCGTGCGAAGGCGCTCACCGCTACCGGACCCGCCGACGCAGCGCAGAAAGAAGGGCAGCTGTCGCAGGCGCTCGGGCGCCTGATTGCGGTGGCCGAGAACTACCCGACCCTGAAGTCGAATGACAACGTCAGGATGCTGCAGGAAGAGTTGACGGGGACCGAAAACAAAGTCGGTTTCGCGCGGCAGTTCTACAACGACATCGCGACCAAGTTCAACACCGCGCAGCAGGTGTTTCCCACCAACATCATGGCCGGGTCGCTCGGCTTCAAGCCGGCGGAGTTGTTCGAGATCACCGACGACAAGGAGCGAGAAGTTCCGACCGTGGACTTGTCGCGGCACTGATCCCCGATCGGACGCAATCACCGCGGGGCCCATCCTCGCTGCTGAACAGGCGATGAACTTATACGAACAGCAGGCCTCGAACCGTCGCCGGACCTGGCTGATCATGTTCGCGTTCATCGCGTTTCTGTTTCTCCTCGGCCTCGGCTTCGACCTGTTCTTCCTGGGTTCGACCGTCGGCTTCGTGCCGATTGGTTCGCTGATCGCGCTCGGCGTCGGATCGATTTCGGCGGCGTTCAGCTATTTCACCGGCGATCGCGCCGTCCTGCTCGCAACCTCGGCGCGGCCGATCGAGGAGCTCGAGGCGACCGCTGACGAGGGCGAGCGGCTCAAGATCCGCCAGCTGCAGAACGTCGTCGACGAGATGGCGATTGCCGCCGGTCTGCCTCGTCCCCGCGTCTACGTTGTTCCCGATCCCGATCCCAACGCCTTTGCCACCGGACGAGGACCTGACCACGCGTCGCTTGCCGTCACCCGCGGACTGCTCGACACGCTCGACCGCGAGGAACTGCAGGGTGTGGTCGCCCACGAGATGAGCCACATTCGCAACCTCGACGTCCGGGTCATGACCATCGTCGCCGCACTGGTCGGCGCGGTGGCGCTGCTGTCGGACTGGGCCCGGCGCGGGATGATGTGGGGCGGCGGCGGCCGGCGCAGCGACGATGACGAGCGCGGTGGCGGCGGCGCGGCAGGTATCATCTTCTTCGTGGTGTGGATCGTCGCGATCCTGCTGGCGCCGATCGTCGCACAGATGCTCGCGATGATGGTGTCGCGCAAGCGCGAGTATCTCGCCGACGCGTCGGGCGCGGAGCTGACCCGCAATCCGATGGGCCTGGCGCGCGCGCTCGAGAAGATCGAATCGGCGGCCGCGCCGACCGAGATGATCAAGCAGGGATCGGCGCACTTGTGCATTGCGGATCCGCTGGGTCGATCGATGAATTTGAAAGAAGGCTCCTGGTCCGACCTGTTTGCGTCGCATCCGCCGATGGCGGCACGCATCCAGGCCCTCAAGGCCATGGCGTTTCAAGGAGAGCCGCATGCGTAGCGTTCGGGTCAGGGTGGTTGCCGGATGGGCGGCAGTGATGAGCGTCGCGTGGCTGTCGATGCAGGGCGCTTCCGGTCAGAGCCCCGAGCGGATTCGCGGCTTCTCGGCCGCGGCCAGCGCGGACGAAGAGGCACGTGAACGCGAGTTGAAGGCGCTGCCGTCAGCGAAAGTGAACGAAGCCGACTTCGATGTCATGACCGCCGAGCCACATCACACCGGATCGCCGTACGAGATCAAGCTCGCTGATTACGTCACCGATCAGTTCAAGAAGATCGGTATCGAATCGGCCAAGTACGAGTACAGCGTGCTGCTGCCGTGGCCGAAGGACCGCAAGATCGAAATCATCGCGCCCGACCAGATGAAGCTGCAGGTCGAGGAAGAGAAGATCCGCGGCGACCAGTGGGCCGACAAGCCGGGAATTCTGCCGGCGTATAACGCCTATTCGCCGTCGGGCGACGTCACGGGCGAGATCGTTTACGTGAACTTCGGCATCCCGGCCGACTACATCAAGCTCAAGCAGCTGGGCATCGACGTCAAGGGCAAGATTGTGCTGGCGCGCTACGGCGGCAGCTGGCGCGGCATCAAGCCGAAGGTGGCGGCTGAGCACGGCGCGATCGCGTGCCTCATTTATTCGGATCCGCACGAGGACGGCTACTCGCAGGGCGACGTCTATCCCGACGGTCCGTTCCGCGGCGCCGGCATGATCCAGCGCGGCAGCGTGATGGACATGCCACGCTACCCTGGCGATCCATCTACGCCCGATCGTCCGTCGAAGCCAGGCGTCGAACGCCTGCCGATGGACAAGATCGAGACGTTCTCTCCGATCCCGGTGCAGCCGATGTCCTACCGCGACGGCGTCGAGCTGTTGAAGCGTTTGA